>CACXEY010000138.1 GCA_902766695.1 uncultured bacterium
GGGGGGGGGGGGAGGGGGGGGGGGCGGCGGGGGTGTCGATTTCGGCGGCCTGGAGGGCGTAGGGGGATTCGGGGTAGCGGGTGGTGAGTTCGGCGAAGGCCTGGGCGGCTTCGTCGGGACGGGCGGCCTGGCGGTAGAGGAGGCCGGCGCGGAAGAGGGCGCGCGGGGAAAGTTCGGGGTCGTCGAAGAGGACGGAAACGATGCGGTAGCGGCGGGCGGCTTCGGAGGGGCGTCCGGCGGCTTCTTCGGTCTCGCCGAGGCCGAAGTAGGCGCGGGTGCGCAGGTCGAGGGCGTCGTCGTCGCGGGCCTGCTCGGCGGCGGCGGTGTAGCGGGAGAGGGCGAGGTCGTAGCGGCCGGCGTCGCGGTCGAGGTCGGCCAGCGCGAGGAGGGATTCGGTGCCCTGCCGGGTGGTGGCGGGCAGGGCGACGGCGCGCTCGTAGGCTTCGGCCGCGGCGGCGGTGTCGCCGGTGCGGTCGCGGCAGACGCCGGTCCAGTACCAGGCGATCTGGCGCCAGGCGTCGGTGGGGGCGTTCTCGGCGAGTTCGCGGGCGGCGCGCAGGGCGCGGGTGGTCTGGCCCTGGTCGGTGCGGAGTTTGAGGAGCCACTCGACGAGGGCGGGGTTTTCGGCGATGAAGGCGGGGTCGGCCAGGAGGGGCTCGGTCTGGTCGGCGGCTTCGTCCATGCGGTCCTGGCGCTGGAGGGATTGTACGAGTCCGGCGCGGGCGCGGGAGGCGGTGTCGGGGTCGGCGGGTTCGGCGAGGACGGCGCGGAAGGCGGTCTCGGCGTCGGGCCAGGCGGCGTCGCGGGCGAGGAAGGTTCCGCGCCAGTAGAGGGCCTGGGCGGCGGCGGGGCCGTGGGGGGCGTCGGCGAGAAGGGCGTCGAAGGCGGCGCGGGCGTCGTCGTCGCGTCCGAGTTCGAGGAGGGCCAGGGCGCGGTGGAGGCGTACGGCGGCAAGGTCGGGGGCGCCGGCGGCGGGGTCGGCGAGGCGGTCCCAGGCGGCGAGGGCGCCTTCGGCATCGCCTGCGCGCTGGAGGCAGAGGGCCGCGGCTTCGAGGGAGGAGGCGGATTGGGCGGGATCGGGATGGGCGTCGGCGGCGCGCAGGTACCAGGCGGCGGCTTCGGCGTCGCGGCCGGCATCGCGCTCGAGGTCGCCGAGCCGGCGGAGGGCGTCGGGGGCGTGGGGGGAGCGGGGGTGGTTCTCGGCGAGGGCGGCGTAGTGGGTGCGGGCGTCGGCGGGGCGGGAGAGGGCGCGCTCGGATTCGGCGCGCATCCAGAGGACGTCGGCCTCCTGCGCAGGCTCGGGACGGGCCGGGGCCGCGGCGAGGACCTGGGCGTGGTCGCCGCGCTTGAAGTGGGTCGCCATGACTTCGTATGCGGCGCGTCCGGCGAAGGGGGTTCCCGGGTAGTCGCGCAGGACGGAGGAGAAGCCCAGAAGCGCCTCGCCGTCGCGGTTCATGCGGCGGAGGGCGGCGGCGCGGAGGTAGGCGGCGGAAGCGGCGGCCGGGGCGGAGGGGGCCGCGGACTCGGCTTCGTCGGCGAGGTCGAGGGCCTCGGGGGCGCGGTCGAGGTAGTAGAGGGACCAGCCGAGGAGGAGCGCGGACTCGCGGGCGCGGCGGCTGGACGGGGCTTCGGTGCGCAGGGCGCGGAGGGTGTCGGCGGCGGCGGCGTGGTCGCCGCGCTTGAAGGACCATTCGCCCCAGCGGTAGAGGGCTTCGGCCTTGGCGCCGGGGGTGGCCGCCTTCTCGGCGGCGGTGGCGTACCAGCCGGGGATGCGGTCGGCGTGGGCCGCGGAATCGGCGCGGAGGGTGGCCAGGTCGAGGGCCGCGAAGCCGAGGTAGGCCGAGTCGGCGCCCGTCGCGAGGAGTTCCTCCCAGGCGGCCTGCGCGGCGTCGGCGTCGCCCGCGTCGCGGAGGGCGCGGCCGAGTTCGTAGGCGGCCGCGGCGGCGGTGTCGGGCTCCAGCGCGGGGGAAAGGTCGGCGGAGCGGTCGCGCGTGCGGAGGGCGCGGAGGCGGTCGGCGGCGTCGGCGGGCTTGCCGGCGTCGATCTCCAGCTCGGCGCGGCGGAGTTCGGCGCGGTCGGCGAGGGGCGTGCCGGGATGCTCGGCGGCGACGCGGCGGTAGAAGCGCTCGGCGCCCTGGGCGTTGCCGAGCTGGCGGTAGCATTCGCCGGTGCGGAAGAGGGCGGCGGCCGCTTCCGGGGCGTCCGGGAAGTCGCGGAGGAGGGCCAGGTACTCGCCGACGGCGCTCTCGTGGAGGCCGCGCGTGTAGATGCCGTCCGCGAAGGCCAGCTGCTCGGCCGCCGTCAGCGCCGGGGCCGCGGGGGACCACGCCGCCGCCGCCGCGAGGAGGAACGCCGCGGCCGCAAAGGCTCGGCGGGCGCTCATTCCGCCACCAGCGCCGGGGAATTGCGGTCGGTGTCGGCTTGCAGGAATTCGCCGTCCATCGACAGGCACTTCTTCGCGCAGACTTCCGTGCACTGCCCGCAGGCGATGCACTGGGCGCGGAAGATGCGGATCTTCTTCGCCTCGGGGATGAAGTCGATCGCGTGCGCGGGGCACACCTTGATGCACAGCTTGCAGCCGATGCAGGCCGCCGGGTCGTACGCGATGCGCCCGCGGCCGCCGGGCGGGAAGGGCACCGGCGGATTCAACTTGGCCTGTCCCGCGCGGACGTCGTCGAGGTACTCGGTGACGGACGGCGGCAGGTGCGGCGCCGGGAAGGGATTCGTCGCGGGCGGCCTGGCCAGCGACTTGAAGAGTTGGGCGAAAAAGGGAAGTTTCATGCCCCCTGTATAGCGCATCGGGCGCGGAAAGTCCACGCGAACCCGCGGGACGGCGGTGCGTGGGAATTTTCCAATGATTGGAAACTTTTTTTCCAATGGTTGGAAAAATCCGGAAAATTTTTTCCAATGATTGGAAAAACCGGCCGGAATTTTCCAATGATTGGAAACTTTTTTTCCAATGGTTGGAAAACTTTCCGGGGGCCGCATTGGCGCTTGCGCGCGGGGCCGGGGCGTGGCAGAGTGCGGGCATGATTTCCTGGGAACAACTTTCGCACACGCTCGTCCTGCCCGGATTGCGGGGATTCCTCGAAATCGCCGTGCTCTCGGCCATCATCTATTCCGTGTTCCTGTTCTTCCGCGGCACGCGCGGGGCGCAGGTGCTGCTCGGGCTCGTGTTCGCCGCCATCCTGCTGATGGTCGTCACGCAGGTGGGGCACCTCACCACGCTCAACTGGCTGCTGCAGCACCTGTCGATGTACGCGGTGATCGCCGTCGTCGTGATCTTCCAGCCCGAAATCCGCCGCGCGCTCGCGGAGCTCGGCAAGAAGCCGGCCTTCTCGTCGGGCACCGTCCACGACCGCGACGTGCTGGAGGAACTGGTGCGCGCCGTCGAGACCCTCTCCGCCGGCAAGACCGGCGCGCTGATCGCCATCGAGCGCGAGATCGGCACCCGCGCGATCCAGGAAACCGGCACGCACGTGGACGCGGAAGTCAGCAGCGACCTGCTCAACACCATCTTCTTCCCGCACACGGCGCTGCACGACGGCGGGGTCATCATCGCGGGCAACCGCATCCGCTCGGCCGCGTGCGTCTTCCCGCTGACCTCCAAGCCGCTGCCGGGCAACCTCGGCACGCGCCACCGCGCCGCGGTGGGGATATCGGAGGAAACCGACGCGCTGGTCCTGGTCGTCTCCGAGGAAACCGGCGCCATCTCCGTCGCCTACAAGGGACACCTCGCCTACGGCATCGACGAATCGCGCCTGCACCGCCTCCTCGCCGCCCTGCTGCTGCGCAACACCGCCGCCCGCGAATCCCGCTGGACCCGCTTCCGCAAGAGCCTCGACCTCTCGCCCACCGGCATCGCCAAGACCGACGCCCTCATGGAGAAGGAATTTGAAGATACTGAAAACCATCTCTGACCGGCTCGAAACGCGCGGAGGCATCTTCCTGATCTCGCTGGCCATCGCGGCAATCGTGTGGTTCGGCATCCGCGCCATCACCGGCTACTCCGCGCGCGTGACGGAAATCCCCGTCTCCATCCAGCCGCCGCCCGGCTGGATCGTCCTCGACGCCTCCGCCCGCACCGTCGACATCTCCTTCCTCGGCACCCGCGAAGACCTCCGCCTGCTCAACCGCGACCTCGTCAAGGTCTCCGTCGACCTGCGGCACCATACCGACGCCGCCCCCTGCGTCCACGAATTCGCGGCCGCCGACGTCAGCGCCCCCGGCTCGCCCATCCTCGACTTCGCCGTGCCGTCCAAGATCGTCGTCCGAATGGACCGCCAGGGCACCAAGCAGGTCCCCGTGCGGCTGGAGACCCAGAACATGCTCCCCGCCGGCTACGAGCAGAAGGCGCCCGTCATCACGCCCGCCACCGTCCAGCTCACCGGACCCGAATCCGTCCTCGCGCGCATCGAATCCGTATCCACGCTGCCGATCGATCTCGACGGCCGCATCCGGACCTTCACCCGGCGCGCCCAACGTCTCGTGCTGCCGGGCGACGCCGCCGAACACGTACGGATGGATCCGCCGACCGCCACCCTCGAAATCCCCATCGTCGAACGCTCCGGGACCATGCGGTTCGACGACGTGCCCGTCGGCCTCGTCTGCCCGCCCGGACAGGCCTTGCAGGCGACGGTCGTGCCCGACGTCGCGGCCGTGACCGTCAAGGGCCCGCCCGAACTCGTCGACGCCCTGTCCGCGGGCGACGTACGGCTCTTCGTGGACGCGACCGGCGTCGGCGGCCCCGTCTCCCAGCTCCGCCCCATCCACGCCGACCTCCCCGCCAGCCTGTCCCTTGTCCAGACCGATCCCCCCCAGGCCCGCGTCCAGGTCACCTTCGGCACCCTCCAGCCCGACGAGTGACCCCGAGAAACCCCTCGCGCGAAGCCGCGGGGGCGGAGGGAGGCTTGCAGGGGGAAAGAAAACTCACGCGGAGCCGCGGAGGCGCGGAGAGAAAACCCGGTTTCCTTTTTGTCCTTTTGTGCTTTTCCGTCCCCCCCAAGCCCTCCGCGCCTCCGCGCGAGTTCATTCTTTCCCCGTCCCCCCTCCAAGCCCTCTGCGTCTCTTCCTCTCTGCGCCTCTGCGTGAGCCGCCCCGTCAGTCCACCGGAACCCGGAACGTCTTCATCACCGGCAGATGCTGCAGCGACGCCCCCGCGTCGTCCTTCCGCGCCGGGAACGGCGGCCGCGACCACAGCCGCGTGTCGAACACGATGCCGTCCGGGAAGCCCAGCCCGCCCACCACCGTCTTCACCTCGTACGGGGCGAGCGCGCGGTTCGGCAGCACCACGTCGTAGGGGTGGGTGCGGACCGAGTTGGTGTCCGGGTTCCCCTTCTGGTCCGCCGGGACCCGTTGCAGGTCGAAGATCCGCCCCAGCACCGCCATCACGCCCGTCTCGCGGCTGCCCGTGTTGAGGTCGCCGCAGAGCACGATGTAGTCCTTCGCGGGGAACTGGCGCCGGATGCGTTCCACCAGGTAGTCCGCCTCCGGTATCCGCCGGTTCGCGCGGTTCTGGACCAGATGGACGCTCACCACGTGCAGGTCCTTCCCGCCCGGCAGCCGCACCGTCGCCCAGAACAGCTGGCGGTTCTTGACGTACGGGTCCTCCCACTGGCCCCAGGCGGTGACGGGGAACCGGCTCACGACCCCGTTCGGCAGCCGCGCCCCGCCGCGCTCCCGGCAGAAGTCCCGGTCGCCGCGCGGGAACATGCGCTTCACGAGGTCGGCGCTGGTCCCCTCCTTGTAATTGAACTCCTGGATGCCGATCACGTCCGGGTCCAGCGCCTGGAGCATCCGGATGCCGGCCGGTCCGTACGCCTGCGTGTCGTTGTCGGAGAGATTGGCCGACGCAACGGTGAAACTCACCCACCGCTTCGGCGCCGCACCCGCGGCCGCGCACCACAACGCCGCAGCCAGCGCGACCGCAAACCCTGTCCAACCTCTCCGTTTCATCTCCCCGATTCTAGCCGCCCGCCCCCGCCTTGGCAAGCCCGGCAAGCAGGCTGGCGCGCCTTCCGGAAGAATGGGCAAGACGGAAGGGGGCGGACGTGGTATCGTGCGCGGCATGAAGGAATCCACGGAACGGACGGGCATCTTCCCGGCGGCGCTGCTGCTGGCCTACGCCGCGTTCGCGGCGGCGCTGGGCGTCGCGCCCGCCGACCGCGCCGTGTGGTGGGCGGAGAACCTGACGGCGTGGATTCCGGTCGCGGCGCTGGCGGTGCTGTGGGCGCGGGGCGTGCGGTTCTCGCGGACGGCGTACGCGCTGATGGCGGTGTTCTTCGCGATGCACACCGTGGGCGGGCACTACACGTTCGAACACGTCCCGTTCGGGTGGGTGACGCGGACGTTCGGCTTCGCGCGCAACCACTACGACCGCCTCTGCCACTTCGCCGTCGGCGTCTTCGCCTGGCCCGCGATGGAGTGGCTGGAAGGGACCGGGCGCGTCCGCGGCCGCCGCACGCTCGCCGCCCTCGCCGTGCTGGGCATCCTCGGGTTCGCGGCGCTCTTCGAAATCGCCGAATGGACCTACGCGGCGCTCGCCGACCCGCGGTCCGGTTCCCTCTTCCTCGGCTCGCAGGGCGATCCGTGGGACGCCCAGAAGGACATGCTCGCCGACGGTCTCGGCGCCCTCTGCACCGCCATCGCCTACTGCCTCGCCCGCCGCTCCCCCAATCCCCAACCCGAAGGAGACACCCCGTGAAAGCCGTCTGGATCCTCTACGACATCGTGCTCGACGCCGACATCCTCGCCCTCCTCGCGGAGACCGCCCCCGGCGGCTACACCCGCTGGCCCCGCCTGACCGGCGACGGTCCGCAATCCGGCCCCCGCCTCGACGACCACGTGTGGCCCGGCGCCAACGCCGCCGTCCTCGCGGTGCGCGACGACGCGGCGGCCGCCGCCCTCATGGCCCGCCTCCAGGCGCTCCGCGACGAAGTCGGCCGCCTCACCGGCGTCTGGGCCTTCACGACCCCCGTCGGCGAAACCCTGCGCTGACACCCGTTCCGCACGGATGAAACGGGCCCGTCCGGGAAAAGCCCCGGCCGCGCGCGGTTTTTCCGGCCGGCTTCTTCCGCTTGACAGGCGGGGGGCGGGGCGCTAGGATGGAACGACATCATTTGAACAGGAACAGAAGGAACTTTCCATGAAGCCCACCTACCATCCCTCCAAGATCAAACGCATCCGCAAGCACGGGTTCCACGCCCGCATGGCCACCGCCAACGGCCGCAAGGTCCTTTCCCGCCGCCGCGCCAAGGGCCGCAAGAGCCTGACCGTCGGCGACCGCAAGTAAACCGCCGAACCTCCGTGCCGGGTCTCTCCCCAGACACCCCCGGCCGCATCCGCCCGACCGACGAACCAGACGGCCGGGCGGTTTGCGTCCCCCCCCTGTGCCGTACCCTGCGCCGCGACCAGCGCCTGCGCCACGACCGCCAGTTCCGCGAGGCCTACGCCGCGAGCGCCCCGCGCCGCGCCCGTTGCATGGTGATGTTCCTGCGCGAGGCCCCGGATTCCGCGGCGCGGCTCGGCGTCGTCGCCAGCCGCAAGGTCGGCAACGCGGTTGAGCGCGCCCGTGCCAAGCGCCGCCTCCGCGAGGTGTTCCGCCTGAACCGCCACCTCCTGCCGCCCGGCTTCCGCGCCGACATCGTGCTCGTCGCGCGCCGGCCCATCCTCGACGCCCCCTGGCCGCGCGTGGTGGGGGATTTCGCCTGGCTGGCGCGCCAGCTGCCCGCCCCGCCGCCGTGACGGACGCCGTCCCCCCCCCGCGACTCTCCCTGGCCGCCCGCCTGGTCTGCTGGCTGGTGCGCGGCTACCAGATCGCGATTTCGCCGCTTTTCGGCCGCTGCTGCCGGTTCACCCCGTCCTGCTCGAATTATATGCTGGAAGCCGTGCGCGTGCATGGTGTAATATATGGCGTTTATCTTGGATTGCGCAGGCTGGCCCGTTGCCACCCGTGGCATCCGGGCGGATTCGATCCCGTGCCGCCCCGCCGCCCGCCGCGTCCCCACCGAAAGGACATTTCCCCACAACCATGAAAAAGCAAGACCTCATCCCGATCATCCTGATCCTCGCGGCCTTCCTGGCCTACCCGACGATCGACCGCAAGGTCGTCTCCAAGTTCTTCCCGCCCAAGGAGCGCCCCGCCCCCGTCCAGTCCGTCGAGGCCCCGGAGATGCCCGCCAACCCCGAGCTGGCCGCGCCCGCGGAAGACGCCGTGGAAGCGGAAGCCCCCGACGGGGCCGAACCGGCCGCTAGCGAACCGGCGCCCGCCGCCGAACCCGCCGCGGCCCCCGAGGACGAGTCCGTCCCCGAGACCACCGAGACCCTCGAGAACGCCGACCTGCGCGTCACCTTCTCCTCCCGCGGCGCCGGCATCGTGCGCGCGGAAATCCTCAAGTACCCGGAGGCCAAGGACTCCGATCGGTGCGTCGCGTTCGACTTCGCCGAGCGCCCCGCCGCCGCGCCCTCCGCCGACGGCCTGCCCGCTGGCGCGTCCTTCGTGATGGTCCGCACCGGCGACCGCTCGCTGACCTTCACCCGCGACCTCCCCAACGGCTTCCGCATGGCGCGCGAAGTGACCCTCGACGACGCCGGCGGGCGCCTGCGCATCGCCGACCGCTTCGAGAACGCCTCCGGCCACGACCTCTCCCTCTCCGGCTACCGTCTCCAGTCCGGCTGGATGGGCAACCTCCCCGGCGAGACCCAGGACCGCCTGCCCCTGCTCGGCGTCGACACCCTCTCCGGCAGCGACGTCGAATTCTGGGGCGGCAAGTTCGAGAAGTGGTTCAAGTCCCTCGCGCCCGGCGTCCAGCGCCAGACCGCGCCGGGGCCCGACCGCCCCGCCCAGTCCGTCGAGTGGGCCGCCGCGAAGAACAAGTACTTCGTGCAGATCCTGACCCCGGCCACCTTCGCCGAGAGCTGCACCGTCAGCGCCCGCCGCGGTCCCTCCGAGCGCGTCTCCTCCATGATCTTCTTCTCGCGCACCGTCACGCCCATCGAATCCATCGCGGCCGAAATCGCCCTTCCCGCGCAGCCCGTTCCGGCCGGCGAGACGCTCACGCAGGAATCGACCTTCTACGTCGGCCCCAAGGACTACGCCTCCCTCAAGGCCAACGGCCCGCACCAGGAAGAAATCCTCCAGCTGGGCTTCTGGCGGCCCATCGGCATCCTGATCCTCAAGATCATGGTCTGGTTCCACGACCACATCTGGCCCTACAGCTACGGGCTGGCGATCATCCTGCTGACCTTCCTCATCCGCATCGTCTTCTGGCCGCTCAACCACAAGTCCATGATGAGCACCCAGCGCATGCAGGAAATCCAGCCCGAAATCACCGCCCTGCGCGAGCGGTACAAGTCCGACCCCGCCCGCCAGCAGCAGGAGATGATGAAGCTCTACCGCGAAAAGAAGATCAACCCGATGGGCGGCTGCCTGCCGATGCTGATCCAGATTCCGGTGTTCTTCGCGCTGTTCATCGTGCTGCGCGGGGCCATCGAGCTGCGGTTCTCGTCGTTCCTG
This sequence comes from uncultured bacterium, assembly GCA_902766695.1. GTDB lineage: Bacteria > Verrucomicrobiota > Kiritimatiellia > CAIQIC01 > Lenti-01 > CACXEY01. The sequence goes on from CACXEY010000138.1 coordinate 9,515, forward strand.
TGGATTTCCGACCTCTCGACGCCGGAGAACCTGTTCGCGGACAAGCTGCCGTTTGCGCTGAACATCCTGCCGCTCCTGATGGGCTTCACCATGTGGCTCCAGCAGAAGATGACCCCGACCAGCGACCCGCAGCAGCAGAAGATGATGCTGATGATGCCGATCATCTTCACGCTCATGTTCTACTCGTTCCCGTCCGGCCTCTCCCTCTACTGGACGACGAACCAGGTCATGATGATCATCCAGCTCGCCGTCATGCGCCGCCGCCACCCGCCCAAACCCTCCGCCTCTCCCGCCGCCTGACCGCGCCGCTCCCTTTTCTCGCCGGATCGTCTCCCCCTTCGTCCTTCATGCATTCGGGAATCACGGCCATCCCGTAGGAGTCGTGCGAAGCCGGGCAGGGCGGCGGGTCGCTTCGCCGCCGGATGCCGGGAACGCACCATCGGGTGACGTTGGCCGTGCGGATGCAATTCGGCCGGAATGAAGGGGGAACCTGCGTCCGCGCATCTCCGACGCGTTCTGGCGGCATTCCGGACTCCGGCGGGCAGGGACTGCCCGCCCTACCAATTCCTGCATACGGGAAAGCACGAAACCTTGCGGTTTTCTTGTCGGCCCCTGCCGGACCGCCGCACCAGGCAAAAGACAGGTCGTCCACCTGACACCCGGCGGCGCGGGCGGGAAGGTCCGCAGGAAAAGCGGTTGACGGAGAGAGGGGGGCGGGGTAGGATGATGCGTTAATTTTCAGGATACCATCAAGAAAGGATTTTCCGATGCAACCGATTCTCAACGACCTGGGCGGATGCCGCCGCGAACTCAAGGTGGAGTACTCCGAGCTGGAGGTCGAAGCCAAGTACGGCGAGGTCCTCGACGACTACGTCAAGTACGGCCGCGTCAACGGGTTCCGTCCCGGCCACGCCCCCGAGTCCCTCATCCGCCGCCAGTACGGCAAGCAGATCGCCAAGGACGTCCGCGACCGCCTCTTCGGCGAAGGCTACCGCGCCGCCCTCGCCAAGCTCGAGTTCATGCCCGTCGCCGACATCGACTTCAAGGAAGACCCCATCGAGGTCGGCAAGCCGTACTCCTTCACCCTCAAGATGGAAGTCGCGCCCAAGCCCGAAATCTCCGGCTACAAGGGCATCGCGCTCGAAGCGAAGAAGATCGACATCGCCGACGACGCCGTCGACCAGATGCTCAAGCACATCTGCCTGGACGCCGGCCGCTTCGAGGACGCCGCGGAAGGCACCGCCGCGGCCGCGGACGACATCGTGTCGTTCGACTACGCGGGCACGCTCGACGGGCATCCGCTGGACGAGGGCTTGGACGCTTCCGCCAAGTCCCTGGCGTCGGCGAAGGATTTCTTCGCGCGCGCCGGCGACTATCCCTCGGTCCTGCCCGGCATCGGTCCCAAGCTCGTCGGCATGGCGCCCGGCGAGACCCGCGGGATCGAGATCGCCTTCCCGGACGACTTCCGCATCGAAGCCCTCCGCGGCAAGACAGCGTCCTACTCGGTGACGGTCAAGAAGATCCGCCGCCTGGTCCCGCACGCCCTCGACGAAGAGCTCTTCAAGCGGCACGGCGCCGCGGACGAGGCCGACCTGCGCGCGAAAATCCGCGAGGCGCTCGAACGCCAGGCGCTGGACGACCAGGCGCGCGGCGTCGAAGACGCGCTGAACAAGGCGCTGCTGGCCTGCCCGGGCGCGGACTTCGACCTGCCGGAATCGGAGGTGGAGTCGGAGAAGAACAGCCTCGTGTACCGCATCGTGCAGGAGAACGCGCGCCGCGGCCTCCCCGAGGACGAAATCCGCAACCACATCGACGAAATCACCGCCAACGCCGAGAAGACCGCCCGCGAGACGCTCCGCCTGCGCTACATCGTCGACGCCATCGCCAAGGCCGAGAAGATTTCCGTCTCGACCCGCGAACTCCGCGACTGGCTCCGCTCGCAGACCGGCGACGGCGACGCCTTCGTGCGCGACATGGCCAAGCGGCAGAAGACGACCGAGGACGCCGTCCGCGCCGAAATCCGCACCACGATCCGCCGCACCCGCACCCAGCGCTTCCTGCTCCGCAACGCCGCCTGGAGCGGGGACGGCGTCGACGCCGTCCGCAAGCACATGGCCGCCGAAGTGCAGGACATCCCCGACGGCGCCGAAGCCGCCGGCGACGGCGCGGACGCCTGATCCGCGCCGCGCCGCGCGCCCCGCGCGCGTTTCCCGTACACCCACCCTCCTCCCAAAGGATTCCCCATGCAAAACTCCAAGGCCTCCTCCTATCTCGTCCCGATGGTCATCGAGCAGACCGCCCACGGCGAGCGCTCCTTCGACATCTATTCCCGCCTCCTCAAGGAACGCATCGTGTTCATCGGCTCCGAGATCGACGACACGATGGCGAACCTCGTCGTCGCCCAGCTCCTCTTCCTCCAGAGCGAGGACGCGACCAAGGACGTCAACGTCTACATCAACTCCCCCGGCGGCAGCGTCACGGCCGGCCTCGCGATCTACGACACCATGCAGTTCCTCAAGTGCGACGTCGCCACCTACTGCATCGGCCAGGCCGCCAGCATGGGCTCCGTCCTGCTCGCCGCCGGCACCCGCGGCAAGCGCCACTCCCTCCCCTCCTCCCGCATCATGATCCACCAGCCCTGGGGCGGCGCGCAGGGGACCGCCAGCGACATCAACATCCAGGCCCAGGAAATCCTCCGCCTGAAAGCCTACCTCAACGGCCTCCTCGCCAAGCACTGCGGCAAGTCCGTCGAAGAACTCGCCAAGGACACCGACCGCGACTTCTTCATGTCCGCGCAGGAAGCCGTCGCCTACGGTCTCGTCGACGACGTCCTCGGCGCCTGAGCCGCGGCCCGTCCCCCCCATCCTCCCACGACTCCCGGAAAGGCTTCCTTCCCATGTGCTCCCGACGCCACGACGAATACGAAGACAAATGCATGCTCTGCGGACGCCCGAAGTCCGAAGTCGGCGACCTCTTCAAGGGCCCCGACGGCATCCTCGTCTGCCCCGAATGCGGCCAGCTGCTCGGCGAACTCATGATGCAGGTCAACGCTTCCTCCCCCTCCGTGCGCAAACGCCGCCGCGCCGAAGCCGCCGCCGAAGACCCCGAGGGGGCCGCGCGCCACGAAGCCGCCGTCAAGGCCGCCAAGATCGCCCGCTCCCTCAAGGTTCCCAAGCCCAGCGCCATCAAGGCCGCGCTCGACGAGTACGTCGTCGGACAGGACGAGGTCAAGAAGATCCTCGCCGTCGCCGTCCACAACCACTACAAGCGCGTCAAGCTCCGCCTCGAAGGCCGCGAAGAGGACGACGACGGCGTCGAACTGGAGAAGTCCAACATCCTGATGCTCGGCCCCACCGGCTCCGGCAAGACCCTCCTCGCGCGCACCCTCGCGCGCATCCTCGACGTCCCCTTCAGCATCTCCGACGCCACCACCGTCACCGAAGCCGGCTACGTCGGCGACGACGTCGAGAACATCCTCCTGCGCCTCATCCACGCCGCCGGCGACGACATCGCCCGCGCCGAAATCGGCATCATCTACATCGACGAAATCGACAAGATCGCCCGCCGCATGGAGAACGTCTCCATCACCCGCGACGTCTCCGGCGAAGGCGTCCAGCAGGCCCTCCTCAAGATCCTCGAAGGCACCGTCGCCACCGTCCCCCCCCAGGGCGGCCGCAAGCACCCCATGCAGGAACTGCTCTCCATCAACACCGAGAACATCCTCTTCATCTGCGGCGGCGCCTTCGTCGGCCTGGGCGACATCCAGAAGCGCCGCGTCGGCAAGTCCGTCATCGGCTTCCAGACCGCCGCCGAAGCGGCCACCACCGCGCGCGCCGCCGCCGCCGCGACCGCCGACACCTCCGTCGGCGGCTCCCTCCCCGACGCCACCATCGACGTCGAACCCGGCGACCTCGTCAAGTTCGGCCTCATCCCCGAATTCGTCGGCCGCCTGCCCATCGTCGCCTCCCTGCGGGACCTGACCGAGGACGACCTGGTCCGCATCCTGACCGAACCCAAGAACTCCATGATCCGCCAGTACCAGAAGCTGCTGCGGATGGAGAACATCGACCTCGAATTCACGCCCGACGCCCTCCGCGAGCTGGCGCGCGACGCCCTGTCCCGCAAGACCGGCGCCCGCGGCCTCCGCGCGCTGCTGGAGAAGCTGATGCTCGACGTCATGTACGAAGCGCCCGACCGCCGCGGCCACGGCGCCTGCGTCGTCACCGGCGACATGGTCCGCGCCCGCCGCACCACCATCGAAACCGTCCGCAAGCCCGCTCCCGCCGCGCCGGACGCCCCCGCTCCCGCTCCGGCCTCCCTCCTCGCGTAAACGCCTGCATCCGCCCGACACCCCCAAAATGGTGTCGAGGCATTCCAGAATCCCGTCTCCCTGACTGTGGATGCGGGCGGTCCCCTGCCCGTCGCCCCCATGGGCTTCCATGGCATCCCCGCATTCCACGACATCCGCTCGCTCGTTCCAGCTCCCGGCGGCGAAGGCACTCGCCGCCCTTCCCGGAAACTGTAGAAAACATGCGTCCGCGCATCCCCGGAACCAGCCTGCGGCTTTCCTTGCGCTGGCGGGCAGGGACTGCCCGCCCTACAAGTATGAGTTCCGTCAAGAATTGATTTTGGATTCTTTTTCCTTGGATTGGATTCCTTGAGGCGATTCAGAAGCGGATTTTCCTTCTTTCGCTTGCATTGTACGAAGATGCGCGTAGAGATCCCGCGTCACCGCCAGGGCGAACGCCATCGCGCTGGCGTGGCCGAGCCGCGCCAGGTGTCCCTTCTCCAGACACCGGGCCGCCTGCGCCACCTTGCGAACGTGCACCATCTCGGCTTCGCATCCCGGCACGGGATGCCCCATCAGCGCATGCCACAGCGCAACCAGCATCTTGCGCGCCAGCGCCGCCACGGCCAGGTTGTATGCCTTCCCCTTCGCGGACAGCCGCCGCGCCCACTTGTGCATCGGCTGGCGGCCGTAGCGCATCGCCGACTGCGCCGACTCGATCATCAGCGCCTTCACCGCCGCGTTGCCCCGCTTGGACAGGTGCTTGCTGCCCATGTCCGTGCCGCTTTCGCAGAGGATCGGCTTGAACCCGAAGTAGGAGCACAGCTTCTTCGCCGTCGGGAACCGCCGGATGTCCTCGATGTACGCCACCAGCGCGAACGCCCCGAGCCGGCCGATCCCCATCACCGACATCGCCGTCCGCATCGCCGGCGTGAGCGCCACGATCCGGTCGATTTGTTTGCGGATGGTTTCCTTGGTTTCGAGGTCGTGTTCGAGTTCGCCGATGGCCAGCTCAATCAGCAGCCGGGCTTCGGCATCGAGTCCAGCCGTCTCCGCGAGCCGTTGGCGGAGGGCCTTGGGGCCCGGCGTGTGCCGGATGGCCACGCCGTGGCTGTTGAACAGACCCCAGATCCGGTTGCGCTGGCACACGGCGTCCTTCCGCGCATTGCAGTAGGCGTGCCAAAGGGCGCGGTGGTCCTGGTAGTCCGGAGAAGGGACCCACACTTCCATGCGCTTGCCGCGCCGGGCGTAGCTGATGGCGATGTTGTACGCGTCGATGGCGTCGTTGACGCGGTCGGGCGGTGCCAGGCCCGTGGCGATGTCCGAAGGCATGACCTTCGCCTCGTAGCCGATGGCCTCCAGCCGCCGGACGGTCGAGAAGGCGTTGCCCGACGCTTCCATGATGGTCAGGGCGCCGGCGGGAATCTGGCGGCGGTAGGTGCTTTCGAGGGCGGCGAGGGTCGTCGTGATCGACCGGACCCGCACCGGGTCCGAGCCGTGCTGCCATCTCGTCAGGCACAGCTGGACTTTTTCGCTGTGCAGGTCCATGCCGACCAGGAAGATGGCCGGACACGGAGCCTGCGGCAGCGCTTCGGGGATTTGTGCTTGTCTTTGTTCGTTCATTGTTGTTGTTTGGATGAAGCTGCCGCGCGCCGGGAGCAGACGGGTCTGCATGAAGCAAACGAGTATGCGGGGTTTGGCCCCAAGCAGGTGGTTCTCCGTCGGCGTCCGAAACACACATGAACGGGCATTTGGCCCAAGGTAGGGCTGGACGTCTCCCATGCGGACAGCGGGTGGTAACCAATCACCTGCTGGCTCGCATCATGCTCCGGCGCGCGGCATTTGTTCAAAGGCTTTTTCATAGCGTCAAGGAACTCATTACCAACACACGGAACATGGGACTCGCAGGGTTTTCGCCGGACGAATCCAAATGCCGCGCGCAGGAGCGTGATGCGGACCGACAGGCGCTTGCTTGTGCCCCGCTGTCCGCACAGGGGACGACCGGTCCTCCCTTCGGCCGGATGACTGCACATGCGTTTCGGGGCGCCGTCGGAGGACGGCGGGGGGCATCTTGGCAAGGGGAACGCGCGGCCCCCGGCCCGGGCCGCCGCAAGCCGTCAGCGGACGGGCTGGATGGCGAAGTGGAGGGCGGGGGCGTTGGTGGGCGGGATGGTGAAGGTGTCGGATTCGTGGTCGCCGGAGTGGTCGAAGTAGAGGTGGGGCCAGTTCGTCACCGGAATCAGGAGGTCCGTGGTGCCGAGGACGTTGAATTCCTCCAGGCGTTCGCGGGAGTCGTTGCCGGTGGTGTGGATGACGATGGAACCGTCGTCCGCAAACGCCAGATCGGTGATTTCGATGACGTCGTTCACCGGGAAGTAGTGGGTGAAGGGGTGCTGTTGGGCTTCTTCGAGGGTTTCGTAGGCGACGGAGGTGGTGCCGTCTTCGGTGCCGAGGAAGGTGTCGGCATAGCCGGGGGCGGTGGCCTCGATGACGTATTCCATGGTGTCGCGGCGGTGGTAGCGGGGGGCGGTGTCGTAGGGCAGGAAGCCCAGGAAGGCGAAGTAGGCTTCGCCGTTGAGCGGATTCTCGTTGCCGGAGAAGTCGTTCTGCTTGGCGATGGTCTGCCAGGCACCGCTGCCCTGGCGGCGGTGGTGGAGGGTGCCGCCGATGGTGTTGTAGGTCGGGAAGTCGCTGTTCGTGTAGGCGTAGAAGACCTGGACGGTATCGAAGATGCCGGCGTCCGCGGGGTTGAACAGGGCGAAGGCTCCTTGCAGACGGGTTGTGACCGCAAGGTTCGGGTCGTGCCAGATGGGCATGAATTCGGTGGTGATGCTGCCGTCGAGGGTCTGGCCGCCGTTGACCTCGCCGGGGGTCGGGTCCTTGGTCGTCCAGCCGAAGTCGGTGTAGAGGCCGCCGGTGCCGGCCAGGGCGGGGGCGTAGTCGTTGTCGATGCCCGTGGTCTGGCTGACGGGGAGCTTTTCGGAGGAGTCCGCGTAGGCGCCGTAGGAGATGGAGTGCATGACGCCGCCGTACTGGTTGACGAGGCGGATGACGCCGGCGGCATCGCGGATGTTGCTGCGGACGACCAGGCTCCACTCGTCGTCGAGGGGATCGTACTCGTCTCCCAGGGACTGGTTGGCCCCCTCGATTCCGGGGTCGGCGAGGAGCCAGAAGCCGTAGCCGTTGCCGCTGTCGGGAATCTTTTTGCCGGCGGGGATGGTGTAGGTGGCGTAGATGGCCTGGTTGGAGTGGGCGGCGATGTCGGCGGAAGTCGCGTAGGCGAGCTGGATCTTCCAGTTGCCGATGTCGGTTCCGGCCTTCCCGCAGATTTCCACGAATTCGTGGTCCTGGTTCCATCCAAAGCCCCAGTCGTCGGTCAGGTCGTCGTACGGCGAACGCTCGTAGAAGATCTCGTTGATCCAGACCTCGCCGGACTTGACGGAGGAGACGGTGGCGGTGGTGGCGGGGGTGGAGATGTTGGTGACGGCGTAGCCGGGGTTGCCGGGGACGACGCCGACGCCGCCGTACCAGACCGTGGCGTAAGTGATGATGGAGTTGCCGCCGTTGCGGCCGGGCTGGGTCTCGCTGGCCCAGTCGCCGGCACCTTCGTCGGTCATTTCAAGCGGGGTCCAGCGGCCGCTGGCGGCGTACTTGACGAAGCCGGTGACGGAGAGGATGTCGGCACCGTTGCGCGGGTAGGCGGCCGCGGTCAGGCGGAAGGATTCCTTGACCGCCGGGTAGGCCGGGTCGAGCGCGGAGGAGAAGGAGACGGACGGGACGGGCGCGAAGTCGTTGAGGGAGATGTCGTCGATGAAGATGCGCCGGTGGGAGGAAGATGTGTAGCTGCCGCTCTGGGAGATGCGGACGTAGTGCCAATTGGAGTTGGTCGCGAACCAGTAGCCGTAGGACTGCCATTCGTCGGTCCCGGCGAGGGAGGGGGTGATGGTGGTCCAGGTCTTGTTGTCGGAGGAGACGGCGACCGTGAGGCGGGCCTTGTCGTCGCCGCTGCTGACACCCATGCGGTACATGAAGGAGACGGAGCCGATGGTGTCGATGTAAGGGCTGGCGATGATGCCGGCGTCGCGGATGAGGCCGGAATTGCCGGAGTACGCGTTGGCGGAGTTGTTGATGGCGGTTTCGGTGATGGTCCAGCCCTTGTAGGGATAGGACTTGTATCCGGAATCGGGGGAGAAGTCATCGAAGTTCACTTCGCGCGAGATGGAGGGCATGCCGACGGAGATGTTGTCGAGGATGGCGTCCGCGGTTCCGCCTTCGCAGGTGAACCTGGCACAGCCGTTGGAGGGGACGTAGACCCACGCGGAGAGGTTGGTGACGGTGCCCTTGGCGGAGGAGGGGAACTCGAAGGTCTGGACTTCGTCCCACGTGGAGCCGCCGTCGGCCGAGGTGGAGAGCGTCACCTGGACGGAGTCGCTGGCGGTCGGGCGGCAGAGGGCGAAGGTGATCTGGCCGACGCCGCCGTCGAAGGTCGGGGTCTGGACATAGCCGCTGTCCACGGGCAGGTTGGCGGCGAGGGTGCCGGAGACGCCGTTGGTGGCGACGCGGCCGCTGAGGGTCCACTGGGCGACGGAGTGCAGGCCGTCGGTGCGGTAGGCGGGGTCGGTCCAGCCGGCGAAGTTCTCGGTGCGCTTGATGCGGTAGGCGCGACCGACTTCGATGTCGTCGAGCCGGATGCGGTTGGTCGTGGAATCGGCGATGTGCCGGAAACGGACGACGGTGTGGGCGGAGTTGCCGGCGGAGCATTCGTAGCGGGTGAATTCGGTCTGGGAGAGCGGGATGGAGACGGTGGCGACGGTGGTCCAGGAGGTGGAGTACTCGTCGGAGGCGGTCTCGACCGCGAGCTTGAGGTCGGCGCCGGTGGCGCCGCCCTGGGCGCGGGCGAGGAAGGAGATGTCGCCGATGCCGCCGTCGAGGGACGGGGTGGCGAGGTTCGCGCCGGTGTCGAGGAGGAGGCTGTAGCCGCTGGGGAGGTAGCCGGCGTCGGGGTCGGTGAAGGCGTGCGCGCCCAGGTCGCCGAAGTCGCCGTTGTCCAGGACCGTCCACTCGGAGAGGTCGAAGGCCGACGTGACGGAAGAGGTGGTGCCGTTGGTCACGGTGCCGTTGCGGACGAGGGTGTGGTCGGTCGCCATGCGGCTCCAGAGGGAGCCGGTGGCGTTCGCGCCGACCTGCCCGACGCGGTCCACGGGGCGGCTGGAGGCGGTGCCCTTGCGCAGGACGATCACGTCGTCGCCGTTGAAGGTCAGCTGGTCGGTGCGCAGGATGCGGGAGGAGAGGCCCTTGATGTCGCCGAACTGGCGGAGGGCGCTGTCGGGCGGGTACTTGCTGCCGCTCGGGAAGGTGCGGGTGACGGCGAAGGTGCGTCCGGCGGGGATGGTGCCGTTGGTCAGGGCGATGGTGACGGACGCGGTGGTGGAGCCGTTGTTGTACTGCTGGAGGTAGTAGTGCTCGTTCCTGAGGTTGATGGCATTGGTGGTGCCGTTGAAGATTTCGATGGCCTTGGTGTTGCCCACGCCCTCGATGTAGCGGCTGATGATCACGCCGCCGGGGATGGCCGCCGCGGCGTTGAGGATGGTCTTGGCGGAGGACGCCGTCCAGTCGGGGTCGATTTTCTCGAAGGTGTCGTGGCGGCCCCAGGCGTCGAAGTTCTGCGTGCGGCTGGCGGCGATGCCGGCGTAGGCGTCGTCGATGAGCACCGTCTCGCCGGTCTGCGCGCCGTCGTACTTGAAGAGGACGTGGGCGGTGACGTTGCTGCCGGGGACCGTGGTGTCGAGCGCGACCGTCTGCCAGGCGGGGGAGAGGTTCAGGACTTCGGTGGATTCCTCGGAGAGGAGGGCGCCGCCAGGGCCGCCGTCCTTCCACTCGACGATGATGCGCACCGTGTCGCCGTGCCAGGCGCTGCCGCCGCAGCGGAAGGCCGCCGAGACGCGGAAGGGGAGGCCTTCCTTGCCCTTGAGGGCGACGTTCTGGTCGATGTTGCCCAGGTTGTCCCAATCGTCGTAGAGGCGGTTCAGGACGGCGCTGTTCGTGCCGGAATGGGCGTCGTAGGCGGAGGCGGGGGCGGTCCCCGCGTGGTAGAGGCCCCAGTTCACCGGGTTGCCGTTGCCGTCGAGCTGCTCGAAGGAGGCGTTGGCGAAGAGGTTCGAGAGGGCGCGCTTGCGGACCGTGTAGGAGCCGCTCTGGGGGTTGAAGCGGAAGGTGTAGTCGCCCTTGCCCGTGTTGAAGGTCGCGAAAGCCGCGCCGGACGCCGCGTCGGCCGCCGCCAGCGTGCCCTCCGCGGGGAGGGTCGTGACCGTCGTGTTCGCCGGGAAGCCCCACCAGCGGCCGGGGACCCCGTCCTTGTCGCGGCCGACGAAGCGGAGGGTGAAGCTCGTTTGCTCCACCTGGAAGTCGCCCGTCCACCAGTTGTCGCCCGCGTTCTCCAGGTTCTGGCCCGGAAGCGCCGTGCCGCACGCGAAGGTTCCGTCCGCGCCGGCCGACGCCATCTGGAACGCGTTCGTCGCCGTCTGGACGACGCTGAGCTGGTTGCTGCGGAAGTCCATCGTGAACTCGAACGTGCCGCCCGCCGACTCCAGCACCGCCTCCGTTGTCCCGTAAAGGGCCACGGTCGCCGGCATCGAGGCGAGGGACGCGCCGGCCGCCGAGTGCGCGCCGAAGAGGGTCCCGTCCGCGTTGACGCGGATCGTCGCGCCGTAGGAGAGGTTCGACACCGTCGCCTTCCAGACGCCGTTGCCTTGCGAGGCCATCGTGCCGGTCGCCTGCGCGCCGTCGTCGTTGAAGCTCCCCACCAGCTGGACGTTCGAATACGAGGTCGCCGTCTTTTCCGGCAGCACGCTGAAGGTCGACGTGTCCTCGAAGAACACGAACCGGTACTTGCCCGACGCCAGCTTCAGCGAGATGTCGTTGCCGCCGCGCGCCAGCGGGCCGCGGTCCTCCGCCGGGACCGACGAAACCTCCTGGCCGAGCCCCCAGTTGACGTCCCAGCCGTTGTTCGCCGCGAACTTGAACTTGCCGTTCTTGGTCACGTTGATCACGCCCTGCCAGACGTAGTCCGAGACGAGCGCCAGTTGGTGCGTACCCGTGTCCCACGCGGGGCCCGAGTCGAATTCGCCCGGCATGGAAATGGAGGAGTAGGCGCTCTTGAACGCGAGCGCGGCCCCCGGAAGGGCCAGGGCCAACAGGAAGATGCCCGCCGCGAGGCGGAGGTTCCGCGGGGTCTGCATGCCGATTCGTTTTTCCATGGGGTCCACCTTGCGTTCTCCGGCAAGCGGCCGCTTTGCCGCTTTCCGAACGCACTATATCCCACGCGCGCACGCGCGGCAAGTCCCCGTTTCCCGCCCTCGCCCCTCCGGGTGCGGGACAGAGCCGTGACTTTGGATTTGTCCGGCGAAAACCTTGCGATTTCCTGCCGGGCGCTCCCGCCGGCAGGGCCCGACCTCCGGGCGGGCCGTGCGAAAGTGACGGGCCGCCCGGAGGTCGGCCAGCCTCGCCACGCAAAAGACAAGGTTGGCACCTGACAACCCCATGCCCCGGGAGGGCGGCCGGCCCCGGCCGCCGCGGCGCGAGGGGACACGCGCCCTCCCTTCACGCCGGTCGTGCGATCATCCACGGCCGGCACGATAAACCGCTCTAGTCCTCGTCGGAGGCGGCGGGGTCCTTGAGTTCGATGCCGACGTCCTTCATCGTCAGGGTCATCAGCTCTTCGCGGGTGGGGTTCTCGATTCCGGAGACGCGAATGGCCTGGCGTTCGACCGTCTTCTCGAAGAGGTTGCGGACGTAGCGGCCGTTGCCAAACTTGCGGTCGCGGTCCTTCGTCCAGAGCGCCATCGCCGGGTCCAGCCAGCGCTCGACGTCCTCCGAGAGGACGTATTCGTTCTTGCGGGCGTTCGAACGGAAGATTTCCGCGAGTTCTTCGGCGGAATAGTCGGGAAAATGGATGTAGCGGTTGAAGCGGCTCTCCAGGCCGGGGTTGGAATCGATGAATTTCTTCATTTCGTCGGGATAGCCCGCCACGATGACCACCAGGCGGGCCCGGTCGTCCTCCATGCGCTTGAGGAGGGTGGCGATGCATTCGCCGCCGTAGCCCTGGTCGCCGCCGTCGGCGATGGAGTATGCCTCGTCGATGAAGAGGACGCCGTCGAGGGCGAAGTCGATGACTTTACCCGTCTTGACGGCCGTCTGGCCGACGTACTGGGCGATCAGCCCGCCGCGGTCCGTCTCCACCAGGTGCCCGTTCGACACGACGCCCAGCGCCCGGTAGATTTTCGCCATGATGCGCGCCACCGTCGTCTTGCCGGTGCCCGGATTGCCCGTGAAAACCATGTGGTAGGTGATGGGGGCGACCTTCAACCCCGCCGCCTGCCGCTGCTGCGCCACGTGGATGAATTTCGCGAACTTGGAGACTTCGGCCTTCACCTCGCCGAGGCCGATCAGGTCGTTCAGTTCCGCCAGCGCGTCGTCGAGCGTCACGTCCGGGTCCGCCGGGACGTAGCGGACGCCGGGCGGGACCTCTCCCTCCCAGTGCGGTTTTTCGGGAGTGCCGGGCTCCGGGGCGGGCGGCGTGCCGACCGGGATGTCCGGCGCTTCCGGCGTTTCCGGCCCGTTCTCCGGTCCGGCGACGGGCGCCGGCGGGTCGCCCCCGGCGTCGTCCTCCTCCAGCGGCAACGGGGCCAGGTACGCGAGCGCGACCGCCAGGAGCACGAATCCCGGCCCCAGCAGACGCCCGCCCCAGCCGCCCAGGCTCCGGTGCAGGACGCCCGAGCGGTGGAGCAGCCAGCGGACGATCAGCGACGGCACCCCCAGCAAGAGCATGTACGCGACGGCGCAGACGCCCCGGTCCGAGTCCAGCAGCACCACCAGCGCAACCAGCAGCGCGATGTCCAGCAGACACCCCAGCCCCATGTCCGCGGCCCAGTCGCCGCCGTTCCGTTTCTCCTCGCTTGCCCTGTCGCCCATGGCCATCGCCTCTCTTCCTTTCGCCGCCCATCATCCCCGAACCCCCGCCCCGTTTCAAGTCCAAGGGATGCGCCTTCGGCGGAAAGGGGCTCGGCACGGGCCGGAGCGGACCGGATTTTTCATGGCCGGGACCATGACGGGAAAAGGCCTGTTTGTCAGGATTTTTCCTGTTTCCAAAAGTGATGGGAACAGGACCGCGGAGGACATGGCGGAGAGGCGGTTCAGTCCGATGCGGCGGAGGCGGGAGCAGGAACGGGAGCCGGAGCGGCGGGAGGTGCCTTGGCCGCGGCGTCCGCAGCGGCCGCGGCCGCCTTGGCGCGCTTGGCGGCACGGCGTTCGAGGATGCGGACCTGGGTCCGGGAGTCGCCGCTGGCGACCTTGTCGGCGATGTTCTGCTTGAAGACGGCCAGCGCTTCGTCTTCGCGTCCCATGCGGAGGAGCTGGAATCCGAGTTCCTCGCGGTAGAAGGCGTGCCGGTGCTGGTAGGCGGCGGCGCGGCGGACGTGTTCCAGCGCGGTCTCGGGGTCGCCGGCGGCGTCCGCGGCGCGGGCGAAGGCGCTCTCGACGGACATGTCGCCGGGATTCAGGCGCTCGGCTTCGGCGAGGGCTTCGAGGGCTTCCGCGGAGAGGGCGCGGCGTCCGGCGGCCTGCGCGCCGGGATCGGGCGCGCGGTACCACATGGCGCGGGTGGCCTGGAGGTCGCCGAGCCCGAGCCAGGGCTGCCAGTTGGAAGGCTGCCAGCGGATGGCGCGGCGGTAGCAGGTTTCGGCGGTGGCGTAGTCGAGGTCGATGGACGTGCGGGCGGCTTCGCCCTTGAGGGTCCACCAGTAGGAGAGGCCGCCGGACAGCGAATGCCAGAGTCCCGCGCCGCACAGGGCGACCGCGCCCGCCGACAGCACCGCCGCCGCGACGCGTCCCCGCACCGCGATGCCGCCGCCGCCGGTCCGCGCGGCGTGGCGGCCGAGGGCCAGTCCGCAGAGCAGGACGAGGACGTGGGGATTCGGGAAGACGTGGAAGTTGAAATCGAACACCGAATGCAGGGCGGAGGCGGCGAGGGCCCCCGCGGCGGCGGTGGAGAGGAGCGCCACGCCGTCGTCGCGCGAGCGGACGGCGCGCACGGCGAAGAGGATCCCGGCCCAGAGGTAGAGTCCGAAGACGAGCGTCCCGCCGACGGCCCCGTATTCGACGAGGATCTGGAGGGGATCGTTGTGGAGCTGGTCGTAGGTGAGCGGCTGGTCGGTGTGGACGCGGTAGGGCGGGTAGGCCCAGAGGAACGAACCGCCGCCGAAGCCGGTCGCGGGGCGGTCGCGCAGCATCGCGGGGACGTCGGCCCACATCTTGGAGCGGATGCCGCCCGCCTTGATGGGGTCCTCGATCACGGCGCCGATCCGCTCGCGCACCGCCGGGAGGGTCTTCCAGGCGCCGAAGCCCAGCGCCGCCCCCGCGAGCGGCACCGCGACGAGCGCGATGGCGAGCCACTTCGCGCCGCCCTTGCGCCAGGCGGCGAGGACGGCGGCGGCGGCCACGCCGGCGAGCATCCCGCCCCAGCCGCTGCGGGACTGGGACCAGTAGAGGACGGGCGCGGCGACGGCGAGATAGTAGACCGCCATCAGGCGCAGGGGCGCCCCGGCCGATCCCGAGAACAGCAGCAGGACGGCGAGCGGGAACCCCATCGCGAGCGCGTTGGCGAGGTGGTTGGGACAGAGGTAGGTGCCGCTCGCGCGCAGGCCGTACTGGTCGGCGCGCTGCATCCACAGCACCGCGCGGGAGTGGTCGATGTGCTTGGAAATCGCGTAAAAACACTCCACCGACAGCGCCAACATCAGCAGGAACGCGAAGAACTTCCAGCGCTCCCCGCCGTCCGCGCCGCACTGGCACCACGCCAGCGCCGCCATGCACAGGCACAGCCACTTGAGCAGTTCCCAGCGGGCCTCGGCGGGAACGAAGGCGTGCGGACGGAGCGCCGCCAGGACGGCCACCACCGCCGCGAAGCCGATCCACGGCCACGGGATGCGCCACTCGAACCCCTCCCGCGGGAACATCACCGGACGCAGGAACACCATCGCGCAGCCCGCGAAGGCCAGGATCAAGCCGATGGACCAGCTCCACGTCCGCGTCGACGCCAGCAGGTACATGCCGCCGGTGACCGGCCAGAGCAGCAGGAGCATCGCCAGCGCGCTCCAGATGCGGCAGGGCCAGGAGGGACGGCGGAGGACGGCATCGTCGTAGAGGTCGGGAATGGGGCTGTTCATGCTTCCGGGAGGGGGTTCGAAGTGGATTCTTCGCCCGGATTTCAACCGTTGCCCCGGCAAAAGTCAACCCCTATTCCGGGAACCGGGCGCGGCGGCCGTCCATGGGCGGGAAGAGGGGTGGAAATCGCCGGAAAACAAGGCGGTTTCCCGTAATCCCGGAATCGTCCGGCGGCGCCCTCCCCCACCCTCCCGGCTTGACGCGCCGCCCGATTTGGCGCATCCTCCCCCGCACTATGAACAAGAACATCAACATGGAAATCCTTGCATCCCTCTGCAAGCGTCGCGGTTTCATCTTCCAGTCCTCCGAACTCTACGGCGGCATCAACGGCTTCTGGGACTACGGTCCCCTCGGCTCCGAGCTCAAGCGCAACATCAAGGACGCCTGGTGGAAGGCCATGGTCCGCTCCCGCGAGGACGTCGTCGGCCTCGACGCGACCATCATCATGCATCCCGCCATCTGGAAGGCGTCCGGCCATGCCGACGGCTTCGCCGACCCGATGGTCGACTGCAAGGACTGCCGCAAACGCTTCCGCGCCGACCAGCTCTGCGAGGAGCAGGGCAAGCAGCTGATCAAGGAAGGCTCCTCCTTCGCCCTCCCCGAAGGCACCGTGTGCCCCGCGTGCGGCTCGAAGAACCTGACCGCCCCGCGCAGCTTCAACCTCATGTTCAAGACCTACGTCGGCCCCGTCGAGGACGACTCCGCCGTCGCCTGGCTGCGCCCCGAAACCGCGCAGGCCATCTTCGCGCAGTTCAACAACATCTACGCGACCGCGCGCCAGAAAGTCCCCTTCGGCGTCGCCCAGACCGGCAAATCCTTCCGCAACGAAATCAACCCCCGCAACTACACCTTCCGCTCCCGCGAATTCGAGCAGATGGAGCTCGAGTTCTTCATCCCGCCCGACGAAGCCGTCGAACTCCTCTGCGGCCACGTCGCGACCCTCGCCGACAACCCCGACCTTTCCGGCGCCCCGCAGCCCGACTGGGGGTGGGAAGTCTGGCACCGCTACTGGGTCGAGCAGCGCCTCGCCTTCTATCGCGCCATCGGCCTGCCCGAAGCCGACCTGCACCTCTACTGGCAGACCGGCGACGAACTCGCCCACTACGCCCGCGCGTGCGTCGACATCGAATACGCCTTCCCCTTCGGCGTCCAGGAACTCGAAGGCATCGCCGCCCGCAGCGACTTCGACCTCACGCAGCACCAGAAGCACTCCGGCAAGTCGATGGAAGTCTTCGACGAAGCCCTCAAGAACGCCGCCAAGGCCAAGACCCCCGACGAGCTGGCCACCTTCCGCGCCAAGACCGTCGCCGCCTGGACCGCGCGCGGCAAATCCGCCGAAGATGCCAACGCCTTCCTCGACAAACTCCTCGAAGGCAAGTACGTCCCGCACGTCATCGAACCCTCCGCCGGCACCGACCGCCTCGCCCTGGCGCTCCTCTGCAACGCCTACGACGAAGAGACCCTGACCGACGCCAAGGGCAAGACCGACACCCGCACCGTCCTGCGCTTCTCCCCCGCCATCGCCCCCATCAAGGCCGGCGTCTTCCCGCTCGTCAAGAACAAGCCCGAACTCTACGCCAAGGCCCGCGAAATCTTCGCCCGCCTGCAGCGCCGGTGGAACTGCTTCTGGGACGAAGCCGGGGCCATCGGCCGCCGCTACCGCCGCATGGACGAAGCCGGGACCCCCTGGTGCGTCACCGTCGACTTCCAGACCCTCGAAGACGGCACCGTCACCCTGCGCGAACGCGACTCCATGACCCAGGAACGCATCACCCTCGACGCCCTCGTCGCCAAACTCGACGAAGCCATCGGCTGATTGCAAACCAGTAGCCCATCCACCTCACCGGAGCCCCCCCATGAGCGACACCCCCGACACCCCCGAAACCGACGCCACCCGCCCCGACCTCCACGTCATCCACGACGCCCCCGACCTCCACGGCGCCGGCAAACCCTGCCCCAAGTGCGGCGCCAAGGCCCCGGCCGACGCCGTCCTCTGCGTCCAGTGCGGCTACAACTTCAAGACCGGCAAGAACGTCTCCGGCGGCCTCCCCCCCGAGACCAAGCGGCTGATCGCGCTCGGCGCCGTCGCCGGCGTCATCCTGGTCGGCGCCCTCGTCTGGTTCCTCCTGCCCAAGGAAGAAGAATTCGTCCCGCCCGCGAACATCCCCAGCGAAGAACAGATCGCCGCCGACCGTGCCGCCCGCGAGCAGAAACTCGCCGAAGAAAAAGCCGCCAAGGAAAAAGCCGAAGCCGACAAGAAAGCCGCCGAGGAGGCCAAAATCGCCGCCGAAAAGGAAGCCGCGCTCCAAGCCCAGGCCGAAGCCGAAGCCGCGGCGGCCCGTGCCGCCGAAGAAGCGGCCGCGGCGGCCGCCGCCGAAGCCGAAGCCCAGCGCCAGGCGTTCGAAGCCAAGAAAGCCCAGGCCCTGGAAACCTTCCGCGCCCGACTCGACGCCACCGAACCGATGATCCAGCCCGGCGAGACCGTCGAACTCCGCACCCGCAACGGCCTCGTCCAGAAGGGCGTCTTCAAGCGCTACGGCCGCCGCGACGGCGTCCGCTTCGCGGTCCTCGAAACCGAACTCAACGGCACCCTCGAAATCCCCATCCAGGACATGGACCCTGCCACCCGCCGCCGGTGCGATGCCGAATTCCGCGCCGCCTACATCCAGCGCTTCATCGACGCCAAGGCCTCCCAGATCCAGGCCGCCCAGGCCGCCGACGCCGTCCCTTCCAAGTAGCGATCCGCGGTCCGGCACCTCCTTCCCTCCGTGTTTTCGGCCGGTAGGGCGGCGAGTCCCCTTGCCGCCGTCGGCTGGAACATGCAAGGGGATGCCTTTGGGTGTGCGGCTGCAAGCCGGTGGAAGGATTTCCAATGGGATCGTGCCGCGGAGCAAATGGAAAGGGCGGTGGGGGGAGTACTGCGGGAGGCCGTCGATGCATGCGTCCACTTGGCCCATCCGCAATGTTCTTGATTCCTCCGTTGCCGGTGCGGAATCGTGCTTGCCGCGACGGCCAAGCGCAGTACTCCCCCCGTCGCGGCCCCTGCCGTTTTCCTTCTTCCATGCATGGACATCCCATTCATGGCCGCGCCACCCCCCTCTCGGAGGGGGGCGGATCCTGACACTCTCCTTGATTCTTGCATTCGCGGAATTCGGGA
>CACXEY010000139.1 GCA_902766695.1 uncultured bacterium
GTGTCGACGAGCCGGTAGCCCATCTTGAGCGCCTCGCGGACGCTGTTCTCGGCGTCCGCCGGGGAGAGCATGAAGGTGCCGATGCCCACGGCCGGGCATTCGACGCCGTTGTTGAGGGTGAGGGTGGTGGTGTCCATGGGGGTCCTTTGGGTTGCGGGGTTCAAAATCTCACACAGAGGCACAGAGGCACGGAGGTCAGGCATATCCGTTGACGACGCGGGCGTAACCGTCGCGGAGCGTTTCCATGCCGAAATTGACGACAAGTCCCAGATGGAGGTTCATGATGACCAAGTAGGTCTTGACCTGTTTCATGAAAACAGGGTTCATCTGTTCCGTCGACTTCAGCTCCACGACAACCGTGTTGTCCACAAGCAAATCCAGCCGGAATGCGTTTTCAAGGCGGACTCCTTCGTATTCGAACGAAATCCACTTTTGCCGCTCAACCTTGTGTCCGCGTTTTTCCAGTTCGATTGCCAGGAGCGTCTCGTAAACGGATTCGAGCAGCCCGGGTCCGAAAGCCCTGTGTATCTTGATCGCCGCGTCCAACACGTCGCCGCTGATTTCATTTTCCATCATCGTTCATTTCTCAAACAATCGGCCTTAACCCCTCTGTGCCTCTGTGCCTCTGTGTGAGTCATTTCCCGAGCCACCGCTCCACGGTGGCTTCGGCGGCGGGGCGGTCGTTCTGGGCGACGTGGCCCTGGATGGCGAGCCCGTCCGCCACGGTGGCGCCGGGGAGGGCCTTCCTGAGCGCGCGGACCGAGCCGCCGAGGCCGCTGCCCTCGTGCGTGCAAAACGGGCGCACCGTCTTGCCGGCCCAGTCGTGCTTCTCGATGAACGTGAAAACGGCCATCGGCGGCACTCCCCACCAGATGGGGTAGCCGACGTAGACGGTGTCGTACTGCGCGAAGTCCGCCACGTCCCCGGCGATCTCCGGCCGCGCGTCGTCGCGCAGCTCGCGCTTGGCCTCCTCCGTGCATTCCGTGTAGTCGGCGGCGTATTCCTTGACGGTGCGGATTTCGAAAAGGTCCGCGCCCGTCTTTCGGGCGATCATCTTCGCGACGATGGCGGTGTTGCCCTCGGCGATGTCGCCGACGGCGTAGTTCTCCCCCGTGCGGGAGTAGTAGACGACGAGCGATTTTTGCGTATGGTGCATGGATGGGGTCTCCTGTTGGGTGGTTCCGGCTTCGGTGTCCCGCGCGCATCCCGCGAACGGCAGGAGGGCGGATAGTACTAACATGGCGGTTGCTTTCATGCTTTCCATCCTACGGCCCGCCCCCGCTGCCGTCCAATAGAACCTTTGCATGGTTCCATGCATACAGCGCATGGACAAGGGAGGCGCATCGTGATACTTTTCCCGTCCATGATCGAAACCTACAACAGGCCTGGCGCTTCGGAAGGGACACGCAAAACGTGTCAGCAGTGGTGAAAAAGCCCTGTCTTTCAGCTTTCACACCACTGCAGACGCTTGTGGTTATCATGCCGGAGCGCGAAATTGGTAAATTGCCAATTTCGCGCTCTGCATCTCCCTGCGACTCTACAAACGCCTTCCTTCCGAACCGCGGACCGGGAGCAAGACCACCATGATCGAAACCTACCTCCTCCGCGGCATCGCGGAAATCGACCGGTGCGGGTCCTTCACGGCGGCGGCGAAGGCGCTGCACGTCTCGCAGCCCGCCCTGAGCCGCGCCATGCAGAAACTCGAAGGCGAACTCGGGGCGGCCCTCTTCGACCGCACCGCCGGGCGCACCGTCCTCGCCCCCCTCGGGCACCTCGCCGCCGAACACGCCCGCCTCGTCCTCTCCGCCCTCGACGGACTTTCCGCGGCCGTGCGCGAAGCCGACCGCGCCGCCCGCGTCTTCCGCTACGGCTCCGTCGCGCCCATGCCCGTGTGGGTCCTCGCCCCGCTGCTGGCGCGCGCCCTGCCGGGCAAGACCGTCGAATCGCGCCTCGCCGACGCCGACGCCCCCCTCGTCGCGGCCCTCGAAGAAGGAACCCTCGACGCCGCCGTCCTCCTCCGTCCCCCGGCGAGGGGCGGCTGGCAATCGAAAGCCTTCCTGCGCGAGCATCTCGGCGTCCTCCTCTCGCCGGTACATCCCCTGGCGCGGCGCAAGACCCTGCGCTTCGCGGACCTGGCGGGCGAGACCTTCGTCCTCTTCGGCGACAGCGGCTTCTGGATCCCCCTCTGCCGCCGGAAGATTCCCCGCGCCGAGTTCCTCGCCCAGGGCACCACCGAAGCCGCCCGCCACATCGTCGCCAACTCCGACCTCCCCGGCTTCTACTCCGACCAGGCCGTCCGCCTGGGCCCTTATCCCGGCAACCGCGTGAAAATCCCCTTCCGCGACCCCGAAGCCACCGCCACCTACCACTTCGTCTGCCGCTCCGACCGCGCCGGCCCCCTCGCGCAAGTCTTCGACGCCCTGCCGATGCCCTGAGCGGGCGTACCGGCGGACGCCTGCATTCCGCCCGGTTGCAAGACAATCGATCGGACCAATCGTGCAAGCTGACCGATTTGGTTTGCTTATCGTACCATCCCGTGCCACGATGTCCGGCGCCATGGAAATCCGCACCCTCCGCAACTTCGCCGCCGTCGTGCGGGCCGGGAACGTGACCCGCGCCGCCGCGGCCCTCCGCATCTCGCAACCCGCGCTCTCGATGCAGCTGCGCGAACTCGAAGAAGAACTCGGCGGCCCCCTCCTCGTTCGCCACGCGCGCGGGGTCGAACCGACCGAGCGCGGCGCCCGCCTCCTGCGGCGCGCCGACGACATCGTCGCGCTGGCCGACCGCACCCGCGAGGAAGTCCGAGCCGAAGGCACCGGCGGCCTCACCGGGACCCTCGCCATCGGCGCGGGCGAGACCCCGGCCTTCGCCGCCGTCGCGCGGGCGGCCGCCGCCCTGCGCGCGGAGAACCCGCGCCTGCGGATCGAAATCACCTCCGGCAACGGCGCGCAGATCGACGAAGCCGTGCGCGCGGGCCTCCTCGACCTCGCGCTGTTCGTCGGCCCCGGCCGCATCCCCGGCTACGACTACCTCGTACTCCCGCACGTCCACCGCTGGGGCCTCTACCTGCGCGAGGGCGATCCCCTCGCCGCGCGCCGGAGCATCGCCCCGCGCCATCTCGCGGGCCGTCCCGTCATCCTCTCGCGGCAGTCGTTCGTCTCCGAATTCCTCTCCGGCTGGCTGGGCCGCGACGCGGCGACCCTCGACGTCGCCGCCACCTACAACCTCGCCTACAACGCCCTGGCCCTCGTCGCCGCGGGCCTCGGCGCGGCGGTCTGCATCGACGGCGTCCTCCCGGCCGCCTTCGCGCGCTCCTTGGTGTTCCGTCCCTTCCGCCCCGCCCTCGAGAGCGACGTCTACCTCGCGTGGAAACAGGGGGTACCGCTCTCCCCCGCTGCCACCGCTCTGCTCGGGCGGTTGCGCGCGGCGTGGGGAGGCGGGGGGAAATCCTAGGTTTCTAGGTTTCTAGATATCTAGGAATCTAGGGGGGGGCTGGGGGGTGGCGGGCTAGTCGACGCGCGCGGTGGAGGGGGGATTGGTGCCGTCGAGGGAGAGGAGGTGGTAGGACTTCGAGCCGTAGCCGAGGCGTTCGGCGTGGTCGAGGATGTGGGGGCCGAGCTGCTGCTCCATGCGGGCGCGGAGGGAGGCGCTCCTGGCCGGGTCGGAGGCGTAGACGAGGTCCACGCACGCGGCGTCCAGCGCCACCGGGTCGAGCGAGGCGAGGATGCCGACGTCCGCCATCTCGGGGCGCGCGGGATGGCCGTTGCAGTCGCAGTCGATGGAGAGGTTGTTCATCACGCTGATGTAGACGGCGCGGTCGCCCATGAAGGCCACGACGGCGCCGGCGGCCTCGGCCATCGATTCGATGAAGTCGGCCTGCGGCGGCAGCATGCCCCAGCAGTCGGGGGTCTTGTCGGTCTTGCCGGCGGAGTGGATGCGCGCCTTTCCGGCGGTGGAGGCGACGCCGATGGACAGATTCTTCAGCGCCCCGCCGAAGCCGCCCATCTGGTGGCCCTTGAAGTGGTTGAGGATGACGAACCCGTCGTAGTTCGTGAAGGCGGCGCCGATCCGGTCCCTCTGCAGGTGGACGGAACCGGCGGGACAGGGGATTTCCGTCTCGGCGAACTCGTCCAGGATGACGACCGTGGCGATGGAGTCGAAGCCGTGCTCGGCGATGGTCCGGCGGTGGTCGGCCGTCTCCTGGCGGGAGCCGCCGTAGGCGGTGTTGCATTCGACGATGTCGGCGCCGAGCGACTGCACGAGCGGGCCGATGAGCGCGGGCTGGAGATAGTGGGTGTTGCCGGCCTCGCCGGTCGAAATCTTGACGGCGACCTTCCGTCCTTCGAGCGGCCGGCCGAGCGCGCGGTAGGCCTTGGCGAGGCCGTCGGGCGAGATGTCGTGGGTGAAGTAGACGGCGGCGGGTTCCTTGGCGGCGGGGGCGGCATCTGCCGCCGCAGCGGGTTCCTAGGCAAAGGCCGCGGCTGGCAGGAGCAGTGCGGCGAGGAGGAGGAGGGAGGGGGTTCTCATGGGGTTGTCCTTTCTTGGGTGGGTGGGTGGCTTTACCGGATGAAGTGCATGGGCTGCCAGGGCTCGGGTTCGGGGCGGGGGACGGCGCCGGCGGCGAGGTTGGCCAGGAGCCAGGCGAGGTTGCGGGCGAGGGTGCGCATGGTCTGCATGCCTTCGGCGTCGCGGGCGGCTTCGCCGGGTTCGCGGCCGTAGGCGATGTTCCAGTACTGCGAGCCGACGACGGTGCAGCCGAGCATCTGGAAGGGCAGGTTCAGGCACTGGAACGCGGCCGTCGCGCCGCCGCGACGGCAGACGGCGACCGTGGCGACCGGCTTGCCGTGGACCGAGCCGGGCGCGGAGAAGAGCGCGCGCTGCAGGAGCGCGAGGAGGGCGCCGTTCGGCTGGCCGTAGTAGACGGGGGAGCCGACGACCACGGCGTCGGCCGCGGCCATCTTCTCCGCGAGGGCGTTGGCGGGATCGTCGCCGAAGACGCACCGCCCGTCCGCTTCGCGGCAGTGCCCGCAGGCGATGCAGCCGCGGACGGGCTTCGTGCCGATCCAGAAGGTTTCGGACGCGACGCCCTGGGTTTCGAGGGTTTTGGCGATTTCACCGAGCGCGACGGAGGTGTTGCCGTCCTTGCGGGGGCTGCCGTTGACGAGGAGGGTTTTCATGGGGTGGGCTCCTTTCTTGTACCGGTTTCGGAATCGCGTCCATTCTCCGCCAATCCATCCCGTACGTCCAATCGATTCTTTGCATGGGCATCCCCGCTGCCGGAGTGCGTCATGTCGGAGGAAGGCGTCTGCGGCGCGTCGATTTCCCCCCGGGTTGCGGATTGCGGAAGGCGGGGGGCGGGGCTATGATGGGCGGCATCATGAGGATATTGGCGATCAACATCGGGAACAGCCGCGCGGCGGCGGGATGGTACGAGGACGGGGAAATCGTGCGGGCGCGGCGCGGTGCGGCGCTGTCGGCGGCGATGCCCGGCATCGGCGGGAAAGCGGCGCCGGACGGCATCGGCGTCGCGTCGGTCGTCCCGGCGCGCAACGCGGCGGTGCGGAAGCTGCTGGCGGCGCGCTGGCCGGGGGTGCCGGTGCGGTGGGTGGGACCGGGGCTGGACCTGGGGATTCCCTTCGATCTCAAGGCGCCGGAGAAGACGGGCGCGGACCGCTACGCGGACGCCGTCGCCGCCGCCGAACTCTACGGGACGCCCGCCATCGCGTGCGATTTCGGGACGGCGACGACCTTCAACCTGGTCCTCCCCCGCCGCGGCTTCTGCGGCGGCGTCATCGCGCCCGGCTACGGGATGTGGTTCGACGCGCTCGGCCGGGGGGCGGCGCAGCTGCCGCGCCTGCGTCCGGGCGGCCTCGACGTGCCGACGGGACGCAATACGGAGGAAGCGCTCCGCCTCGGCGCGCGCTGGGGCTACCGCGGGATGGTCACGGAAATCCTCTGGCAGCTTTCCAAGGCGTGCGGCAGGAAGTCGCCGTGCCTCGTCGCGACCGGCGGCCACGCGGAAGCGGTGTTGCGGGATGCGGGCTTCGAGATCGACCTGCAACCGGACCTGACGCTGTGGGGCATCGCGCGGATCGCGGAACGGAACCTGTGAGTCCAACCGGACAGAACCGGGGCGCGCCGCTGCTGGAGGTGCGGGGGCTGGCGGTGGGCTTCCGCCGCGACGGCGGCGGTACGCCGTTGCGCGCGGTGGACGGGGTGTCGTTCGAGCTGCGCGAGGGCGAGACGCTGGGGCTGGTCGGCGAATCGGGATGCGGCAAGAGCGTGACCGCGCTCTCGATGCTGCGCCTGCTGCCGAGCCCGCCGTCGGTGCGCGAGGCGGGCGAGGTGCTCTGGCGCGGCCGCGACCTGCTGTCGATGCCGGTGGAGGAACTCCGCCGCGTGCGCGGGGGGAAGATCGGGATGATTTTCCAGGAGCCGATGAGCGCGCTCTCGCCGCTCCACCGCATCGGCGACCAGTTGGTCGAGACGGCGCTCCTGCATCTGGACATCGGCAAACGCGAGGCCCGCGCGCTCGCGCTCGACTGGCTGCGCAAGGTGGGACTCCCCGACGCGGAGCAGCGCATGGACGACCTCCCCCACCAGCTCTCCGGCGGCATGCGCCAGCGCGTGATGCTGGCGATGGCGATGCTGCCCGAGCCGGAGATCCTGCTGGCGGACGAGCCGACGACGGCGCTGGACGTGACGGTGCAGGCGCAGATCTTCGAGCTGCTGGCGAAGCTGCGCGGCGGGAAGACGGCGGTCCTGCTGATCACCCACGACATGGGCGTCGTGTGGGAGGTCTGCGACCGCGTCCACGTGATGTACGCCGGGACGATCGTCGAGCGGGGCCGCCGCGAGGATGTCTTCGCGCGCCCCTCCCACCCCTACACGCGCGGCCTTCTCGCCGCCATGCCGTCGCTCCACCGCCGCGCCGCGCGCCTGCCGGACATACCGGGGCATCCGCCCGCCCCCGGCGAATGGCCGTCCGGTTGCCGCTTCGCCCCGCGCTGCCCGCGCGCCACCGACCTCTGCCGTTCCGCCCTGCCCGCCTGGCGCGACGCCCCCGGCGACGGCCACTGCGCCGCCTGCCACCACCCCCACGAGGATACACCGACATGAGCAAAACGACCCCATCTCCCGAACGCCCGCCGCTCTTCTCGCTGGTCAACCTCGGCTGCCCGAAGAACACCGTCGATTCCGAAGGCCTCCTCGCGGGCATGGCGCTCGCGGGATTCGCGTTCGTGGAGGACCCGCTCGAGGCCGACGTGTGCATCGTCAACACCTGCGGCTTCCTCGACGCCTCGCGCCGCGAAGCGAAGGACGCGCTCGACGCCATCGCCGCCGCGCGCGACGCCGCCGGGGAGGAGCGGCCGGCCATCGTCGCGGTCGGCTGCGCGGTGGAGCGTGCCGGCGGGGACGCCTCGCTCGGCGGCGTCCTCGCGTCGGCGGACCTGTGCGCGGGCTTCGCCGACTACCCGCGCCTGCCGGACATCTGCCGCGGCCTCGTCCGCGCCCGCCGCGCCGCGGGCTACGCCGGACCGCGCCGCCTCCCCGCCGCCTACCTCTCGTGGCTCGGCGAGCCGCGCATGCGTATCGGCTCCCCCTGGAGCGCCTACCTCAAGCTCGGCGAAGGCTGCTCCAACTGCTGCGCCTACTGCTCCATCCCGCTCATCCGGGGACGCCGTGCCAGCCGCCCCGCGCGCGCCATCCTCGACGAAGCCCTCCGCCTGGCCGAGAGCGGCGTCCGCGAACTGACCCTCATCGCGCAGGACACCACCGCCTGGGGCCTCGACGCCATGCCGCCGCCGCATTCCCCCGCCGCCGCCCGCTGGCGCGCCCCCGCCGCCGCGCCGTTCGCCGCGCTCCTCCGCGACCTCCTCGCCGAACTGCCCAAGCGCGGCATCTGGCTCCGCGTCCTCTACGCCCATCCGCGGCACCTCGACGACGCCATCCTCGACGCCCTCGTCTCCGACCCGCGCGTCTGCCCCTACCTCGACCTCCCGCTCCAGCACGTCAACGACCGCGTCCTCCGCCTGATGGGCCGCGGCTACGGACGCGACCGCGTCGACCGCCTGCTCGCCGGCCTCCGCGTCCGCTGGCCGGGGGTCGCCATCCGCTCGACCTTCATCGTCGGCCACCCCGGCGAGACCCCGGGCGCCTACCGCGAACTCCTCGATTTCGTGCGCGCGGGCGCCATCGACCACCTCGGCGTCTTCGCCTGGTCGCCCGAACCCGGAACCCGCTCCGTCGCCCTCGATCCCTCCGCCGCCCGCCGTGTCTCCTCCCGCCTTGCCGCCTCCCGCCGCGACGAACTCATGCGCGCGCAGGCCACCGCCTCCCGACGCCTCCTCCGCGCCCGCGTCGGCACCGCGACCACGTTCCTCCCCGAAACCTGGCGCCGCGGCGCCTGGCACGGCCGCACCCCCTGGCAGGCCCCCGACGGCATCGACGGCGAAACCGTCGTCCCCGCCCCCGAATCCGCCCTCCACCCCGGCAAGATCGTCCCCGTCCGCATCGCCTCCTCCGCCACCTACGACCTCAAGGCTGAACTCCGGAAGTAGACCGGATGCCGGGCCCTACGGGAGGGTAGGGCGGGCAGTCCCTAAGGGATGCCATTGTCCAGAAACAGGCCCGCGCGGATGCCCCCCATCCCCCCTGCCGCCCGCCGGACGGAGGGCGTTCAGTCGTCGAATTCCGGCAACGGTTCCTCCCCCGGCTCCGGAAACGCGCCGTTGCGGCGGGTGCGGAAGGGGGCGGTGAGGGCGTCGTCGAGGTCGCAGACGTCGTCGAAGTCGGAGAGGCGGTCGTGGGAGGTCTTGGAGAGAAGGCCGGCGCCGATGAGGGCGTAGACGATTTCGCCGAAGTCGAGGGTCTTGCGGATGCCCCAGAGATGAAGGACTTCCCGCGCCAGGGGACCGTAGTCGTCGAGGGCCTGCCCGACGAGCGACACCACCAGCTCTTCGCCGCCGACGTGGCGGAGGCCTTTTTCTTCGTCCACCACTTTCTCCAGCAGGCGCTCGAGGGACTGCAGAAGCCAGTAGTAGGCCTGCGGGGCGTAGCGGGTGTCGTGCGCGGTCAGCCGGGTGATGGCGTCGCGCACGGTCTGGTCGGAAGGGGACGGCATCAGGGAATCTCCGCGCCGGCCGGCGGCGCGAACGGGCGCGGGCCGGCCTGGGTGTGTTCGGTGACCCACCGGCCCGCCAGCGCCAGCGCGGCGAAGAGCAGGAGGCCGGCCACCAGGCGCCGCTCGGTCAGCGTCCAGCCGTACCACGGCCGGAGGACGCCGCGGAGCCGCGCCAGGATGATCCCGTCCGCGCGCACGGGGCGTCAGGCGTTCGCCGCGTCGATGATCTGCTTGGTCTCGACGGCGATCTGGAGTTCCTCGTTGGTGGGGATCATGAGGATCTTCAGCGGGGCACCGTCGCGCTGCAGCTCGATGGGGTCGTCGGAGCGGACGCGGTTCTTTTCGGGGTCGAGGCGGATGCCGAGGTGCTCCAGGCCGGCGCACACGCGTTCGCGCACGGGCTGGGAGTTCTGGCCGATGCCGGCGGTGAAGACGATCGCGTCGAGGTTGGGCACGACGGCCATGTACGCGCCGACGTACTTCTGCACGCGGTAGCAGAACATCTCGAACGCCGTCGCCGCCATCTCGTTGCCGCCGGCCGCCGCTTCGATGACTTCGCGCATGTCGTTGACGCCGCAGACGCCCTTGAGGCCGGACTTCTTGTTGAGGGTGGTGAGCATCTGGTGGATGTCCATCCCGGTCTGGTCCATGACGTATTCGAGCGCCGAGGGGTCGATGTCGCCGGAACGCGTGCCCATCATGAGGCCTTCGAGCGGGGTGACGCCCATGGTGGTGTCGACGCACTTGCCGCCGCGGATGGCCGCGATGGAGCAGCCGTTGCCGAGGTGGAGGCTGATGATGTTGGTGTCGGCGGGCGCCTTGCCCAGGTAGCGGGCGGCGGCGGCGGCGATGAACTTGTGGCTGGTGCCGTGGAAGCCGTACTTGCGCAGGCGGTACTTCGTGTACCACTCGTACGGGACCGCGTAGAGGAACGCCTTGGGCGGCATCGTCTGGTGAAAGGCGGTGTCGAAGACGGCCACCTGCACCGCGTCCGGGAAGAATTTCTCGGCGACCTCGATGCCCATCAGGTTGGCGGGGTTGTGCAGGGGGCCGAGCGGGAAGAAGTCGCGGATGGCTTCCTTGACCTTGGCGTCGATGCGGACGGTGTCGCTGTAGACTTCGCCGCAGTTCAGGACGCGGTGGCCCACGCCGGCGATTTCGGAGGCGTCCTTGACCACGCCCTCCGCCGGGTCGGTGAGCAGCTCGACGACGCGCGCCATGCCTTCGTTGTGGGTCGGGAGCGGGCGCTCCTCGGTGTGCTTCTTCTCGGCGCCGCCGGCATAGGTCTTGTGGACGATGCGGCCGACCGGCTCGCCGATCTTCTCGACCAGCCCCGACGCCAGGACGGCGTTGCGCTCGACGCTCTCCAGGTCGATCAGCTGGTACTTGATCGACGAACTGCCTGCATTGATGACCAGAATTTTCATGAACTGCGCCTCCCGGCGGAAAGGGTTGTGGAAAGGGTAAGGGAAAAACAAAAGGAGCCGGACGCATCCGGCTCCTTGCCGCGGGAGCCCCGCGGGCTGGCTCAGAGCGAAGCCGCGTACGTGGCGCGGCGGGCGTTGATGCGCGCGCGGGCGGCCTTGCGGCGGCGCTTCTCGCACGGCTTCTCGAAATGACGCTTCGCCCGGATGTCGCGCATGATGCCTTCGCGATCCAGTTTCTTCTTCAGGCGGCGGAGCGCCTTTTCGACGGATTCGCCCTTCCTGATCTTCACTTCAGTCGTTACCAAAACAAATCACCTACTTTCGGGAGTATTTCCCGCCTTCGCGGGATTGCGGAGCCATCCGGCCCCGCACAAAATCGGGGCGGACAATACCCCGTCCCCCCCTCCCTGTCAACCGCTTTTCCCGCTCTTTTCGGAACGATAGTTCGTTCCTCCCCCTTCCGCCGCTCCGGCCCGCGATCGCGCCGGCGCCCTCCGCACCCGCTTGCCGGCCCGCCTTTCCCCGGTTGCCCGGAACCGATTTTGAAAATAGGAAAAACATTGAAAATTTACCGTTTTCCTTGCAACTTCATCCCCATGAAAAAAATCCCTTCCGGCACCGGAAGAGGGCGGTTCCGAAAGGGAAAGGGAGACAGATCCCCCCGGTACGCCTCAGTGCCCGGCCGGCGGCGGTTCCCCGCCGTCCGGCCCGCGCAGGGCGAGACAGTGGGCGAGGTTCGCGGCGGCGGTGCGGTTGTCCGGGGCGATTTCCAGCGCGGTCCGGAGCAGGCGCTCGCTGTCATCCAGGTTCCCGCGGCGGCCTTCCAGGACGCCCCAGTCGATCCAGGCATGGACCGCGCGGGGATTGGCCTCGGTGGCGGCCTTGTAGAAAGCGGCCGCGGCATCGGGATCGCCGCGCTCTTCCGCGGTCAGGCCGAGCCAGGTGGCGGCGGTCGCGGAATCGGGATTCTGGAAGTACGCGGCCGTCCAGAGGGTTTCCGGCGAGCGCCACTGGCCGATGCGCCAGACGAGCAGCGCGGCGTAGAGGAGGGCCACCGCGGCTGCGCCGGCACGGCGGGCGCCCGGCGTCTGCTGCTCGAACAGCCACGCCGCGAGGAGGGCGAAGCCGGGGACGACCGGATAGAGGTAGCGGTCGGCGACGGGGTGGTAGAGCGGCCAGAGGTTCGAGACCGGCAGGAACCACACCGCCATCCAGCCCAGTCCCAGCGCGACCGTCGGCAGACGCCGCCGTGCCTTCCATGCCGCGATTCCGCAGACCGCCATCCAGAAGAGGCCCAGCCAGAAGCGTCCGTCCGCCGCCGACGCCACCGCACCGAAACGCGGCGTCACGTTCAGCGGCCAGGGCACCAGCAGCATCCGCAGGGTACGGGTCCAGACCGCCGGAACCGACCAGAGGTTCTCCGGCGGCCGCAGCGATTCCCCGTTCCAGCCGCCCGCCGCCGCCTGGAGCGCCGTCGGCAGCACCGCCCAGAGCACGAAGAAACCCGCCGCCAGCGCCGCCGCGGCCCCCGCCAGACCCCACGCCGCGCGGCGCTTCGGAAACGCCCCCGGATGCGTCGCCAGCAACAACCCCGCCGCCAGCGGCCACGCCAGGGCCGTCTCCTTCGAGAGCAGCGCCAGGGCCAGCGCCGCCAGGACCGCCGCGCCGCGCAAGGCGGCCGTTGTCCGGTTCCGGCAGTCCGTCCCCGCCGCCCGCATCCATGCATGCAACGCCGCCAGCGACCAGAACAGGCACAGCACGTCCGCCCGGAATCCCGGCGCGTGCACCGCTTCGACCAGGACCGGATGCAGCGCGAACAGCACCGCCGCCAGCTCCGCCAGCACGCGCCGTCCCGACAGCCTCCCCACCAGCCCCGCGAGCAGCAGCGCGTTCGCCAGATGCAACGCCAGGTTCGTCGCGCGCCATCCCGCCGGACGGAGTCCGTACAGGGCCCGGTCTGCGAAGTAGCTCGCCAGCACCGCCGGACGGCGGCCGTTGAGAACCTCCGGATCGGCCAGGGTCCGTCCGGTGAACACCCGCCCCGCGTTCGCCCCGTCCTCCAGGAAGGGATTTTCGGCGATCATGCCGATGTCGTCGTACAGGAACGGAAACGACAGCCCGTACAGCCACGGCAAGGCCACGGCCAGGACCAGCAGGATGCATCGGACGGTGTTTTTCATGCCCCTCGTACGGTAGAAAAATGGCGGAGAGAGTGGGATTTGAACCCACGGACCGCTCAACACGATCGCCTGATTTCGAGTCAGGTGCCTTAGGCCGCTCAGCCATCTCTCCGCAAGACTGGATGGGTTTTCTAGCGCATCGCATCCCGAAAGGCAATCCGTTTTTGCCGGTACGCCAGCGGGAGCGCGAAAGTGGAGCCTTTGGGCGGGCCGCATTCTCTCCTGTTTTGGCTTGCCTGCGGCTGGTCCCGCGTCCATGCTGTCGGCCCATCCAACTTCAGGAGCATGCACATGGATTTGGCAGAACTCGAAAGCTCCCTCCGCCGATCGGTGGAGGAGGCGGCCCGCCGCGTGCGGGCGGAAACCCCGCTGGCCCCGTCGATCACCAACGCGGTAACCATCAACTTCGTCGCGAACGCCCAGCTCGCGGCCGGCGGCTCGGCGGCGATGGTCTACATGCCCGACGAGGGCGTGGCCATGGCCCGGGCCGGCGGCGCCCTCTACATCAACATGGGCACCATCTTCCCCTTCTACGCCGAGACCCTTCCCGCCACGGCGCGCGAACTCCACGCCCTGCGCAAGAACTGGGTGCTCGACCCCGTGGGCATCGGCATGGGCGAAATCCGCATGTCGGTCCTGGCCGGATTCAAGGCCACCCCGCCGCCCATCGTCCGCTGCAACGCCTCGGAAATCATCGCGCTGGCCGCCCTCTGGGGTCTGGATACCGGTCGCACCGCAGCCAGCCGCGTCAAGGGCGTCGATTCCCACGACTCCGTCGAGGACGCCCTGCCGGCCGCCCTCGCGGTCGCCCGCCACTCCGGGGGCGCCGTCGCCGTGTCCGGCGCGGCCGACCTGGTCACCGACGGCCGCGTCGCCGTGCGCTGCCCCGGCGGCTCCGACCGCCTGGGCCTGGTGACGGGCGGCGGCTGCTCGCTGGGCGGCGTCATGGCGGTCTACGCCGCCGTCGCCGATCCCTTGGCCGCCGCGCTCGCCGCGACCTGCCTCTACAACCTCGCCGCGGAACGCGCCGCCGCCGCCACGTCCGGCCCCGGCGCCTTCCAGCCGCGTTTCCTCGACGAACTCCACCAGGCGTCCCCCGCCGGGATCGCCGCCATGCCCATGAACCCGGAGGTCTGCCCGTGAACACCCTGGTCGCCCTTTGCATCGCCCCCTGCGGTACCGGAGACGAACTCGCCGCCGACGTCGCGGAAGTCGTCCGCGTCATCCGTTCCTCCGGCCTGCCCAACCGCACCTACTCGATGTTCACCGAAATCGAGGGCGAGTGGGACGAGGTCATGCGCGTCGTCAAGGACGCGACCTTCGTCCTCGCCTCCAAGGGCATCCGTACCGAGGTCGTGCTCAAGGCCGACATCCGCCCCGGCTACACCCGCACCATGGACGGCAAGCTCGACCGCCTCGAAGCCGCCCTCGCCCGCCCGGAAGGAGGCGCGAAATGAACGGCATGCGCGCCAACTTCTCCATCGCCAAGTACCTCGTCGTCGGCCCCGAAAACACCGAAGGCCGCCCCGTGCCCGGCATCGTCTCCGCCGCCTCCTCCGCCGGCTTCACCTGCATCCAGATCCGCTCCAAGACCGCCTCCGCCGGCGAACTCGTCCGCCTCTGCGGCGAATGCGCCGGTGTCCTCGGGAGCCTCGGCCTGTCGGACCGCACGGCCCTGCTGGTGGACGACCGGCTCGACGTCGTCCTCGCCGCCCGCAAGCGAGGCTACAAGGTCGACGGCATCCACGTCGGCCAGACCGACATCCCCGCCGACGTCTGCCGGGAGTACCTCGGTGAAGACGCCGTCGTCGGCCTCTCCGCCCCCACGCGCGACCTGCTGGACTTCGTGCGCCGCCCCGGCGCCTTGCGGGACATCGACTACCTCGGCGCCGGCCCGCTCCACCCCACCCCCACCAAGACCGACTGCGGCCTCGACGAAGCGACGGGCCGGGTCATCGTGCGGAGCTTGGACGAACTGCGCTCCCTGGCGCGCCTGTCCCCGGTCCCGGTGGTGGTCGGCGGCGGCGTCAAGACCGCCGACCTCCCGGCCCTGGCCGCCACGAGCGTCGCCGGCTTCTTCGTCGTCTCCGCCGTCGCCTCCGCGCCCGACCCCGCACAGGCCGCCCGTGAACTCTCCGCGGCCTGGGATGCCGCCGCGCGCCCGTCCTCCGTTTGACGCCCCCGTTCCCCGGTGGGCTTCCCTTTGGTGGGGCGAGACGTCCCCGGCGAGCCGCTCCGGTGTTTGCGCTCCTCCTCTTGCCCCCCGTCATGCGGCTCGCCCGTAGGGCTCACCTCCCCCCCTCGTTCACCTCCCCCTCCCTCTTCCTTCTCGCCCACGGTCGACAAACTCGCGATATCAAGGAAAACACAAACACTTTTCCCGTGTTTCCACCATCCTGATGCCCATGAAAAATTCCCCTCCATCCCCCTCGCTCTCCCCCATTCAGCGCACCACTTCCAACACCGCCCTGACCGCCTCCCGCACCGTCTCCTCCCGCACCCCTTTCCGCGTTCCCGCCGCCGACAGGAACTTCCGCGCCACCGCCCGCCGTCCCCGCCGCGCCACGCCGATGTAGACGAGTCCGACCGGTTTCCGCGCCGTCCCCCCTCCCGGCCCCGCGATGCCGGTGACGGCCACCGCCACGTCCGCCCCGGTCCGCTCCAGCACTCCCTGCGCCATCGCCCGGGCCGTCTGCGGACTGACCGCTCCATGCCGTGCGAGTACCTCCTCCGGCACCCCCAGCAGCGCGGTCTTCACCTCGTTCGCATACGCCACGACCCCGCCCAGATACCACGCCGAGCTTCCCGGCACCGACGTCATCGCCCCGCCGATCAACCCTCCCGTGCACGACTCCGCCGTCGCCAGCTTCCATCCCTTCCCCGCCAACGCCGCCGCCAACTCTCTCAAGACCGTTTTCATGGATTCCACCCTACCATGCCCTTTCCCCGCCCGTCTACGCGCATCTTCCGCAAGGACGGAACGGCGTGGTGCCCCATGGATTGCGGACGGGAGGCCGACATCCTCCTTCCCATGACCACTGGCCGACCGCGGGAGAGGCCCGGGAAGAGGGTGCATTCATGGGCGGAAGGATGACGGAAACAGGGGAAAACGCCAATAATTTCCGTGATTTCAAATAGGTGCCTCCATCGGCGTGAAAGGGGGGAGGGGCGTATGGCCAAAAAGCGGTTGACGCCCCCTCCCTCGTCCAGTACGGTGCCGGGAAAGCACAAGGAGAACAGATATGGCAGCGTATGTCGAAACGACGAAGACGGGTTGGGGCTCGCGCATGGGGAGTTCGCTGAGAGGCGTGGGAACGGGGTTCGTCATGCTCGCGGCGGGGCTGGCGCTGCTGTTCTGGAACGAGGGGCGGGCCGTCAAGACCCACAAGGCCCTCCAGGAAGGGGCGGCCGCGGTCACCGAGGCGGACCCGGACCGGATCGATCCGGCGCTGGACGGGCGGCTGGTCCACTTCACCGCCGACGTCAAGACGGACCGGCCGCTCCGCGATGCCTGGTTCGGGGTGGAACTCCCGGCGCTGCGCATGGAACGGCGCGTGGAGATGTGGCAGTGGCAGGAGTCGTCCTCGACCTCGACGAAGGAAAACTGGGGCGGTAGCGAAACCACGACCACGGAATACGATTACTGGAAGGGATGGTCCGAGGACCGGATCGATTCCACCAAGTTCAAGGTCCCGGACGGACACCGCAACCCGGCGCAGTTCCCCGTCAAGGGCCGCGAAATCATCGCGGGCAAGGTGACCGCGGGCGCGTACACCGTGCCGCCCAAGTGGGTCGCGACCATGGGCGATCTGGAACCGGCGGAGCTGCCTTCCGCGGAGACGCCGCTGCCGGAGGACGCCCCGGCGGGGATGTTCCGGACGGCCGAGGGGCTCTATCTGCCCGTGCACCCGAAGACCGCGGTGCAGGAAGTGGTCACGACGGTGACGAACACGGTCGAAATGACCCTGCCCGACGGAACGACGGAGCCGGTGGACACGGTCGAAACCGTGACGAACACGGTGGAGACGGCGGCGTCCGCCGCGGGCGTGGGCGCGGAGCCGGCGGACCCGGAAATCGGGGACGTCCGGGTGCGGCTGTACGTGGCGAAGCCGGGGCGCACGAGCTTCGTCGTGCGGCAGGAGCCGGCGGGGCGCATGGCCGCCTGGAAGAGTTCCAACGGCCGTGAAATCCGGATGATCCGCACGGGGGAGGCCACCGCGGCGGAGATGTTCGAGGGCGCGGAGAAGGGAAACCGGATCTTCACCTGGTTGCTCCGCCTGGCGGGACTGCTGCTGACGGTGTTCGGCATCCGGTCGGTGCTGGGTCCGCTGGCGATGCTGGCGGCGGTGGTGCCGTTCCTCAAGGCGATCCTCTCGGCGGGCATCGGCTTCGTGTCGTGGGTTCTGGGCCTGGGCCTGAGCCTGGTGGTGGTCGGCATCGCCTGGCTGACGTACCGCCCGCTGGTGGGAATCCCCCTGCTGGTGGCCGGCATCGGCCTGGCCGTCTGGCTCAAGGTCGGCCGGAAGGCCCCGCCCCCGGCACCCGCGGAATGACGGACCGGGGGGCGCCGCAGGCCTGTGGCCCGGGGAAAGCGAATAGACACGGTGCACCCGCGGCGCGGACGGGAATCTGCGCGGGGCGGGCCGGACCCTACCGCTGCAACCGGCGGGTGGCCCCGTCCAGACCTCTCTTGAGCCCGTCCGCCGCTTCCTCGACCTTCCGGTCGTATTTTTCCGCGCACGATTCCAGGTGGCACCAGAAATCGACCATCGCGGCACCGACGGCCAGCAGCGTCAGGACGGAAAAGACCCGCGCGTACTGGAGGGCCCTGCGGGCGCCTTCGGTGTCCCGCGCGCCCAATCGGACCCTCACCGCCATGCGGCAGCACGCCGCGACCAGCCACAGGACGACGATGGCGCCGAAGAAATACCACAGCTCGTGCCAGAAATACGCCCCGCAGAAGAACACCACCCCCGCCACCGGCGGCCCGCCCACGAAGGCGATGGGGTCCAGGCACCCGGGGCCCATGTCGTTGAGATTCCCCCACTCCTCGACTTCCTGTCCCATCCGCACCGCCTCGTCGTACTTCCTCGCGTCCACCCCTTTCTCCGCCTTCCCCACGGCTCCGGCGCCTGCCTTCGGCACGACTGGCTTCGGCGGGCAGTGACGGCCCGCTCTGCCATTGCCCGTCATTCGTTCAACATTGCCTTGCCGCGGAAGTAGAGAAGCACGAACCCCGCAACCAGTGCGGCCACGGCAATCCAGTAGCATGTCTTCGCCGGGACGAGCGCCGACTTGGCCCCCGTTCCCATCCGTCTTGTCGGATTTCTTCGCCATCGCCTCTCCCACCGCCGCCCGAGCCGACGGCACCTCCGCCTTCTTTCCGTCTACCGGCATCCCTCACTCGGGACAGAACTTCTGTCCCGTCTCCAGATTTCCGCCGTACCTCGTGCAGACATTGGCGACTTCTGCCAGTTCCTTCTCCCGGACGTGCACCGTTCCGCAACGCGGACACTGCGCGTCCTCCCCGGTGACTTTCCTTCCGCAGTACGGACATTACTCGCCAATTCCTGGCCTCGCTTTCGATTCGAAACACCTTCCCCCATTCCCGGAAGCCCGACAGACAGGGAGGTGCGGCTTTCAGCCGCGCCATTGGATTTGGATGGACGGCGCGGCAGGATGCCGCACCTCCCAAGGGTGCGACACAAGGCTGTTTGTTTTATGCCTGTCCCAGCAACGCCAACGCCCTCTTGCGCGTTTCGTCTTTGATTTTGGATGCCCGCGAGATGATTTCCAGCGCCGCCTTCCCATCGCCGTTTCGGACGATGCACTTTCCTTTCGATGCTCTGCTATTGCAACTTTTTTGTGTGTACCCGCATTCGTCCTTGAGCAAGACCTTTATATCCGCAATTTCGCAATGCGGGTCAATGAACTGCGGATAGTATCGCACGAAAGTGGAAAAACCGACTCTCTGCAGCTTTTCCAGTGTGTCTTGCATGTCTTCTCTCATTGATGTTTTGTTCTCCATACATGCGGCTCTCGGTGCCTGGCCCTTTTCCTGGTGTTTGCCATGTCTCATTTCTCCCGGGCTGGTGATTCAAGCGGCTCCCGGGGGGCGGGCTTTTCTTCCTTGAGCGCTCCCTCCGTACCGCTGGCGCCCCCCGCCACCGGGGAGCCGCACTTGGGACAGAACTTCTGCCCCGCATCCAACTCGGCCCCGCACTTCCGGCATGCCACCTTTTCGGGGGCGGTCGATACCGGCATGCCGCACTGCGGGCAGAACTCCTGGCCCGGGTCCAACTTCCCGCCGCATCCCCGGCATGTTTCGAAGACCGGTGTTCCGCACTGCGGACAGAACTTTTCGCCCGGTGCCACCTTCCCCCCGCATTTGCGGCATGGTTTCGCCTCGGGCACGGGCCGGCCGCACCGCGGACAGAACTTCTTGCCGTGTGGCAGCTTGGCCCCGCACCCCTCGCAGGTTCCCGCCGGGACGAGGTAACGGTTGAAGAGGCCGGGGAGCTTTGCGATGTTTGCACCGGCAACCGTACCGAGCCGCCTGGATTGTTCGGCGAGATTCGAGCAAATGGCCTGCATTCGGTCCGACGGTGTTCCTTCTATCCCATACGGATTGGCTCCGTGCTTGTTCGCGCCGGGGACGCCGGGGAACATTCCGAAAATGGCTTCGAGCGCGAACTGGACGCAGGAAACGACCATCGCCCACGCGGAAACCGGTTCGACCCACAGGGCGGCATCGAACGAAATCACTTCCAACTCATACAAGATCGGGATTGCCACCCATGCGATGTCCAGCCCCACGGCAATCGGTCTCCCGACCGCCAGATGGCCGGAGAATCCGGCATCGTGCAAACGCCTGGCAAACAGCGCCCATCCGGGAACCAAGATGGCCAGAAGCCAAGCCAACACGAGCAAGAGGGGCAAATCGGAATCGAGCGTGGAACGCAGGATTCCCGCGGCAACCAACACCACCGCCCCTTCCAGCGCGAAGGAGATTTGCCGGAGCCAGTATTCCTTCCGCGAAGCGCGCCCCTTGAAGGAAAACTTCCATCCCCGCCCCCACGCCCCCCCGAAGCCGTCGGGGGCACGCTCGCCCGGAAATTCCTTCTTTCGCGAAGTTTCCGCAGCCGGCGGTGACGGTACGGTCTTGTCCTCTCCGGATTGCACCGGCGACCGGGGAACGCGCGGCGCCGGCGTCGGCTCTATCTTGTCCGCGACCGCTTTCGGAATCTTGATGACGGGCTCGTCGGTTGGCTTGGGCAAGTTCAATGGCCGGAACCTCAGTTTTACCCCGCATCCCGGACACACCGGATGTTCCCTGTCGATTTCGTGCCCGCACCTCGGACAATGCAACTGTTCGCTCATGGTTCTCTCCTTGCTTCCATCTGGTTCTGGTGTCAAAACCCGCCAAGTCCCTGCAATCCGCGGTTTGCCGATCTGAAAAGGTCATCACTGTTTCTTTCCGCAGCCTCCTGGACGTTCAAAGCATTCATGTCACGATTGCAAAAATCCAGCATCACTTTCTCCGAAGTCCTTGTTTTGCAGAGGAGAATGTAGAAATGGTCTCCAATGTTCATCCTGCACTGCTTGTCGTATTCATTGGACCCGGTGTCCTTGAAATGCCTGCCGACCAACCTCTCGAGCATGCGGCGCATCTGGTCGTATTTGGCCTGCGCCGCGTCTTCTTCAGGATTGTCCGAATCATCTTCAATCAGTTCCGGCGTGGTGCCGTCGAACACGGCGCGTACCGTGAACACCCGCTTGCTTTTGGAGGTCGCGAACACGTAGAAATCCGAGCACTCCATGAAGGGGCCCTCCGGTTCGAACTCGTAAACCCACGCACGGGTGTTGTTTTCCACGGGATTCTTTCCCCACCTGCATGGTTCCCCGAAAACGACGCCGAAAACCGAAACGAGTTCTCCCAACGCCTCGTTCCCCTGCTTCTCCGGACGCAGCGCCAGAACCCGAACATCCTCCGCCAACAGCCGGGACTCCAACTCCTCGAATTCCCGCTGGGCCAACTTCTGCAACTCGGCATCGCATGCGGTGATGCTGACGATCCCGTGTGCCAGAGCGGCGGAGACAACTCTGCCGTTCGCGAATTTGAAGTCGCTCGCCGCGGATGTAGTGCGGACCAAGGTTGCCCCGAACCGCTCTTCCAACAACTCGGAGGTCTTCGTGAAAAACTGCTGGTCTTCGGCGGACGAAGCGTACTGGTCGACATGCAGGGCCTTCACCGCGTAAATCCTGCGGGTCAGCGGAGTTGCGAACAGTACGTATTCTCCGAACCCGTCCAAGGGCTTTTGGGGCCTGTACGTGTAAACCCGCTCTCCATTTTTGTTGGTCGTGCACGCCGCCGATTCCGGCATCACCTTCCCGAACTGCGCACCGAGCATCCCGTGCAGCTTCATTTTCATCCCCTTTCCCTTGGTGTCCGCAATTCCGCCAAGCCTCTGGCGCAAGGTCGTTTTTCCAGACTTCTTCTTCCCCGCCGCCCCCGGATTCGCTTTTGCTGCCGCCTTGCCGGAAAACACGGGACGGAAGCCCACGGCAGGCAATCGAGTGAAGGGCGTCGCGAAATCCCTGCATGCTGACCGGCAATCCCCCTCGTCTGAATTGTAATACCCGCCCCGGACACACCGAAGCCTGCCGTTGTCCGGTCCCACCGGATTCGTCACGCTCCCTCTTGGATAGTCGTCTTGCCAATCCCCACACCACTCCGCCACATTCCCGTGCATGTCGAACAGCCCCCACTCATTCGGTGACTTCCGCCCCACGGGATGGGGCTCGTACCTGGTGTTGTCATCATACCAGCCCATGTCCTCCAGACGCCCGGTCCCCGCATACGGCCCGGTGCTCCCCCCCCGGCAGGCGTACTCCCACTCCGCTTCCGTCGGCAACCTCATGCCCGCCTTCTGGCAGAACTCCACGCAATCATCCCACGAGACCTGTTCCACAGGCAGGTCCTCCCCCCTGTGCTCCGAGGGATTGTTTCCCATCACGCTCCTCCACTGCGTCTGCGTCACCTCGGTACGCGCCAACCAGAAGCCCTTCGTCAGCGTCACCTGATGCTGGGTTTCATAGCCACCCCGGTGCCTTTCTCCAGCCGGACTTCCCATCAGGAACGTTCCCGGCGGACACCACACCATCTCCATCTTCACCCCGCCGGGCAGGGTGATGGTCTTCACGTCGCCGGCTTTCGGGGCGCGTCCGCATCCCGTCAACCCGGCCGCAAGCACCGCCGCCAGGA
Source organism: uncultured bacterium (assembly GCA_902766695.1). GTDB lineage: Bacteria > Verrucomicrobiota > Kiritimatiellia > CAIQIC01 > Lenti-01 > CACXEY01. The sequence continues at coordinate 21,997 of CACXEY010000139.1, forward strand.
TTATCCAACCCGCCGATGCTGGCGGGGTTGCCATTCTTCCGTTCGTCATCGCTGTTCCTTTCATGTTTGCTTTCATTCCTCCGACAGATTCCTGACCGCGCGGAAGCCGAGGTAGTTGAACGCGTGCGACGGGGAGTCACCCACCCGGAAGTCCGACGTGCACTGGGTGGAGAGGCTGCCCCAGGCCCCGCCGCGCAGCACCCGTTCTCCCTCCGAAGACCCGCCGAACAACCACTCCACCGACGATGCCTCCCCCGAAGGCGAACCTTGTGGATCCGTCACCGCGCCGCCGGGATAGCGGCCGTACCAATCCTCGCACCACTCCGACACGTTTCCGTGCATGTCGTATATCCCCCACGCATTGGGGTGCTTCGTCCCCACCGGATGCGTCTGGACCCTGCTGTTGTCCAAGTACCACCCCATGTCATCCAGGTTCCCGGTCCCTGCATACGGCCCTCGGCTTCCCGCGCGGCACGCGTACTCCCACTGGGCCTCCGTCGGCAAGCTCAACCCCGCCTTCCGGCAGAACTGTTGGCAATCGTCCCAGCTCACCCATACCACCGGATGGTTTTCCTCCCGGAGGTCCGGCGGAGTGCTTCCCATAACGCTCTTCCACTGCGCCTTCGTCACCTCGTACTTCCCCATCCAGAAGCCCTTCGTCAAGGTCACTGGATGTTCGTCATAACCGCTGCCCATCAAGAACGTCCCCGCCGGACACCACACCATCTCCATCGTCGCGCCGCCGGGAAGGGTGATGGTCCTCACCTCTCCCGCCTGGGGTTCGCCGGATGCCTCCTCCCCCCCTGCTGCCACCGCTGCCGCGAGAAGCATGCATCCCGCAACCGCAACTCTGGACATTCTTCCGTTTTTCATCTCTGTGCCTTTCATGTTTGTTTTAAATCCTTCTGCCTGCGGTTCAATCGTATGCCACACCCATGAGACCGAACATCGTTCCCAGGGCGTCGTGGCTCTTCTCACGGTCGCTCTTCTCCCCTCCGGTGTCGCTCTTGCGTTGTTCCGCCCGGCGCTCGACGAGGTCGTCATCCCACATGGCGAAGCCCGGGGGGATTCCCGCCATCTTTTTTTCGGCCATGATCACATGGATGCCATCGACGGTCTTGCGGTGGTAGACTGCCCCGACTTCCGTCGCCTGGCCGTACAGCATCGCCAGAAAATCCACCTCCTCCACTCCGGAGGAATTGGCGTATTTGATTGGTTCCGGGCTCAAATACCCGACATGGTCGGAAACCACCCAAACCAGTTCCTCGAAGGAATGCCCGCTTTTCGTCACGCGCTGGAGGCCTTGGAGGGTGAAATACACCCCGGCCACTTCCTCCCCGAGACACTCGCAAGACCATTCCTCGGACTTCAGGCCGTAGTGCTGCGCCAGGATTTCGGCGTCCGCTTCCGGCATTCCGGTATAGAAGCCGCAGAAGTTGATCCGCCCGTCCTCTTCCGCCTTTTCCGCCTTGAGGAACAGCTTGCGAGCCATGGATGCGAGCAACGCCTTTCTGGAGGGTTCCGGGAGTTTTTGCCAGGCCGAGTCCCGTACGGAAGGGTCTTGTTCGGACAAGGCGATTTCGCGCAGGACAACCTCGTCTCCAAGACGCTGGATGGCCAATATCCGGTTGCCGGGGGCGGGGTCCGCCCTTGCAATCCCGGCTAGGACGGCTTGGTCATCCACGCGCCCAAAGGCCACGCGGCGGACGGAGGGATCGGCATCCTGTCTCGCGATGGATGCGAGGAACGCCGGGTCGTCGATTTTCGCGGCGGCGGCCGCCCGGACTTCAGGCGACTTGTCGCTGGCAGACACGGCCTTGAGGACATCCTGGGCGTTGAGGCGCTCCACGGCCGCCATGCGGACGTCGGCGGCTTCATCTTGCCTGGCGATGGAAGCAAGACAGTCCTGATCGTGAAGTTCCTGGGCCGCTCGGATGCGGACAACCGAAGCGCTGTCGGATTGGGCAATCCTGGCCAAAACTTCCTGCTTACGGGTCTTGGCAGCGGCAGCGACCCGGACGCCGACGCTTGTGTCGGACTGGGCGATGTCGCAAATCACGGCATCATCCGTGATTTTCGCCAATGCTGCCAGGCGGTTCTTTGCATGCGCGCTGTTCTTCGCGATTTGGGCCAGCATGGCAGGATCCGACAGTTTGTCCATGGCGGCCGCGCGGACCTCCGGACTGGGATCCGTTTCCGCCGCGCGCGCGAGCACTTCCTGGTCCGAAACCCGCTGTAGGGCGGCCAGACGGACGGCGGCATCGGCATCGCCGGCCACGGTTTCTTGCAGGACGGCGGGGTCGGTGATTTTCCGTACGGCCTGCAGGCGGACCTCGGCGTCGTCGGATTTCCGCATGATGGCCGCGAGGGCCTTCGGATGGCTGATTCGGTCAAGGGCGGCGAGACGGTTTGCCGGATCGGCGTCTTTCGCGACCGCGACGATGAGGATGGAAGGATTGTCGATTCTCTCGATGGCGGCCTTGCGGATGTCCGCATCGGGGGCGTGGGCGGCGACGTCGGCCAAAACAGATTCCGTCCCGATCCGGCTGACGGCACGATAATTGAGGGAGGAGTGCACCATCTGCGATTTTGCGATGTCGGCGAGGGCGGACTCCTGCCTGATTTTTTCGACAGCAACCGCTTTGATATCCTCCAAAGCGGAGCGGTTTTCTGCAACTTGGCACAGCAAGGCGTCGTCGGAGATGCGGTTCAGGAAGGTGTCCGCGACTTCCAAATCGGAGGATTCCGCGGCCAGTTCGGCAAACCGCGCTTCGGGAAGGCCGGTGGCCCGTTGCGCGGCGGTCTGGCGGATTTCCGGGACGGCGGAATGGAGGGCGATGTCGGCGAGGGTTTCGGGGTCGTCGATCCGGGCAACGGCGGCGAGTCCGGTGTTTTTGTTGGCCGGGTGCATGGCCCTGGCCGCGAAGGTTTCAAGGGACGCGTCGTTTTCAAGCAACCGCTCGTCGGCTTCCGACAGGCGCTTTCCTCCCAGGAGTTGTTGTTTCGCCTTCAGTCGCATGTCCGAGACGGCCTTGTCGTAGCGCGTCTGGGTGAGGGAATCGAAAATGGCCTTGGCCATGGATTCCGACAGCGAAGGGGAGCCGCCGCCCGTTCCGCCCGAGGAGAAGAAGTCTCGCATGCCGAGAGGGAGCATGAACCAGCTGATGACGTCCGTGGAACTCCGCTCGCCCCGGAACGAGCCCGTTTCGCCGGGCAAGACGGTCGATATTTCCCACTTGTGGGTGGTGGTGTCCCAGTGGGGGATGACGAAGCACGAGCAGATGTACAGCAACCCCGTCAGCATCTTCGTGGTGTCCGAGGTTTCTTCGTGGCCCAGATAGCGGAGATCGACGCTGTAAGGGACTGCGGGCAGGGAGGCGTTCTGTCCCTGTTCGAGCTTTTCCAGTTCCGTTCGGAGATGGCTTTCGAACTCATGGTCGTGCTCGTCGTCCGAAACGGCTTGCACGCGGAAGTTGGTGCCGGATACGGAAGAGGCGGGCTTGGGCTTCACGTCGAAGGAGGACGAATGGAATTGCGTCATGCACCCATTGCAGAGGAGGAGAACGGAGAGTGCCAAACCGATGCATGCCGTCGGACGGGGATGTTTTTCCGCCATTGCCGCCGCCAGGATTCTTCCGTTTTTCATCGCGCGCCTCCTCCGGCCCGTGGGTTGCTGGGGCGGAAGCGGGCAGGGCCGAAAAAGAAGCGCGCCTCCGTCTGGTTCCCCTGAGGCCCTGAGAATGCCCGGCAAAGACACGGAGGAAGCGCGCCCATGTGGGGACGCGCCCTTCGCAACGATTTCTCTGCCATGAAATTTCTCAGGTTTCAGGGGAACAGTCGCATCTTGCGAAAGATGCGGAAAACAGGATGTCCGACGCGGACGGCCGGCAGGTCGCCGGCCATCCAACGTCGGATTCAGCTTATCCGCCTCCTCCGTGTCCGTCAAACGCATATTTCCTTTCTCCGGCGCCCGGTTCCGCCGGGGCCTTCATATCCATACTCACCGGCGGGCACGGAATCTGACGGAGTTTTTCCGGTGGATCGAGAAATGCTGTGGAGGTTGGGGCGACTCGTGCGTCCGCACGGGGCGATGCGCGTTCCATGGAAATCCAATGGGCACGGCGGGCAGGGGACTGCCCGCCCTACCCGCAGCTGCAGGAAAACGCGTTCCTTGCGCGGAGCACGGGTAGGGCGGCGAGTCCCCTCGCCGCCGTGGCGCTGGCGTGCGCACTCGGTGCAAGAGGTTGCGCGGATGCGGCGGATGGGGGCGCAGGATGGGGCACAAGTCCCGGCGGAGAGGGGCGTCCCGGGGACTCCATTCCGGCTGCTATGCCGCGCCGGGGGCCGGTGCGCCGCGGCCGGGCGCCTCCGGCGGGTCGCCGTCCGCCAGCACGGGGCGGAAGCCGATTTCCCCGAATTCGGTGTCTTCCCGGGCAAGGGCGCGGGCGGCAGACCGGCAATCCCGCTCGCCGTCCATGTAGGAACCGCCGCGTACGCAACGCCGCGGGGCGGACGCCCCCGCGGGCCGACCGTCTTCGCACCATTCGGCCACGTTGCCGTGCATGTCGTGGATGCCCCAGGCGTTGGGGGCCTTTTTGCCGACGGGATGCGTCTCGCCGCGGGCGTTGGCATCGTACCAGCCCATGCCGTCGGGGCGTCCGTTGCCCGCGAAGGGGCCGCTGGCCCCCGCCCGGCAGGCGTATTCCCATTGCTCCTCCGTCGGCAGTTGCAGCCCCGCCCGCCGGCAGAATTCCCGGCAACGCCGCCAGCTCACGTTCTCGACCGGCAGGTCGTCCGCGTTGCAGTCGCTGGGGTACGGCGATCCGCGTTGGGCGGCCCGGGCGAAAACGGCTTCGATGGAGACGTTTCCCATGTTGTCGGCGGGCCGGTCGCCCATCACGCTCTTCCACTGGCGCTGGGTCACTTCCGTACGGGCGATCCAGAAGCCGCGGACGATTTCCTCCTGGTGCTGCGCTTCGTCGGAACGGCGCCCCGGCTCGTCCCCGGGGCTGCCCATCGTGAAGGTCCCCGGCGGGCACCACACCATCTCCATCTGCGCCCCGCCCGGCAATTCGATGGTGCGGACCGGCTGCGGCGGCGGTTCCGCCGGCAAGACCTCCCGTATCTTCTCCGGCCACGACGGCGCCCAGCGCAGAAGAACCGCCGCACCCGCGCAGGCCGCGAGGGCCAGCAGGATGTTCCGTCCCCGGTGGCGGCGGCGGATGGCGCGCGAGAAGGCCGCGGCGTCCGGGTAGCGCTGGCGGGGGAGGCTGGCGGTGGCCTTGCGGATGATCCGTTCCCAGGCGCGGGGCGGTTTGCCGGCGAAGCATTCGTCGGCCAGGATGCCCAGCGCGTGGACGTCGGTCGCCGGGGTCGGCGCGCCGCCCGCGAACTGCTCCGGGGCCGCGTAGCCGGGCGTGCCCACCCCCACCTCGGCGCCGTCCACGACAGACGGCGATACGCGCCCCGCCGCCGTCTCGCCCGCGACCATCTCGCCCGCCCGCTTGAGCAGGCCGAAATCGACCAGCACCGCATGGCCGTCCGCGCGGCGGAGGATGTTGCGGGGCTTGAGATCGCGGTGGACCCAGCCGCGCCGGTGCAGTTCCTCGACGCCGTGCGCGACGTCGAGGAGATAGGCCGCCATGGCTGCGTCCCTGTGCGGCAGCGGGTACTCCTCCAGCAGCTCCATCGCGATCCACGGACGCCCCTCTTCCACCCCCGCGCCGAAGAAGGCCGGGAACGCAGGTCCCGGCGCCTCCATCAAAAAGCGCGTCTCCCGGTCGAAGCGCTCGCGCGGCCCGGCGCCATCGCGCCAGAGGACCTTCAGGACCGCCGGCGTCCCCAACCGCCGGTGGCGCGCGCAATAGACTTCCGCGCTGCCGCCGCGCCCGACGTAGCCCGCCACCGTCCACTCGCCGACCTCCCGCCCCTCGCGCCAGAGGTGGGTCGCCCCTTCGGCCACCGACGCGCCCGCCCGGGCCAGCCAGTTCTCCAGCCTGTCGCCGCCCTCAGGGACCATCGATGCGATCCATCCGTTCCACCAGCTCGCGGAGGCGCGCCGTCATGCGCTTCTTCGCCTGGTCCACCACGTCGCGCGTCGCCAGCAGCGAGGCCGCCACGTCCGCGGGCTTCTCCCCGCGCAGCGCCGTGCGCACGAACATCTGCTTGTGGCGGGCGTTGACCGACGGGTCGGCCAGCAGCTGCTCCAGCGCCGCCGCGTAGACCGCCTCCCGCCATGACGCCTCCTCAGCGTCCGCCGCGGCGCCGTCCGCCGCGTCGGCGGCCAGGCGGCTCTCCGTGCGCTTGCGGCGGCCTTCGGAGCGGAGGGCGTTGAGCGCCTTGTGGCGGAGCACGCCGGTGAGGTAGTTGTGGAAGGCCCCCTGCCCGGACGGCACCGCCACGTAGCCCGGCAGGGCGTCCATCAGGGCCAGCAGCGTCTCCTGGATCAGGTCGTCCGCCTCCAGCCCCGGGAAGCGCTCCTGCATGTACGCCTCCATCATCGGCCGGTACGCCGCGACGAACTCCGTCCAGCGCGGATGCTCCGCCACCCCGGCGATCTGCTTGAGCATCGTCGTGGAGGTGGTCGGCACCAGCGACCCCGCCGCGCCCGTCGGCGCGGGGGGCGGGATGGATGGAGGATGGGGTTTCACGTCGGGGTTCCCGCGGTCTCCCGCGAGTAAACCACACCCCGCACCGGGCCGCAATGCAAACTCCGGGCGGCGGGCGGGAGCGGGTGTGGGACAGAATAGTGCCTTTGGACACAACGACAGGCAAAGAAGGGGATGAACTCCGATTCGTCCGATGCCTGCGCTAACGCTCCGGCGATGCGTTCCAAGCGTTTCTTCTTCATGCCTCCAAGGTGCGCAAGGACGGATGCCCCGGGGGCGGGACACCCGTCCTTGCGCACGCGTTGAAGATTTTTCCGATTCCGGGAGATGGAGCGTTGGGACAACTCCGCACACGATTCCGCGAATGCCCGGGAACCAGAATGGGAAAAATGTCCATCGTGCGGGCAGCGACGGAGGCCACGGACACGGGGCATCCGTCGCTGCCCGCGTTGTTGGGAGGCCATTGGATGGGCTATTGGGAAACATCGCCGGAGCGTTAGCGAAGACATCGGACAAATCTGAGTTTGCTCTTTTCCCCGGCGGGCAAAAATGCGCCCAATCTTGAAATGTTGGTTCCAAAGGGGTGGTCCGGTGAAACCCCTGTCTTTTGCATGTTGCGGCTGGCCGGTAGCAACTGTCTTTTTCGTGAAATTTCAATTTGAAACGATCCAGTGTTTTTCTTGACACAATTTATA
>CACXEY010000140.1 GCA_902766695.1 uncultured bacterium
ACACCCGCCATCCCCCCGCATCCCTCCCTCAATGCTTCCGCCTTCCCCAGACTCACCAAGGGCGGAAATCCAAGATTCAACTTGCGATTTACGCCCATCATTGCTATTGTCCCCACATCCACTCCAAGAGAGGAACAGGCCATGATTCCGAGAAAAATCGAAAATTCCTTGCGGGAAGCCCTCGACGAGTATCCCGTTGTCACCATTTTCGGCCCACGTCAGTCGGGAAAGACGACCTTGGCCAAGTCCTGCTGCCCGGGATTCGGGTACGTGAACCTCGAAGAACAGGAAGAAAGCGAACTGGCGGCCGCCGACCCCAAGGCCTTCTTTCTCCGCCATCCCGCGCCGGTCGTGATCGACGAAATCCAGCGCGTTCCCTCCCTCGTATCCCAAATCCAGGTCGCGGTCGATGCCGACAGGGCCCGGTGCGGACGCTTCGTTCTGACGGGTTCGCACCAGACCGCGCTGGCCGAAGCCGTCGACGAATCGCTGGCCGGAAGGACCGCCATCCTGGAACTCCTGCCGCTCTCCCTCGACGAACTGGGCGAGGGGAAGCGCGCGGCCACCGACGAACTGCTCTTCAGGGGCTTCATGCCCGAGCTCCACGCCGCGCGGAAGAATCCCTCCCGCTACTACCGCAACTACCTCCGCACCTACGTCGAACGCGACGTCCGCCGCCTCGTCAACGTCCGCGACCTGATTCTTTTCGAGCGTTTCGTCGCGCTGCTGGCCGGGCGCATCGGGCAGACCGTGAACTTTTCCTCGCTTGCCGGCGAAACGGGCGTGAGCTCCGCGACCGTTTCCTCCTGGCTGTCCGTCCTCGAAGCCTCGTTCCTCGTCTACCGCCTCAAGCCCTGGTTCTCCAACGTCTCCAAGCGCTTCGTCAAATCCCCCAAGATCTACTTCGCCGAAACCGGCCTCGCGGCCCATCTTCTCGGCATCCGCACCCCGGCCCAGCTGGCGACCCACCCCCTGCGCGGAGCCCTCTTCGAGAACATGTGCGTGATGGATGTCCGCAAACGCTTCCTCAACGCCGGCGAGGACGCCCCCCTCTCCTTCCTCCGCACGGAGAAGGGATTCGAAATCGACCTGCTGATCCACGAGGCGTCCGGAATCCGCCCCGTCGAAATCAAGTCCGCCATGACCTTCAACCGCAACCTCGTGCGCAACCTCGAAGCCTTCGCGCGCGAAGAACCCGCTGCATCCTCCCCCGTGCTCCTCTACGACGGCTCGCCCATCCCCTCTTTCGGCAACCGGAACGTCTCCGTCCTGAACTTCCGCGACTGGACCTGACCACATTCCCCGCCGCCCCTCCTTGCACTCCCCTCCCGCCTTCTCTCCCGCACAATACACCGCACTTCGTACTTCATACTTCATACTTCTTACTTGCGGCGGCCCCCCGTCCGCCGCCGTACTTCTTCCTTGCGGCGGACGCCAGTCCGCCGCCATTGGCTTCCCTGCCGATTGCATCGCTCGCGCCTCGCGGGTCACGGACTCTAACCTCTCAGTTCCCCTCGCGCGCCCACTGCGCATTAACTTCGGCAAGCATATCCTTTACATCAGCCAAAACCTTTTTCATCAATTTCCTGCATTCCAGTGACTTGCATTGCTCATATTTCTTTGTCGCATCTTCCAATGCCTCGACAACATCCAGGATTGCATCGCTAGGGTCATACTGCTCCGACGAGTCAAACCGCTCCTCTTTGCGAACTTCCTCCATGCCTCGCCGCGCCGCTGAAAGTGTCTTTTGAAATCGCAAATTGTCTTTGAATGGTTCCGGCATGTTCATAGCGCTAGTCACCACGACTTCCAATTCACGAAATGTCTTCTTGATTTCACTCAATCTCTTGTTGTCCATAATGAACTCCTTGCTTTTGTTTTTGACACTCATTTTTCGATTGGTTTCTCCCCCGCACACAGTCGCAACCACAAGCACCGCCCCGCACCTCCGTGCACTTTGATTTGTTTGTTCTTTTGGTTTGTTTTCATTCCGATAGGAGCCTAGCGAGGCGGAAGCCCAGGGCTTTGCTCTTAGTCGACGGGAGGTCGCCGAGGCGGACCGCTGAACGGCATCTGATTGCTTTGGTATCCCTTGTTCCGCCCCGCTTCACACGATGCGACCCGGACGAAGCCCCTTTGGGGTTGCTCACCGCCGCCGTACCCAAGTTCGACGTGTACCAGTCCAGGCACCACTCACACACGTTCCCGTCCATGTCGTAGAGCTCCCACGCATTGGGTTTCTTCGTTCCCACATCGTGCGTCTGGTCGGAAGAATTCTCCCAGTACCACCCGTAGTCCCAGTTTGCGCTTCCGCCGTAACTGTAAGGCGTCGTCGTCCCCGCGCGGCACGCGTATTCCCACTGTGCCTCCGTCGGCAGATCGAAATCCACCAGCCCCGTCCGCGCCCGGAGCCGTCCGATGAACGAATCCTCCGATACCGTCGCCGCCCCCGGCCACCCGTCTTCTCCGCGGATGGTGTTCCACGACACCCAATCCACCGGCTGTGCGTCTCCAGTAAAACTCGACGAATTGCTCCCCATCACCAGCGCGTATTGCTTCTGCGTCACTTCGAACAACCCGATGTAGTACGGCTTCGTTAGTGTCACTTGGTGCAGCGTCTCGTTGGTTAAGCGCCCGCTTTCGCCGGAAGGCGACCCCATCGTGAAGGTTCCCGGCTCAATCCGCCGCAACACCAGCTTCGTCGTCTTGTACTCGGCCGTGTTGAACCCTCCCGCAGGCTCCCCGTTCAGATACTCCACCGGCCACGATTCAGCCGACGGCCCGCCCGACAAGTCCACTACCAGATACTTCGCCATCGGCTTTTCCCCCGCATACAGTTGCGCCACCTCCGACGCTGTCAACGCACGATTCCAGATTGCGAGATCATCAAGATCGCCATCGTAATACTCCGCAGCATCGTATTGGTCGCATCCGATAAGGAAATCCTCTTGATTTTGCTTGAAAGAGCTTCCTGAAGCATTATCTCCTATTTCAACGCCATTGAGATACACTTTCATGGTCGTTTCGTCTCTCGTCACAACTAAGTGCTGCCACTGCGATGTCTGTAACATAATGGGGCATGCCACTGAATATCCACTGCCAATCTCAACACCTTCACTATCCCAAATGCCAAGGCCATACTGACAGGGAGTTGACCAGCTTGTTCCCTTGCTACAGACCATGACCCAGTCAGAAATGTTTTCTGGCTTCAACCAAACCGCTATGCTCACGGCTTTGTTTGGTGAACGTATCGATTCGGAGTCAGCAACTTTGATGGTGTCGTTCCCGTCGAAGTGATACGCCCCGTTTGCCGCCCCGTTCCGGTCGCTCGTCAGCGTCGCCCCGTTTACCGTCCCGTCGTTCCCGTTCCCGCTCGCGTCCCTTGCGTCTCCGTCGAACGGCCAATAGGCCACAAGGCCGTCCGCCAGTGATGCCCCCACTGGCGAAGAGCCATATTCATAGCACCCGATATCCACCGTCCCGTTCGCGATGCGAGTGTTGCCCGCAAGGTCCGTGGCGGTTGTGACATAGGCATTGTCTCCGGCGTCGATGCAGGGCGAACCTGCGGCAAGGCGGTAGTCGCCGTTGGCGGCATCAACAAAGCCGGGATTGTTGGTGTAGCATGAGGTCATTGAAGTTGGCGTTCCTCCCGCAGAAGTATCGCAAACAACTTCCCCAGAATCACAAGTATTGCCGTAAATGATGCAATTATTCAGGAGAGAACGCCCCACAATGCCGCCAGACCGCGCACGGTTCCCAACGATGGTGCAATTGACGTTTGTGCTGGCATACATGGCAGCACCAGCCGACTGTCCGCCTGTATTGTACGAGTAATTTCCCGACAGCAAACAGTTTTCGGCATGTGACCAAAACAGTGCCCCTCCATCGTCGCGAGAGTAGTTGTCCTCAAAAATGCATTCGAAGGCGTATCCACGGGCCAATCCTCCACCTGCCAGAGCGGAACAGTTCCGAATTTGGCAATGTTCCAATCTTGCCCCCCAAACTCCACCTCCCTCTCCTCCATAGCCACTCCATGAACCGTTCACACGGCAATCTCGGATTATGCAGTTCCGAATTGTGCCAAAGCGAATACCTGCCCCTCCCGCCCCCTCCCAGCTGATATACAGGTATCCATCAGACACCGTAAAACCATCCAGAATCGTTGCTTGGTCTCCCTCCTTTTCACCAAGGAGCGCACATTGAGACGTCCCGTTGCCACTGATGACCGTGCTTTCCGCTCCGTTCAGCGAACGGATGGTAATGCCCTTGTTGTCCGTCACAATCGGGCCATACTTTCCGTCCGCAACCAGAATCGTATCCCCCTCCAAAGAGGAATCAATCGCCGCTTGGATGCTCTGCTTCGCAGTTCTCCAACTGCGTCCGTCATTGTCATCGTTGCCATTCGTGGCATCAACAAACCATTCACACTCCACATGCGGAGGTTCAGGCTCCACCGGCTCACTCGGCACCGCGTTGAGCGTCACGTTGACGCGGCTGGCGTGGAAGTCGGGGTAATCGGCGCCGAGGTTCCACGAGAGGCGGCGCTTGCCGGGTTCGACGGTGGCGCCGCGCGCGCCGTCGCCGGCGAGGGTCGTGGCGACGAGGGCGGCCTTGTGGTCGCGGTCGTAGCCGGAGAGGCTGACCTTGGCGACGGTGCCGGTGGGGGCGGTTTCGAGCGTGTAATCGACGTCCACCCATCCGTTCCAGGGCCAGCGGGCGTGGGCTTCGACATCCTTGATGGTGGCGGTCTTGACGATGGGGGCGACGAGTGCGACCTCCAGCGAGCCTTCGACGGTGGCGCCGTCGATGAAGCGGGCGGTGACAACGATGGTGCGGTCTTCTTCGAGCTTGCCGACCGTGAGCAATCCGTCGGAGCCGATGGTGGCGAAAGTGCCGCCGGACGCGATGGACCAGACGGGGACCACCGACGCGACGGCGCCGTTTTCGTAGCGGACCTTGGCGGTGTACGCCGCCGTGGATTCGGCGGCCACGCGGTCGGGGCCGAGGATGGTGAGGGCGACGGGCTTGGGCGAAATCTTCCGCAGCCCCACGGCGGGGCCGCCGAAGGCGCTGGCGGCGGTGCCCGTCTCGTCCACGGCGGCCTGGACGCTGTAGTAGTGGACCGTGCCTGCGGTTGCCGTCGTGTCGTCGAAGGCGAGGGCGGTCTGCCACGCGCCGAGGGCGGTTTTGGCCCCATCCGCGCTGTCGGCGCGCCAGACGCGGTAGAATTCCGCGCCTTCGCACGCCTTCCAGGAAACCGCGACCTTGTCGGCGTAGGTGCCGTAGCTGGCGGAGACGCCGGTCGGGGCCGCGACCGGCCGCACCGCTTCCACCACCGCGCCGCCGGGCGCACCGGCGCCGGCGGCGTTGGCCGCGCCGACGCGGTAGGCGTAGGCCACGCCCGGCGCGGCCGAGGCGTCGGTGTGTTCCGTCGCCGTCGTCGAGGCCACCACGGCGGAATCTTCCCCGGGGCCCGACCGCCACAGCTGGTAGCTCGTCGCGTTGGCCACCGCGCTCCAGCGCAGGGCGATGCCGCGCTCCGTCGCGGAAACGAGTTCAAGCGCCGCGGGGGCCGGCGGCACGGCGGGCGTCACGGTGATGACCAGACGCCCGGTGCGGCTGGCCGTGCCGTCGGAATAGGCCGCGGTGAGCGTCACGGTGGTGTTCTCCCCCGCCACCGGTGCGGTGACCACCGCCTTGCCGTCCGAGACGGCGAGCGAGCCGCCCGAAAGGGTCCACTCCGGGGCGACCGCCGTGCGCGTGCCGTCGGTCGAGACGGCGGTGCAGGTGTAGGTTCCCCGGCCGCCCGAAACCAGCGAGACGGGGCCCGAAATCTCCAGGGTTTTGAGCACCGGCGGGCCCGTGCGGAAACCTTCGTCCGGCACGCCGAACGCGCTCTCGCGGGTGCCATCGGCATCGACCGCCGCCGTCGCGTAGTAGAGATGGGGCATTCCCGCCTCCGCCGTGGTGTCCGCATACTGGCACGCCGTCTGCCACGGGGAAACCGCCACGGGCTCGCCGTCCTCCCCGTCCGCGCGCCAGACGCGGTAGTGGGAGGCGCCCTCCGAGCGGTTCCACGCCACGTCCACGCGGTCGTCGCGCGTCCCGTCCGAGGCCGAGAGGTTCGCCGGGGCCGCCAGCGCGCGCCAGCCCCAGGCGCCGGGGCTGAAGGGGCTGCTGCCGGAGCCGTTCTTGGCCTTCACGAAATAGCGGTAATCCACGCCGGGGACCGCCGCCGTGTCCGCGTAGCGGGTCGCCGTCACCGTGCCGAGGTACGCCGCGTTGCCCGAACTTTCCCGGGTTCCGCGGTACACCGCGTAGCCCGCCGCCCCCTCCGACGCCGTCCACGAGAGGCGCACGCAGCTCTCTTCCGTGCCCGCCGTCGCTTCCAAATCCGCCGGGGCCGCGGGGGCCGCCACCGTCACGAAGAAGCTCCACTCCGCCGTCTTCGACACCCCGCCCTCCGAATACGACGCCCGCAGTTTCACCGTCCGCTGCTCGCCCGTCGCTTTCGCCGTCACCCGCCCCGAGGAATCCACCGACGCCCACTTCCCGCCCTCGGCGATGCTCCAGCGCGGCGACACCGCTTTCGTGGAGCCGTCGCTGTAGGCCGCCGTGCAGGTGAAGTCCGCCGAGCTGCCCGCCTTCAGCGAGTTCACCCCCTCGATCGAGAGCCCCGCGAGCGACCGCACCACCGCCGCCGACTTCACGTACGCCTTGCAGCAGAAATTCGCCGTGCTCGACACCCGCGCCGTGAAGTCGTCCCATTTGCTCCCGTTCGCGCTCAGGTAGCTCTCCCCTTCCTTCGCCGAGGCGGCGGCCGAGTAGCCCGCCACCGCGTATTCCACCGCCAGCGGGTACGCATAGCCCGGCGTCGTCAGCTGCACCACGACCGAGAACCGCTGCCCCGCCGACACCGCCGCGGGCGTCTCCAGCGGGACCGTCACGTAGCCCGCCGCGTCCACCGTCCCGCTCTGCTGCGCCGCCAGCGTCCCCGACCGCGGCGAACCCGCCCGGCAGCCCGTGTACACCATCAGCGTGTACGTCGTGCGCGGCGTCATCGCATAAAAGCCCGCGGCCGCCACCTTCGAGGCCTCCGCCGCCGTGAAGACGTTCGCGCCCCAGGCCGTCGGCCCGGCATAGCCGATGGCGCCGACCATCCCCAGCGGATCGTGCTGGTAGACCGCGTCGTAGTTGTCCGCCGCCTCCGTGCCCGAGAACGAATAAAGCGGCTTCCACGCGAACGACTCGTCATAGTAGGAAATGTGGAAATACCCGCCCTCGCCCCATCCGCTTCCCCAGCTGTTCCGCACGATGTACGCCCCGTCGCCAGGCGGCTCCGGCTTGAAATTCTTTTTGGAGTAGTTGTCATCCCAGCCCACCAGGTCCACCGCGTGGTTCGAGAGCCGGTAGGACGTGCCCGGATTGAAGTAATAGGCGGCCGTCTTCGCGTTGTAGTAGCTCCCCGCGTGGTAGTAGTCTGCCTGGAGCGCGCCCCACGACTTCAGCGCCTGCTTGATGCCGTCGTTGTCCAGATACGCCGTCTTGCCCGGAATCCACCGCACCCGCTGCACGTGCCGCACCGGCGTCCCCGCCACGCTCTTCCCCGGACGCGGATACGCATCCTCGCTCTCCGCCACCGGCCCCGCCCAGCGAAGGAAATACCCCTCCGCCATCTGCGCGTTGCCGCCCGCCCCGAACCCCTGGCTCCACCCGTGCAGGTTCACCAGATGGTTCTCCGACAAATCCAGCTCCGTCCCCTCCGACTTCTTCACCCACGACTCCAGCGACCCCATCGCCGCGAACGCCCCGCAATTCCCGTAGGACCCTTGGTCCCGCACCGCCGTCAGCGCCCCGGCCTCCCGCAAATCGTATGCCGGCTCCAGCACATCCCCGACACCCTGCGCCAGATTGTCGTTGAGGTTCGACAGATACCCCATGTCCAGCACCGTCGGCACGAACCCGAAATCCATGTCCTCCCCGCCCGCCTCCCCGCGGGCCGCCGCCGCCCTCGCCGCCCGCGGCCTGGCCGTCTCCGGTCCCTTCTTCCCCTCCGCCTCCTTCGCCGCCCGTTCCCGCTGCCACCGCGCGAACGCCGGATTCACCGGCGCCATCTGCTGCGCCCACACGCTCCCCGCCAGCCCCAGCAACAAACCTGCCGCCAGCCAACCCGTCAAGCACCGTCCGTTTTTCATCGCGCGTCTCCTCACGGCCCTTTCCACGACCACGGAGCCGCCCTCGGGCCGACGAAAAGGGCGTCTCCGTCCGTGGTTGCCTGAGGCCGTGAGAATTGCCCTGCCAATACACGAAAGAAGCACGCCTTGAGGCGCGCCCTTTGCGATGTCTATTGGCATGAAATTTCTCACGTTTCAGGCAACCAACCCATCTTGCAAAAGATGCGTAACCAAATTGTCCGCCACCCTCGGCCGCATTGCGTCCTCCGGCGACATTTTCACCCTACACCCGCCCCCCCATCCCCGTCAATCCAATTTTGCATCACCTCCCGCCTTCCCCCACACCGTTCGGGCCCGCGCAATGGCCTTCGAGACAGCCATGTAGCTTCCCGTATTCCACCCGCTCCCTTTGCGGCCTTGGCGAACTTTGCGTGAACCATTCGTCCTCCCACCATCCGCCAAGGCGCGGCAGGATGCCGCACCCCCGGAAGTGGCTCGGGACCTACTGAACAGGCAACGCATGACTTCCGGAGGTACGGCTTGCAGCCGCGCCGCTGGATGAGAGATTACAGAAAACATTGGCCTTTTCGCTTGTTTTCCTTGTCCCTGACACCCCGCGGGCGGGTCGCCCGCGCCCCGACAATCCATCTGCTTTCCTCCCGCCTTTCCGAGTCCGCGAAGCGGTTTTCATGTTTTTCAATGTTGATTCCAACCCCCTCCAAGCCATTCGAGTCCGCGAAGCGGCATTCGA
>CACXEY010000141.1 GCA_902766695.1 uncultured bacterium
GGCGCAGTACGCGTCGGCGAAGCGCCGTCTCGCGCGGCTGGTGCGGGCGCACTGGAATTTCAGCCGCCTGCAGTCGCACGTGGACGAGGCGCTGGGATTGCGGCGTCTGCCGCGTCCCGGACGGGACGGCGGGAAACCGCTCGACGGGGTTCTCGCGGAAAACGTGCGGCGGGAGCTGTCCGGGTTTTTGCAGGCGCGCGGCCTGCCGCCGAAGGTGGAGGCGTTGCGGCGGGACGCGGTGGCGGGACTCCTGGCGTCCCTGCTGTCGCGATGGTCCCCAGAATCCCCTTGCGCCGCCCTCCCCTGCAATGGCAGGATGGGCCCCGGAAAGGAACCGATGCCATGAACCACTCCATCCCCGTCCTCGCCGCATGCGCGGCCTTGCTGGCCGCGACCGCCGTTTCCCCCTCCTCCGCCGCGGCGCAGGAACAACCCGGGGAGCCCGATCCCATCGAGCGGATCGACGGCATCCTCTCGCAGGCCGGCGCGTTCTTCCTCGCGACCGCCGACGGCGACCAGCCGAAGCTCCGTCCGCTCGGCGCGCACCACGTCGTGGACGGCAAACTCTGGCTGGGCGTCGGCGAGTTCAAGGACGTCTACCGCCAGCTCGCGGCCAATCCGAAGTGCGAGCTCGTCGCGCTCCTGCCCGCCACCCGGCAATGGCTGCGGTGGACCGGGCGGGCGGCCTTCGCCGTAGGCACCGACCGCCAGCGCCTGGAAGAAGTCTTCCTCGAAGCGGCGCCGGGCCTCCGCGCCATCTACGACAAGTCGCCCGGCAAGCGCATGATGTGCTTCACCCTCGCGGATTCCCGCGCGGAACTCATCCCGATGATGCCGCCGGGCGAGGTCCTTCTCGACGAAACCGCCGCGGCCGCCGAGTGAGGTCCGCCGCGGTCCGCCCTTTCGAAAACACCCGAACCAAAGGAAAACCCGCATGAACATCCTGATCCTCCAAGGCTCCCCCCGCGCGAACGGCAACACCGCCTGGATGGCGGCCGAGTACAAGAAGGCCGCCGAAGCGGCCGGGCACGCCGTCACGGTCGTCGACGTCGCCCGCAAGAAGATCGCCGGCTGCCTCGCCTGCGAATGGTGCCACGGCAAGGGCAACGGCGCGTGCATCCAGAAGGACGACATGCAGGAGCTGTATCCGCTCTTCGCCGAAGCCGAGGCGCTGGTGCTGGCCGCGCCCGTCTACTACTTCACGATGTCCGTGCAGATCCAGGCCCCCGTCCAGCGCCTCTACTGCATCAACAAGCCGCCCAGGCTCCGCAAGATGGCGCTGCTGCTCTCCTCGTACTCCCCGGGCGTCTACGACGGCGCTGCCGGCGAATACCGCGGCATCTGCGGCTACTGGCAGGCCGAGGACACCGGCATCGTCACCGCCAAGATCGACGAACAGAAGACCGACGCCACCCGCGCCAAGCTCGCCGCACTAGCCGCGAAGCTGTGACGCGCAGGGTTCTGCAAGGGGAGGGACGCGCTTCCGCGCGTCCTGGTTCCGGTCTTCGGGAGGGATGCGTTTCCATGCGTCCAGGGGCCGCCCCAGGGGAGGGACGCGCTTCCGCGCGTCCTGGTTCCGGTCGCGCGGAAGCGCGACCCTCCCGGGCACCCGAGGATGCAGGAGTGCCGTATCCCGCCTACTCAGGTCGCGCGGAAGCGCGACCCTCCCGGGTCGGTGGCATGCCCGCATTCCACAGCCGGCGCCATCCGTCCCGCCTTTCCGTGCTGGAATCCCGTGAAAACCGACGCGTTCTCCTCTTTGTCACCATCGCCACCAAAGACCGCCGGCCCTTGCTTGCCGACGACTGCGCGCACGGGGCTCTCCTGTCGGCATGGAAAGCTGCCGGGCACTGGATGGTCGGCCGGTATGTCCTCATGCCCGACCATGTCCACTTTTTCTGTGCGCCGGGATTGCATCCACCTCCCGATTTCCACAAATGGATGACGTACTGGAAGTCCCTTGCCGCGCGCGCCTTCTGGAACACTCCCTCCGGGAGGGACGCGCTTCTGCGCGTCCACTCGTCCGACACCTCCCGCCATCCTCCGTTGTTCCAGAGGGATTGCTGGGACACCCAACTCCGCACGGGCGACAGCTACACCGAAAAATGGGCATACGTCCGTTGCAATCCCGTTCGGAAAGGGTTGGTCCCGACGCCCGAAGAGTGGCCTTACCAAGGAGAATTGCATGTCCTCGACTGGCATGGCTGAGCGGAGGGCCGGTTTTCGTGGGGAGGGACGCGCTTCCGCGCGTCCTTTGTTCCGGTCGCGCGGAAGCACGACCCTCCCGGGCATCTGGCAATGCGCAGGGGCCGTTTCCCGTGTGCGCAGGTCGCGCGGAAGCGCGACCCTCCCGGGGAGGTACCACATCCGCAGGTCGCGAGGAAGCGCGACCCTCCCCCGCCTGCATGACTCATCGAAAGGATTTTTGCCATGGGAAACGCCGTCTGGCCGCTGTTCCTGATCGTCGGGTCGAACCTCGTCTACCACCTCGCGTCGCGCGGGGCGGCGAAGGCGGTCAACCCGTTCGCCGCGCTCGTCGTCGCCTACACGATCGCGGCGGCGGTCTCGCTGGCGCTGTTCTTCGCGACGGGGCGCGGGGCGGCGCCCCCCGCGCAGCTGCGCGCGATGAACTGGGCGAACTACGCGCTGGGGCTGGCGATCATCGGGCTCGAAGGCGGCTTCCTTTGCCTCTACCGGGCGGGATGGAACGCGAGCGTCGGCCCGATCGTCACCTACAGCGCGGTGTCGGTCCTGCTGCTGGCCGTCGGGGCGTTCTTCCTCGGCGAGCACGTGGGCTGGCGGCAGGTTGCGGGCGTGGCGCTGTGCCTCGCCGGCATCGCGCTCGTCACGGCACGGTGAGGGGGGGCCGGGCGGAGCCGGGCCGGCGCAGGACTGCCACCGCCGGGTCGGCCGCACGCCGTGCGCGGTGGTGACGGAGGTCGCGCCGCCTTCAGGGGGCGAGGGTCGCGAACGACACGTTCCAGAGATCCGCTTGGCGGCAGAAATCCAGCACCCGCACCACGTGCTCGTAGGGCGTCGTCTTGTCCGCCCGCAGCAGCACCGGCTGGCCGGGGAACAGCTCCACCAGGCGCGAAAGCATCCCGCGCAGGGCCTCGTCGTCGAGATCCTGCCCGTTCACCACGGTACGCCCGTCGGGCAGCACGTTGACGATGACCTCGCCCGGCAGCCGCTGCGGGATCTCGCCCGTCTCGGCGGTGGGAAGCGTCACGTCGATTTCCGTCTCCCACTGCGCGAAGATCTGGCTGGTCACGAAGAAGCACAGCAGCAGGAACACCACATCCATCATCGGCGTGAGCGGCACCCCGCCCTGTGCGGCGGTCGGATCGGCCTTGAGGAAGTTCATTCCGGGCTCCCCTTGCGCGGCAGCAGCGCCGCCAGCTCGGCCACCGCGGTCTCCAGGCGGCCGACCAGGGCGACGACGCGCCCGCGGAAGACCGCCCACGCGATCAGCGCGGGGATGGCCACGCACAACCCGGCGATGGTGGTGATCAGCGCCTGGCCCACGCCGCCGGCAAGCTCCATCGGACGGGCCTTGGCCATGTCGAAGGCGACCGAGTTGAACGCGCGCAGCATGCCCACGACCGTTCCCAGCAGCCCGACCATGGGTGCGACCGACGACAGGTCCATCAGGTAGTGGATGAGGCTCTGCATCCGCCCCGCCTGGCGGACGCCTTCGCTTTCCATGACCTCCCGGACCGCCGGCGCCCCCGCATCCGGGTTGTCCTCCAGGAAGTCGAGTCCGGCCGCGACGACGCGGCCGAGCGCCGTCGGACGGTCCGCGCACTGGGCCCGGGCCTCCCGGGCGCGTCCGGCCAGGAGCAGCTCGCGGAGGCGGGCCCGCTGGGCTTCCGGCGCCACGGTGCCCGTGCGGAGGACCGCCGCGTAATACACGATCAAGGCCAGTCCCACCACCGAAAGCGCCAGCAGCACGTACATCAGCGGCCCGCCGATGCGGAACAGCTCCGCGGGCGTCAGGCCCGCGGGCGCGGCGGCGGCCTCCGCCTCGGTGGCGAGGGCGCAGGCGGGGATGGAAAGCAGTCCGGCGGCGGATTTCAAGAGGGTTTTCATGCGTGGTTTCCTTTTTGAAGACAACCATCCATCTTGGGGCAACACCGCCCCGATGACAACACTTTTCAGCCGTTTCCGCCCCCTCTTTTTTCGGAAGGTCCCGGCGGCGGGGGCGGTGCCGGGGCGCACGTTCCCGGCGCCGTCCTTCGGCATGACGGACTCCGGCGGGCCGGGACGGCCCTCCCGGCCATCGCCGCACATGGGAAATCGCAGGTTGTCGCCGGACGGAGCCAGCGGAGGGGGCGTTGGCGGAAAAACGAGCGGTTTTTCATGATGGGGAGGGTGCATGGAAAAGGCGGAAAAGTCATGGTTTTTCCGTATTCTCAAAAGTGGTTGCAAGGGGCGCCGCGGATGGGGCGGGACGTGCCGGAAACGGGAGGCGCGGAGGGCGCGGTCCGAAGGCGAGGCGGTCTCTAGCCCCGGGCGGGGCCGTAGAGGAAGCGGAGGACGCGGGGAACCATGCGGGACCAGGCTTTTTCGTTGTGCTCGGACCAGGCTTCGATGCGGACGATCAGGTCGCGGGTCGGGAAGTGCGAGGCTTTCAGGGCGTCGACCATGCGGAGGGTGCCCTTGAGGAGCTCGGCTTCGAGGTCGCCCTTGCCGCCGCAGGAGATGAAGAGGCGCGTCTTCGGGAGGGGTAGGTGCCCCGCGGCGGCGGCGCGCACCATGCGGAGGCATTCGGCGTCGAGGCCGGCGCAGAAGGCCGGGGAAAGGCAGGCGGCCGCGGTCCAGATGTCGGGACGGGTCCAGGCGGCGTAGAAGGAGATGAGGCCGCCCATGGAGGAACCGGCGATGGAGGTACGGGCAGGGTCGGTGCGCCAGCGGGCGTCGACCATCGGCTTGAGTTCGTCGGTCAGGAAGCGGAGGTAGGCGTCGCCCAGGCGCGCGGGGTCGTATTCGGCGTCGCGGTCGGGCGTGCAGTCGGCGGCGACGGCGATGAAGGGTTCGAGTTCGCCGCCGAGGATCATGTCCTGGGCGTAGTCGTCGACCATCCAGTCGTGGCCCCAGGTGGAGGTGTCGGGGTCGAAGACCTGCCGGCCGTCGTGCAGGTAGAGGACGGGATAATGTTTGCGCGGCCGCTCGTCGTAGCCGGGCGGGAACCAGACGATGACGTCGCGCGGTCGCTCGAGCCAGCGGGATTTGACGGCGGGGAGTTTGATCCAGTTGCCGACGATGCGGGGTCCGGGCGGGGCGCCGAGGCGGTCTTTCCAGCCGGCGGCGCGGAGGGTGACGGTGCCGTCGGGGACGGCTTCGAGGTGGGCGTTGGCGGGAATGTGGCCGAATTCGTCGGCGGCTTCCGTATCCCAGCTGCCGCGCGTGACTTTGCATTCGAAGGGGCCGGGGGCCTCGAAGAGGACGTCGGCCTCCCAGGTGTGGTCGGCGGTGCGCCGGAGGGGCACGCCGGCGGGGTCCCAGCGCCCCATGGTGGCGGGGGAGCCGGCGAGGTAGACGCGTTCGCCGGCGGGCAGGGCGCGGGCGGTCTCGACCCGCATGGCCATCCGGATCACGGGGAGTCCTCGCGCGGTTTGGCGGCGTCGGAAGGGTGGGGGACGGACGGCGGCGGGCGGATGCCGTGCGCGGCGTCGGGGTCTTCGTCGGTGTCGGGCGCGTCGTCGTCCTCGGTGGCGGTCCATTCGCCGTCGGGGGCGCTGTGCGGGGCGCGCGCGGGGATGTGGGAGGTGATCTCCTCGGGCAGGTCGGAGTCGTCGAAGGGCGTCGCCTGGCGCAGCATCTTGAGGTAGGCGCTGGGGTCGACGGGCTTCGCCGGCTCGTACTCGCCGGGGTCGCCGACGCTCTTCTCGAGCTTGGTCTGCTTGACCCAGAAGTCGGGTTGCCGCTCGGAGAACGCGACGGATTTGGCGCGGCGGACGAGGCGGTCGAGGTCTTCGACGTAGCGGTTGAGGTAGTAGCCGGCGACGGGCGAGATGCGCTTCTCGCGGCTCGCGCCCACGAAGTCGGCCTTGGCGTCCATGGACTGGATCATGTAGGCGTCGCGCGCGCGCAGGATCTTGAGCGCGGTCTTCTGGAAGGGCTCGTCGGTCTGGCCGAAGGAGTCCGCCATCATCGCGATGACGCGCTTGGCGGAGCAGAAGAGCATGAACCAGGTCTTGAAGAGGTCTTCCGGCACGAGGGCGCCCTTGATGCGCATGCGTTCGACGGAGGTGTCGCCGATGTGGGCGAGGTGGTCGCCGATGCGCTCGATGTCCTTCATGCAGCTGTGCAGGTGCTGGACGAAGAGCGTCTGGCGGCGCGAGAGGTAGCGGCGGGTCAGGCGCCCGAGATACGCCTCCATCGAGTGGCGGATTTCGTTGATGACCTCCTCGTTCGCCATCAGCTTGCGGTACAGCGGCTGGCTCGGCTCCAGGATGAGGTGCCCGTTGACCATCATGCTGTCCACGCAGATCTTCGCCATGCGCCGCAGCTCCTTGATGACCGCCTCCAGCGCCGCCTCCGGCTTCACCAGCAGCTTCTCCTCCAGGAACGACGGATCCGGCTCGGGCTCCTTCGACGGCGTGATCCACAGGATGAACCGCATGAACGCGCGCGAGAGCGGCAGCATCACGAGGGTGCCCGCCGTCATCAGCAGCACGTGCAGGTTCGCGCCCTGGCGCACCAGGTTGCCCGGCGCCGACCACTCGCAGAAGCGCATCAGCCACGGCCACGCCGCCAGCGCCAGCCCCACGTTCACCACGTTGAAGAGCACGTGCGCGAGCGCCGCGCGCTTCGCCGCGATGCGCATCGGCAGCGACGCCATCACCGGCACGATGCACGTGCCGACCATCGCGCCCATGATGATCACCGCGACCTGGTGGAACTCCGTGAAGACCCCCGCCGTCGCCAGCGCGAACGTGAGCCCGATCATCGCCCCCGACGAAGTCAGTAGCGCCGTCAGCACCGTCGAGATGCCCACGCCCGCGAGCCGCCACGTCCACACGTCCCCGCGGATGCCCGAGAGGTACGGCGCCAGCAGCTCCTTGTGCGGCGCGATTGCGTGCGAAATCGTCGCCATGCCGAGGAAGAGGAGGCCGAACCCGATCCCCGCGTCGCCGAGCTTGCTCCACCGCTCCGAGCGTATGAACGAGCGCGCGAGGAACCCGATCCCGATGGCGACCCAGCAATACTGCGTGATGTTGAACGAAATCACCTGGCTCGACAGCGACGTCCCGATGTTGGCCCCGTAGATGGGCGCGAGCGACTGGATGAGCGACATGACGCCGGCGTTGATGAACCCGGCGAGCATGCTGATGGCGGCGCCCGAGTGGGCGAGGAAACCGACGACCACGCCGAACACGACCCCGTGGACGGGACTGCGCGTCGCCTTCGCAAGGATGTCGCGGAGGGAGTTGCCCGCGGCGGCGCGGAGATTGCCGGTCATGCCGTTCATCCCGTAGATGAACAGGCTGAGGCCTCCGAGGACCTGGAACAACATCAAGATGGCTTCGCTGGTTTTCATGTTCGCGCCCGCCGCGGGGTCCATACGACCCCTGCGGCGAAACTTCCATCCAACCATCCCCCCCGCTCCCGGTCAAGAGCAAAACCGCCCGCCGCAACCTCCGTTGCACCGGTTTTCCAACGATTGGAAAAAATTTTCATGCATTTTCCAATGATTGGAAAAAATTTCCGCGGTTTTTCCAATGGGGTTGCCGGGCGAAACCCCTGTCTTTTGCCTGGTGCGGCCGGCCGGCAGGGGGCGACCTCCGGAGGACGCCGTGAAAACCAGCTCACGCAGAGGCGCGGAGAGGCAGAGGCGCAGAGGCTTGGAGGGGGGGGCTTGGAGAGAAGATTTCTCACGCGGAGGCGCGGAGGCGCGGAGGGCTTGGAGGGGCTCCTTTGTTTTTGTTGCCC
>CACXEY010000142.1 GCA_902766695.1 uncultured bacterium
GACCTCGTATGAGCAGACAAAAAAGCTGTGCGCCTCCGCACACAGCCTTTTGCATTGTCAGTTCTTACGCCTCGGCGTCAGCGTCTTCGCCGCCGAACAGCTTCGAAAAATCAAAGTCGCCGCCCACATCGCTCAGATCGGGCACGTCGACCTCTTTGCCGAACAGGCTCGCGATCAGCTGGATCACGGTCGCCGCGAAGGTGTAGCAGGTCTTGAAAATGTCAACGATGGTCATCATAGTGAACGTCCTCCATTTTTTGTTATTGTTTGTTATTCCTCGGCGCGCGCGGCACCGTTCGTTCCGTCGTATGCGTCCGGCTTACGGCTCTTCCGCAGCGTCCGCCGCCTCGCCGCTCTCCTGCGGGAGCTTCAGGAAGTCCAGAGCGCCCTGCATCGCCTCAAAAAGCTTTGTCAGCATCCCGACGATCGAGTCGAAAGCCGCCGTAAGCTTTTCAGCAAGGGATTTCAAGCTGTCCATTGATGTTTCACTCCTTTTCTCGTGTTTCACCAGTTATACAGTATAATATAACCACATTTCTGTTACATTCAAGTGCATAAAATGTTACGGAAATGTAAATTCGTGATTTTCAGTCAAAAAAAGCCGGGGAAAGCCCCCGGCTTGATCCATTTCTTACAACAGACCGACCTTGACGACCAGCGCCGCGAAGACGATGGAGACCATGCTCAGCAGCTTGATGAGGATGTTGATCGAGGGACCGGAGGTATCCTTGAAGGGATCGCCGACGGTGTCGCCGACGACGGCCGCCTTGTGGTTGTCGCTGCCCTTGCCGCCGAACTTGCCGCTCTCGATGTACTTCTTCGCGTTATCCCACGCGCCGCCGGAGTTGGACATGAACACGGCCATCAGGAAGCCGGAGGCCGTCGCGCCGGCGAGCATGCCGACCACGCCGGTAGGTCCGAGGATCAGACCGACAACAATGGGGACGATGATAGCGACCACGGTGGGCAGGACCATCTCGCGCAGGCTCGAACGGGTGCACAGGTCGACGCAGCGCGCGTAATCGGCCTCAGCCTCGAAGTTCATCAGACCCTTGATCTCACGGAACTGGCGGCGGACTTCCTGCACGACGCTCTGCGCCGCGCGGCCGACGGATTTCATGGTCAGCGCGGCGAACACGAAGGGCAGGCACGCGCCGATGAACAGGCCGATGAGGACGGTGGGATTGTTGATCGCGAGGTTGGAGAGCTTTTCCGCGCCGCCGGGCAAGGCGTTGACCTTGTCGATGTAGGAGGCCATGAGGGCCAGCGCGGTGAGCGCGGCGGAGCCGATGGCGAAGCCCTTGCCGGTGGCGGCGGTGGTGTTGCCGAGCGAGTCGAGGGCGTCGGTGCGCTCGCGGACGGAGGCGTCGAGACCGGCCATTTCGGCGATGCCGCCGGCGTTATCGGCGACCGGACCGTAGGCGTCGGTGGCGAGCGTGATGCCGAGGGTGGAGAGCATGCCGACGGCGGCGAGCGCGATGCCGTAGAGGCCCATCGCGGGCTGGGTCTGGCCGCCCGAGACGCAGTAGGCGAGCATGACGCACACGGCGACGATCAGGATCGGCACCAGCGTCGAGAGCATCCCGACCGACAGACCGCCGATGATGATGGTGGCGGTGCCGGTTTCGGAGGTGGCGGCGAGGTCCTTCGTGGGCTTGTAGCTGGCGGAGGTGAAGTATTCGGTGGACTGCCCGATCAGCACGCCGGAGACGAGACCGCCGAGGATTGCGAAGTACACCTTCCAGTGCTCCGCTCCGAGGATCCGCGAGACCAGCGGCCAGCTGACCAGCGCGATCACCACCGCCGCGAAATTCGTCCCGCGCGAGAGAGCGGAGAGCAGCTGCTTCTGCGAGGCGCCTTCTTTCGTATGGACCAGGAACGTGCCGACGATCGAGCAGATCACGCCGATCGACGCGATGAGCATCGGCAGGGCCATGAACTTCAGCGCGTCGGAGACGCCGATCGCCGCCGCCGCGGAGACGCCGAGCGCGCTCGCGGAAATGATGGAGCCGACGTAGGACTCGTAGAGGTCCGCGCCCATGCCCGCGACGTCGCCCACGTTGTCGCCCACGTTGTCGGCGATGACCGCCGGATTGCGCGGGTCATCCTCGGGGATGCCGACCTCGACCTTGCCGACCAGGTCGGCGCCGACGTCGGCCGCCTTCGTGAAGATGCCGCCGCCGACGCGCGCGAACAGCGCCATCGAGGAGGCGCCCATGCCGAAGGTGAGCATCGCGCTCGTGATGTCCGCCGGGGCGAGTTTGAAGACGAACTTGAGGAGGGAGAACCAGATCGCGATGTCCAGCAGCCCGAGCCCCACCACCGTGAAGCCCATCACGCTGCCGGCGGAGAACGCCGCGCGAAGGCCGCGGTCGAGGCTTTCCTGGCAGCCGTTCGCGGTGCGGGCGTTGGCCGCCGTGGCGACCTTCATCCCGATGAACCCGGACAGCCCGGAGAAGAACCCGCCCGTCAGGAACGCGAACGGCACGAACGGCGTCAGCAGCTTCGCCCAGGCCATCGCGCCGAGGATCGCGAACATCACGATGAAGAACACCGAGACGATCCGGTACTGCCGTCCGAGGTACGCATTCGCGCCCTTGCGGATCGACGCCGAAATCTTCTTCATCCGGTCGGTGCCTTCCGGGAATTTGAGCACCTTGAACGCCGTCGCGAGCGCGAACAGCAACGCCAGCACCGAGCCGACGAACGCCATGACCATGATCAGTTTTTCCATAACGGGAATCTCCTTTGGTTGTCCCCGCACCCTACCACCCCCCACCGCCGATTGCAATGTAAAACGTTTTTCCCGTTGGAAAATGCAAGCCCGTCCCTCCTGTCCCACCCCAACCCCGCGCCCATTCCCCCATTTTGGTGTTGGTGCGACGCCCCCCGACACGCTATCTTTCCGCCATGCAATCCGATTCCCCATCCTCCCGCATTCCCGCCCTCCTCTCGCGCCTTCTCCCGTGGGCCATCGGCGGCGGCGTCCTCGTGTGCTTCCTGGTGCTGGCGCTGGGCAGTTACACGGTCAAGGCCCACTCCGACTGCCACAACTGGCTCATCTTCGCCCGCGACTTCGGCCGCGAGTTCACCCACAGCCGCTGGCCCTGGGGCTTTCCCCTCTACCTCCGCGGCGTCCTCTCCCTCGCCGGCCCCTATTGGGTGTATCTCGCGAACCTCCCGGTCCTGCTCGTCCTGTTCGCCGTGGCGTCCGCCGCAAGCCTGCTTTTCCGCCGCGACGGAGCCCTTCGCGTGCCCGCGCTCTGGGCGGTCCTTTCGACGTGGATCGTGGTCCTCTCGACGGACGCCCGCAGCTTCGTCCGCTATCTGAACCCCTACCGCGACCCGCTCTCCTACGTCCTGCTCCTCGCGTCGGTCGCCGTCTTCGTCCGCTCCCTCGCCGCCGCCGCGCCGCGCCGCCGCGGATGGGGCGTCGTCCTCTCCGGCGTGCTGCTGGGCCTGGCATGCAGCGTGCGCGAACCCTCCATCCTGATGGCCGGCCCCATGGCCCTCTACGGCATCCTGGCCTGGCGCGCCGGACGCCGCCGGCCCGCCGCCCCCGCCCCCGGCGCCCTTCCGGACCGCCCCTTCCCCTTCTGGACCACGGTCCTCGCCTTCGCCGCCGGCATGGCCGTCGCGCTGGTTCCCCTTCTCGTGCAGACCTACCTGACGACGCACCAGATGCTCGTCCCGCCCCAGGCCTCCCTGGAATCCTCCGTGGTGCCCGGCGCCCATCTCAAGGCCGAAGTCTTCCGCCAGGTGGGCGGCGATGCCTGGGCGCATTTCGTCCGCTACGAGCCCGTCCTCCTCATCCTGGCCGCCGCCGGACTCCTCGTCGCCGCCGTCCGCCGCGACCGCTTCGCCCTCGCCATCGTGGCCCCCGCCGCCGCGATCTACTTCCTCTTCTACTCCTTCTACTGGACCTTCGTCGTCCGCTACTTCTACGTCACCCTCCTTCTCCTCGCCCTTCTCGCCGGCCACGCCCTCGCGACCCTCGTCGCCGCCCTCTCCCGCATTCCCCGCCACGGACGCCTCGTCGCCTGGCTGCTCCTCGCCGCCGCCGCCGCCGCTTCCGGATCGAAAATCCTCGCCGAGCGCGCCCGCGACCCCGGCCACCAGGTTCCCGAAGCCCGCGCGATGGCCGCCCGATGGCGTGCCACCTGCCCCGCCGACACCTCCGTCGTCTACGCCGACCGCGCCCTCTGCGAGTGGCTCGACTGGTTCACCCCCTGGCCGTCGGCCCCGCTTCCCGCCTGGCCCGCGCCCGGCCAGACTCCCCCCGCCGCCCTCCGCCAGGCGTTGGAATCCCGCCTCGCCCGCGGCGAAACGCTCGTATCCGCCAACTGGGGCACCCCCGGCAACCACGGCTCCTTCGATCTCCCCTATCTCCGCCGCGCCTTCGACCTCCTCCCGTTCGACTCCTTCGACACCACCCCCTACCACGCCGGCAACTACGTCTACGGGACCGTCACCCTCTCCCGCATCGCCCCCTGGTCCACCAACCGCATCCCCCTCGACTGGCCCATTCCCGCCGCCGGCTCCCATGGCTCCGCCTACTGGTACATGCTCGACGCCGGCGAGTGGCCCCCAGACGCCGACGGCACGCCCGCCTCCCCCGCCACCGTCACCGTCGATGGCACGCCCCTTCCCCGCCCCATCCCCCATGGCGGCGCGTGGGTCGACGGCGCGTTCCCCGCCGACGGGGCCCCCCGCACCGTCCCCGCCGCCATCGAAGCCGCCCATCCGCTCCCCCGCGACATGATTCTCGCCACCGGCTCCCTCGACACCCCC
>CACXEY010000143.1 GCA_902766695.1 uncultured bacterium
ATGGCGACGGGGGCGTCGGCGTAGGCGCGGAGGAGGAGGTCGCGGGAGGCGGGGGAAAGGTCGAGGGCGGGGAGGACGGTGCCGGAGTAGTAGATGCAGGCGCCGACGTGCTTTTCGGCCATGGGGCCGAGCCAGACGCGGCGGCCGGAGTCGAGTTCGCGGCGGAGGCGCGCGCCGAAGGCGGCCGGGGAGCGGTGGGCGTCGTAGACGGGGAAGCCCGCGTTCATGCCCACCAGCAGCGCGGCGGCGAAGGCGACCGGAAGCCACTGCATGACGAAGAGCGGGCCGCCTTCGCCCGACTTCCACGCACGGAGGAAGCGGCGGATGGCCCAGACGGCGTACGCCAGGAGGGCGGCGGCCAAAAGCAGGCACCAGACGACGCGGGGCCATCCGAGCGCGCCGAGGGCGACGAAGCCTTTGTGGCGGTAGAAGATGCCGACGGCGGAGGCGACGGGGAGGGCGATCGCGGCGACGGCGCACAGCCAGGCGGTGGCGGCGCAGGCGAGGCGGACGGGGGATTTGGGGCGGGCGGATGGGAGGACGTCATCGAGCCAGAGGGCGGCGAAGAGCATGAAGAGGGGATAGGAAGGAAGCATGTAGTTGGCGACCTTGGCGCTGGAGAGGTGCAGCAGGAGGAGCTGTCCGCCGAGGGCAAAACGCAGGAAGGTACCGGTGTCGCAGGCAAGGGACGGGGCGCCGCGGCGGCGGCAGGCGTGGACGAGGCCGCCGATGGCCAGCAGGGTCCAGGGGAGCCACATGCCGGGGAGCATGCGGAGGTAGAAGAAGATGTCTTCCTTGTGGACGAAGTAGGGGTCGATGGGCAGCTCGGGATGGTCTTCGGGGGTGCCGAAGACGAAGAAGCGCCCGAATTGGTTGTCCCAGAGGGCGGAGCGGAGGAGCGGTTCGCCGCCATCGCGCCAGAGGGCCCAGGCCCAGGGGAGGACGAAGAGGGCCTGGAGGAGGAGATAGGCGAGGGGAAGGGCGAAGACGAGCCGCCATTGGCGCTTCCAGAGGAGGAAGAGGCCGCATCCGGCCCACACGAGGGCGGGGCCGACGAAGCCCTTGGCGTAGAAGGTGGCGGCGGCCGCGAGGAGGAAGGGGAGCCAGTGGAGGGCGCGGCGGTCCGGGCGGGTCCAGGCCAGCCAGAAGAGGATGAGGGAGGCGGCGACGCAGGCGGCGACGCAGGTGTCGGTGAGGACGACGCGGGAGTACTCCATGTACTGGGCGGCGGTGACGCAGAGGAAGGCCGCCATCCAGCCGGCACGCTCGCGTCCGAGGCGGCGGCCGAACCATACGGCGGAAAGGGCGGCCGCGAAGCCGAAGAGGGCCGCGGGGAGGCGGAGCCCTCCTTCGCCCCCGCGGGCGGGGAGGACGGTGCGCAGGATGCGGGCGGTCCAGTGGAGGAGGGGCGGCTTTTCGAGGTAGGGGACGCCGTCGAGAGTGGGGGTGACCCAGCGGCCGGCCTGTTCCATCTCCCAGACCATCGTGCCTTCGCGGGAGTCGTTGGGGCCCCAGAGGGCGTGGTCGAAGACGCCGCAGAAGCAGAAGAGGGCGAGGACGAGGAGAAGGCAGCGGCGGAGGGCGGGGGAGATCGGCGTTCCCGCGGGCGCGCAGAAGCTCGGGGCCGCGGAGGATTGGGACGGGATGGACATGGAAGGACCTCCTTTGGGGCGTTGGGTCAGCGGCGGGAATGCATGAGCCAGGCGCCGGCGAGCTGGGCGCCGAGGACGGGTATCCAGGGGAGCAGGTCGGAGCGCCATTCGGGTTTGTCGACGAGGGCGTCGGCGACGATGATGAAGAGGTAGAAGAGGAAGAAGACGATCAGGGCGAGGCCGATGCCGACCGAGGATTCGCGGCGGTTGGACTGGATGCCGAGCGGGATGCCGAGGAGGGCGAAGGAGAAGCAGGCGAGGGCGAGGGCCATGCGGCGGGTGGCGTCGACGGCCATCTTCGCGCGCATGGGGGCGACGTTCTCTTCGAGGATGTCCGGGAAGACCTGCCGGATGTTGCGGATGGCGAGCAGGAGTTCCATGAACCCCATGTCGGAGGGTTTCTTGCGCACGGCCCCCTTCTTGGAGAGGATGGAGTCGAGGTTGAGCTGGAGGGGGTAGCTGTCGGCGCTGAGGGTGCGGGTGGCGACGCCGGTGTCGGTGTCGAATTCGCTGATGCGCACCTGCTGGAGGTCGATGTTCAGGACGCGGTTGGTCGGGTCGTAGTCGGCGATGCCGACCTTGGCCTTGAGCTCGAACTCGGCCACGTCGTCGCCGAACTTGATGAAGATCAGGTCTTCGATCCGATGACCGTCCTTCTTGCCGCAGTAGATCTTGACGCCGGGGAAGTCGTCGACGAAGGTGCCCTCGCTGAGGAGGGCGAGGGGATCCTCGTCTCCGAGGTCGCGGGTGAGCTGGCGGCGCGCGTAATGGCTCTTGGGGGCGACCTCGAAATTGATCCACAGGCAGAACGCCGTGAGGCCCGCCGCGAGCAGCAGCACCGGCGCCGCCACCTGCCAGAGGCTGATGCCGGAGGCCTTCATCGCCGTGATCTCCCCGTCGGCCGAGAGGCGCCCGAAGTGGAGCAGGACCGTGGTCAGGACGCTCATCGGGATGACGAAGGTGAGGGTGAAGGGTATCTGGATGGCGAAGATCTTCATGATGAGCAGGCCGGAGATGCCGCGGCTCATGTAGTCGATGGCCTTGACGACGGTGCCGATGTACATCACGAAGGTCAGCACGGCGACGGTCAGCAGGAAGCTCTTGAAGAAGTCCCAGCCGACGTAGCGGTTGAGCACGCGCACCATCATGGCCGCCCCGCCCTCCGCCGCCGCGCCGCGGCGACCGTGTTCTTGAGCAGCATCGCGATGGTCAGCGGGCCGACGCCGCCGGGGACGGGGGTGATGGCCGAGGCGACTTCGCGAGCGGCCTCGAAATCGACGTCGCCGGCGAGGCGGTAGCCGCGCGGGCGGGTGGGGTCGGGGATGCGGTTGACGCCGACGTCGATGACGACGGCGCCGGGCTTGACCATGTCCGCCGTGATGGTGCCGGGGCGTCCCGCGGCCGCGATGAGGATGTCGGCCCGGCGGGTGTGGGCGGCAAGGTCGCGGGTGCGGGTGTGGCAGACCGTGACCGTCGCGTCGGCGCCTTTCTGCGACAGCAGGATCGAGAGCGGGCGCCCGACGATGCGGCTGCGTCCGACGACCGCGACCTCCGCGCCTTGCAGCTCCACCCCCGCGCGGCGGAGCATCTCGACGATGCCCGCGGGCGTGCACGGCACGAACGCGGGCAGGCCCAGCACCAGGCGGCCGGCGTTGACCGGATGGAAGCCGTCGACGTCCTTGTCCGGGTCCATCGCGGCGATGACTTCGTCTTCCATCGAGGAATCGGGGAGCGGCAACTGGACCAGGATGCCGTCGATGGCGTCCTCGGCGTTGAGCGCCGCCACGGCGGCGAGCAGTTGCGCGCGCGTGGCACCGCCGGGGAGGAGGATTTCGCGCGAGGCGATGCCGGCCTCGGCGCAGGCCTTTTCCTTCGCCGTCACGTAGGAGCGGGAGGCGGGGTCGTCGCCGGCCAGAATCACGCCCAGGCCGGGCGCGCGCCCGGCTTCCGAGAAGAATGCCGCCGCGTCCGCCGCCGCTTCCGCACGGAGGTCCGCCGCCAAGGCCTTGCCGTCCAACAAACGTGCCGTCATCGTCGGTTCCTTTTCAGAATCGGTATTGCAGGCCGGCGCGGTAGGTCATGCCGTCGAACCACGCGAGGGACCCGTCGACGCACAAGGAGGGAAGGAGCCAGATCCGGAATCCGCCCGCGACGCCCGCGGCCTGTTTCTGCTTGAAGGAGGATTTCGTGCCGTTTTCCGTCCAGTCGCCGTCGAGGAGCGAGCAGGCGGGGCCGACGTAGAGGTCGATGGCGTGGGCTTCCGTCGAGTAGGAGCTGCGCTGGGTGCCGTGGAAGGAGAGGTGGTAGTCCACCGGCAGGAAGAAGAAGGCCTCGCCCCACGACGCCTTCGCGCCGTCCTTGTCGCCGCCCGTGCGGTAGGCGTATTCCCCTTGCATGCCGATCGTCACCTGCCAGGCCGCGGTGTCGGGATCGGGGCCGATCTCCCAGAGGTTCAGCGCCACGCCGAGGGCCCCGCCCGCGCCGGCGCCGGTCTTGGTCGAGTGGTGGCCGCGCTCCATCTTGCCGCGGTTCACGCCCGCGCGGCCGTAGATTTCCAGCCAGCCCCACGGGGCGACGGAGAGGACGCCTTCCGCCGAATCGCCCGTCCAGTCGCATTCCGCGCCGCCCATCTTGACCGTGCGGCCCGCACGGCCGGCGGCGACGCCGACGCGCCAGGGCACGGGATCGTTCCATGCCCAGAGGGATTCCGGGACCGTCGAATCCGGCTCGAACCGCGCAGGGACATCGCCATCCGCGCGCGCGGCGAGGGGGGCGACGGCCAGGGCGGAGAGAAGGAAGAGGATGATGGGGCGACAGGGATTCATGGGGTTCGACCTTTCGAATGCTTGGGGAGTATCTACCACAGGAGGGGGGGTGGGTGCAACAGCGGGGAGGACGGTGGGGTGGGGGACAGCGGCCGGCGCGCTGGCCGCCCGGCGGGATGCGGTCAGGGATGGAGGAGGGTGGAGAGGAGGGTGGGGGAGAGGGGGACGAGGGGGCGGTGGCGGAGGTGGGCTTCGGTGAGGGGGCCGATGCGGATGCGGCGGAGGCGGAGGACGCGGAGGCCCAGGGCGGTCATGAGACGGCGAATGTGGCGGTTGCGGCCTTCGCCCAGGACCAGGCGGAGGGACGGGGGATGCTTGGGGGAAGGGGGAGGGTCGTCGTGGATGGCCAGGGCACGGAGGTGTTCGCCGCGGTCGAGGATGCCGCGGAGGATGGCGCGGCGGCGGGGGGCGTCGGGGAGGCGGTCGAGCCAGACGCGGTATTCTTTTTCGGTGTGGTGGGAGGGGTGCCCTAGGCGTTGGGCGAGGTCGCCGTCGTTGGTGAGGAGAATGAGGCCTTCGCTGTCGTAGTCGAGGCGTCCGACAGTGTAGAGGCGGAGGGTCTTGGGGGCGCCGACGGTCTTGGCCCAGTCGGTGATGGTGGGGCGGCCTTGGGGGTCGCGGGAGGTGCAGAGGATGCCGCGGGGTTTGTCGGCGAGGTAGGTGTGGCGGGGTTCGGGGCGGACGGGGCGGCCGTCGAGGGTGACGCGGTCGCGGGCGGGGTCGATGCGGAGGCCGGGTTCGGTGGCAGGGATGCCGTTGACGGCGATGCGTCCGGTGGCGAGGAGGGCGGCGGCACCGCGGCGGGAGGCGAGTCCGGCGGCGGCGAGGAGGTTCTGGAGGCGCTCGGTGGGAACGGCGGCGGTTCCGCCGCCGCGCGGGTCCCCGGAGGGAGCGTCGGGCGCGCGGGGACGGGGGGTCACCGGCGGACCTCGGGGAAGGGGTCGGGGACGGGGTCGAGTCCGGCGATGGGGGCGGCCTGGAGGGATTGGAAGAATTCGGTGCGGGTTTTCCAATGGATGGAAAAGATGGTTCCGTTGGTCGGAAAGACGGGGTCGCCGGCGGCGGCGCGGGGGAAGAGGGCGCGGACTTGCCGGTGCCAGGCTTCGCGGAGGGGGGCGAGGTCGGGATCGGCGGCGGCGGCGGCGTTGCGGGCGTCGGCTTC
>CACXEY010000144.1 GCA_902766695.1 uncultured bacterium
AAGGCGCCGTCGACGTCCCGTGAGTTCCGTTCCCATGACCTCCTGGCCCCCATTCATCTCCGCGCTCTCCGCCCGCGTCCCCGGTCTCTCCGCCCCCGCCGACGGCCCCGACATCACCGGCCTCGCCTACGACTCCCGCAAGGTCCGCCCCGGCGACCTCTTCATCGCCCTCCCCGGCGCCCGCGACGACGGCGCCCGCTTCGTCCCGGACGCCATCCAGCGCGGTGCCGTTGCCGTCCTGCACCAAGGCTCCCCTTTGTCCCGCGGCATCCCTGGAATCCGCGTCCCCGACGCCCGCGCCGCCATGGCCGCCGCCGCCGCCGTCTTTTACGGCGACCCCACGCGCGGCCTCGACGTCGTCGGGGTCACCGGCACCAACGGCAAGACCACCGTCGCCTTCATGGTCCGCCACCTGCTGGAAACCGCCGGTACCCCCTGCGCCCTCGTCGGCACCGTCCGCTACGAATGGGCCGGCCGCTCCGTCGCCGCCGACCGTACCACCCCCGAAGCCCCCGACCTCCAGTGCATCTTCGCCGAAGCCCGCGACGCCGGGCAGCGCGCCGCCGTCATGGAAGTCTCCTCCCAGGGCCTCTGCGCGCGCCGCCTCGACGGCGTCCGCTTCTCCGCCGCCGTCTTCACCAACCTCACGCCCGAGCACCTCGACTACCACCGCGACATGGAACACTACTATGCCGCCAAGCGTCTCCTCTTCGAGTCCCTCGCGGCCCAGGACGGCCTCCCCGCCCCCGCCATCGCCAACGCCGACGACCCCTACGGCCGCCGCCTCGCCGCCGAGCCCTGCCTCGCCGGGCACCCCGTCCTCCGCTTCTCCATCGATGCCTCCTCCCCCGCCGAAGTCCGCGCCGGATCCGTCACCTGCGCCCCCGACGCCACCACCTTCCGCCTCCTCTCCCCGTGGGGCGATGCCGACGTCCGCCTTCCCCTCATCGGCCGCCACAACATCGCCAACGCCCTCGCCGCCGCCGCCGTCGCCGGAGCCCGCGGCATCCCCGTGGAAACCATCGCCGCCGCCCTGGCAACCATGCCGGGCGTACCCGGACGCCTCGAACGCGTCGAGGACCCCGTCGGCGGCCGCCACCTCTTCGTCGATTACGCCCACACCCCCGACGCCCTCGAAAACATCCTCCGCACCCTCCGCGAACTCGTCCGCCCTCCCGCCCGCCTCTGGTGCGTCTTCGGCTGCGGCGGCGACCGCGACCCCACCAAGCGCCCCGTCATGGGCCATATCGCCGCGGAGCTCGCCGACGCCACCGTCCTGACCAGCGACAACCCCCGCAACGAATCCCCCGACGCCATCCTCCGCGAAATCCGTTCCGGCATGGCCACCCGTCCTCCGGTCGCCGTCATCCCCGACCGCCCCGCCGCCATCCGCGAAACCCTCCGCCTGGCCCGCCCCGGCGACCTCGTCGTCGTCGCCGGCAAAGGCCACGAAACCTACCAGGAAGGCCCCCACGGCCACCGCATCCCCCTCGACGACCGCGACCTCCTCCGCGCCGTCCTCTGAAAACCGCCACGCCGGTTCTTGAAGCACCCTATTTGCCGGAAGGCGTGTGGGAGAGGATGAAGGAGTGGACGAACTCGAAATCTTCGGGGAGGGCGTAGACCTGGTTGTGGTTGAGGGTCTCGTTGAGCTTGATGACGCCGCGGCGGGGCTGTGCCAGGACTTTCTTCACGCGGGCGAACTCGGTGTACATCTTGGTCCGGGAGGCGTTGATGCCGATGGCGGCGGTCGAGAGCCGGCCGCCTGCCGCGCCGGCCGCGGCGGTGACGGCGGCGAGCTTGCGCGCCTTCTGCGCCTGGGCGGGGCACTGCGCGTGGAGGACGCCCTGTTCGTCCATTTCGAAATCGACGATGTATTTCCCGCCCATGATGGCGGCGTACACCAGGTAACCCACCGCGGCGAGCACGGTCATGCCCGCGATCCCGATGCCGAAGACCTTGCAATCGAACGCGAGGTGCTCGGCGTCGAAGTGCCCCTCGCAGCCGTCCAAAAGCACGATGAACAGGAAAAAGATGACGAAGGCGATGAACAGGACTTTCCACAGGAGCACGAAAATCGTCGGGTTCCTGAACAGGCTCATTTCGTACGTCCAGCGGTATTTCCCGTCAGGGTCGAGGGTGATGTTCGGCGTGACCTGCCGACCCTCTTCGGGCACCTCCGCCGAGGGCGCGGCGGCGGGCGCCTTGCGGCGGCGCGGCGGCTTTTTCGCGGCGGGGGCGGGCGGCGTACCGGCGGCGGGGGCCTCCGGGGCGTCCACGGGGGCTCCGCAGTTCTCGCAGAATTTGGCGGTGTCGTCTATTTGGTTGCCGCAGTTCGAACAGAACATCTTCCTCTTCCTTTCTTCCCGGGACCGGCCGGCCGCTCCTCCTACCGGACGGGGGGGAGGCGGGCCGGACCCTGTTTCGCCGGGACGACCGATGCATTTTTCCCCGTCCTTTTACAGGCGGACGGCGGGCGCGTCAACTCTTTTGGGCCGTCCGCGAAAGAAAAAGGAAAGTTCACAAAACCATTGACAAATGACACAATTTTCTTTTTGCTGGCGGACGGGTCGCATGACCCATCCAAGGAGGAGCGAAAACCATGAAAACCCCCATCCTTCTGGCGTTGGCCGCGTTGCTGCTGTGCGGCGGTTGCCATGCGCAGGTCCCGCAACCGGAGAACCGGCCCTGGGAGCCGGACACGCCCGTGCCCGCCGCCCACGACGGCGTATTCCGGTCG
>CACXEY010000145.1 GCA_902766695.1 uncultured bacterium
GAACTCGTGTCCCCGCAGGTCGCCCTCTTCTTCCTCGAAAAGCCCATCCCCTTCGACGCCCTCGACGGCAAGCCCGTCCATGCGCTCTTCATCCCGCTCTCCCCGAACGTCCGCACCCACCTGCACCTGCTGGGCAAGATCGCCTTCGCCCTGCGGAACGAGCACGTCAAGGAACTCGTCGCCCGCGCCGCCCCCGCCGAAGAACTCCTCGAGGCCTTCCGCGCCCTCGAATCCGCCAACGCCTAGGAGCCGCCCCATGGATACCGCCCGCCTCCAGGAAAAGGAAACCCTCTACCGCAAGGCCCTGATGCCCCTGATGTCGCACCTGATCAAGAACGCCGAGAAAATTCCCGAGGCGACCCTGGCCGCCGCGCTGGACTTCGAAGCCTTCCGCTGGTCCAAGCTTCCGCCGGACGAGAAGCGCACCCGCCTGGCGGCCGTCCGCAACGAGACCGCCACCCCCGGCTCCCGCATCGAAAAGCACTTCGCCGAGTACCCCCATCCCTTCAGCAAGCAGCTCTACGCCGACTACCTCCTCGCCCTCCGCGAATACGCCTCCGCCCTCGGCCTCTGACGCCGGCCCGCCAACGGTTTCCCCCGCCGCCGCCCTCCGACCGGGCGGCGGTCTTTTTTCCCTTTGGGGGCATGCTTCATGCAAGGGAATTGTCAGGCGAAGACCTTGTGGTTTCGGTCGTGGAAAGCCGGGGAGGGCGGCGAGTCCCCCGCCGCCGGGAACCGGAACGCGCAGGTGAATGTCGTTGGAGGTTCGGATGCCATTCGGCCGGAATCCGGGGAAACAGGCGTCCGCACATTCCCGGCAACGGCCTTTGGGTTGGCGGACTCCGGCGGGCATGGGATTCCAAGGTTGCGCAAGCGGTCCGCGCGGAGGCGGGGCTTGATGCGAGGTGCGTCCGTGGCGGAGATTCCGTTCCCTGGAACACCCTGGGCGGACGGCTGTTTTTCATGGGAGGGAGAGTGGATGGAAATCGCGGAAAACATCAATGTTTCCCGTAATTGCAAAAGTGGTTTCCGGCAGGCGGGGCGGAGGGGCGTGAAGGAGGGGAAAGGGGCGGTCAGCGGGCGGCGAGGAGGGAGTCGAAGAGGGCGGCGTAGGCGTCGGCCATGCGGGCGGCGGAGTAGCGGCAGCGGACGAAGGCGAGGCGGCCGGGGAGGGTGGCGGCGGCCGTGGAGAGGGCGGCATCCAGGGCGCCGGCGAATGCCGATGGGGAGGCATCGGGCGGAAGGAGGGAAGCCGCGGGGGAGAGGACTTCGCGCCGGACCGGGTCGTCGAGGGTCACGACGGGCAGACCGCTCGCCAGCGCTTCGAGGCAGACGATGCCGAAGGCCTCGCTCGCGGAGGCGGAGGCGAAGACGTCCGCGGCGCGGTACCAGCGGGGCATGGCATCGGCGCCGGCGTCGGCGAGGAGGAATCGGCCGGGGCCGAGGAGGGACTGTCCGAGGGCGGCGAGTCCGTCGTGCCGCGGGCCGCGGCCGAGGATGACGAGCGACCCGGCCGGACGCAGGGCGGCGGCGCGGACGAGGGTATCCATGCCCTTGAGGGGTTCCAAGGCGCCGACGGAGAGGGTGACGGGGCGCTGGAGCGCGGACAGGTCTTCGCGGGGTCCGTCGGGGGTGAAGCGGTCGAGGTCGATGCCGATGGGGATGACGCGGACGGCGAGGCCGGGGACGCGGCGGGCCATCTCGTCGGCGGAAACCCGGGTGAGGGAAACGTAGGCCTGCGGGCGGCAGCGGGCGGCGGCGGTTTCCCAGCGGCTGGGGGCGCCGTGGGCGACGTCGACGACGGGGATGCCGAAACGGCGGTGCGCCCAGCGTCCGAGGAGGCCGCCCCAGCGTCCGCCTTCGGTGACGAGCAGGTCGCAGGGGTTGTGCAAAAGCCATTTTTTCGCGGCGAGGGCGCAGAAGAGCCATTCCCAGTTGAGGGGATCGAGCTGGAAGAGGCGGAGGAAGTGCCCGACGCCGGGCGTGCGGTTGGCGAGGTCGGCGAGGCGGTTGGTCCGGTCGGGGAAGCGGAGGGGGACGGCGTACGGGGCGTCGGGGGAGGCGGGGCCTCCGCCGAGGACGGCGATGTCGTAGCGGTCGCCGAGACGGGATGCGAGTCCGGAGACGAAGCGTTCGGCGCCGCGCAGGACCTTGCCGTAGCCGGAGAGGACGAAGACGATGCGCTTGCGGGCGGCGCCGCGGGGGGGCGTCGACGGGTTGTTTTTAAATAGAAACCTGTTTCCGATGGAGGACATCGGCGGTGGAATGTAGCACGTCCACGGGAGGGGAAAAGGAAAAAACGCGAGGAGAATGTAGTTGGAACGAGATGCGTGGAAAGAGAAAATCGCTTGCAAAATCGAGAAATCATTAGAAACACCGGAATCCCCGTCCTGCGAAGGGCGGAGGACGGCGGGCGAAAAGAGGGGAAGGTCCGCAGGACGTAGTTTCTATGTGAAAACATAAAACACTTGTTGTTTCAATGTCGAAAAAACAGGCTGCAAGGCGGGATGGAGTTTTCCAATGATTGGAAAAAAAGTTTCCAATGGTTGGAAAATCCGGTCGGATTTTTCCAATGATTGGAAAAAAATTTCGGCAGTTTTCCAATGATTGGAAAATATTTTTCCAATGGTTGGAAAACCCCGGGGCGGGCGGGGAATCAGCCGCGGCGGGGGTGGGCGGCGAGGAGGGTGTCGAAGAGGGAGGCGTAGGAGGCGGCCATGAGGGAGGCGTCGTAGCGGCGGGAGAAGGCGAGGCGGGCGGAGCGGGTGGCGGCGGCCGTGGAGAGGGCGGTGTCGATGCCGCGGGCGAAGTCGCCGGGGGTGGCCGGGACGGGGAGGAGCACGGCGTGGGTCTGGAGCTGTTCGCGGCGGAATTCTTCGTCGAGGGTCACGATGGGCAGGCCGCAGGCGAGGGCTTCGAGGAAGGTCAGGGCGAAGGCTTCGCTCGCGGAGGCGGAGAGGAAGAGGTCGGCGGCACGGTACCAGCGGGGCATGGCGTCGGGGGGGGCGGACGCGAGGAGGAAGCGGGAGGGGCCGAGGAGGGTTTGTCCGAGGGCGGCGAGTTCGTCGTGCTGCGGGCCGCGGCCGAGGATGACGAGGGACCCGGTGGGGCGGGCGGCGACGGCGCGGACGAGGGTGTCCATGCCTTTGAGGGGTTCGAGGGCGCCGACGGCCAGGGCGACGGGGCGCCGGAGGGGCAGGTCTTCGCGGGGACCGTCGGGGGAGAATCGGTCGAGGTCGATGCCGATGGGGATGACATGGGTGGCGAGGCCGGGAACCCGGGCGGCGACGGCGTCGGTGGCGGCGCGGGTCAGGCCGACGTAGGCCTGCGGGCGGCAGCGGGCGGCGGCGATCTCCCAGCGGCTGGGGGCGCCGTGGGCGACGTCGACGACGGGGATGCCGAAGCGGCGGTGCGCCCAGCGTCCGAGGAGGCCGCCCCAGCGGGCGCCTTCGGTGACGAGGAGGTCGCAGGGATTCTTCAACAGCCATTTTTTCGCGGCGAGGGCGCAGAAGAGCCATTCCCAGTTGAGGGGGTCGAGCTGGAAGAGGCGGAGGAAGTGGCCGAGACCGGGGGTTTTGTTGGCGGCGACGGCGAGGCGGTTGAAGCGGTCGGGGAAGCGGAGGGGGATGGAGCAGGGGGCGTCGGGGGAGGCGGGGCCGCCGCCGAGGACGGCGACGTCGTAGCGGCCGGAGAGGCGGGTGGCGAGGGCGGCGACGAACTGCTCGGCGCCGCGGAGGACCTTGCCGTAGCCGGAGAGGACGAAGACGATGCGGGGCTTGCTCACGGGGCGTCCTCCTTGCCGCGGTCGGGCAGGATGTACGCGGGCGGGATGGCGGCGGCCTTGGCGGCGGGCAGCGCGACGACGAGGTGCAGCCGCTGGCCGCGCACGCGCTGGCTTTCGACGCGGCCCAGGGCGTGGAGGCGCGCCAGGAAGCGGCCGTCGGCGGCGGGCACGCTCAGGCGCAGGCGGACGGTGCGGTCGCGGAGCATGTCGGTGACGGTGTCGAGAAGGCGGCGGATGCCTTCGCCCGTGCGCGCGGATATCGCGATGGCGTGCGGGAAGCGGTCGGAGAGGCGGATGGCCTGGTTGCGGCCGCGTTCGATGTCGGTCTTGTTGAATACCGCCAGCACGGGCTTGCCGCGGGCGCCGAGGTCGGCGAGGACCTGCTCGACGGCTTCGATCTGCTCTTCCGCGCGCGGATGGGAGGCGTCGATGACGTGCACGAGCAGATCGGCTTCGTTGACTTCCTCCAGCGTCGCCTTGAAGGCCTCGACGAGGTGGTGCGGGAGCTTGCGGATGAATCCGACGGTATCGGTCAGCAGGCAGGGCTGGCAGCCGGGGAGGGCGATCTGGCGCGTGGTGGGGTCGAGGGTCGCGAAGAGTTTGTCGTCGGCCAGGACTTCGGAGCCGGCCAGCAGATTGAGAAGGGTCGATTTGCCGGCGTTGGTGTAGCCGACGAGCGTCAGCAGGGACCAGCCGTGGCGGCGGCGCGCGCGGCGGAGTTCGGCGCGGTGCTGGCGGACCTGGACGAGGCGTTCGCGGATGCGCGTGATGCGCTGCTCGATGCGGCGGCGGTCGAGTTCGAGCTGCTTCTCGCCGGGGCCCTTGAGGCCGATGCCGCCCTTCTGGCGTTCGAGGTGCGTCCAGAGGCCGCGCAGGCGGGGGAGGAGGTAGCGGAGCTGGGCGAGCTCGACCTGGAGGCGGCCTTCGAGGGTGCGGGCGCGCTGGGCGAAGATGTCCAGGATCAGCTGGGTGCGGTCCACCACGCGCAGGCCGATCGCGTCTTCCAGGGCGCGGCCTTGCGCCGGGGAGAGGTCTTCGTCGAAGATCACCAGCGTGGCGCCTGCCTCGTGTGCGGCGTCGGCGAGTGCGGCGGCGCGGCCGCGGCCGATGTAGGTCGCCGGATGGACCGCGCGGAGGCGGCACACGGTTTCGCCGACGGTCTCGGCGCCGGCCGTTTTCGCGAGGGAGCGGAGCTCGCGGAGGGTCTCTTCGGAGATGGCGGCCGGGGTGTCGGCGAGGGGCGCGGCGACCAGCCAGGCGCGGTCGGGGAGGGGGGCGGCGGCGGCGGAATGGGGGGCGTCGGTCATGTCACGGGGCCGTGGGTTGGGGTGGGGCGATGGTGCGGGCGAGCGCGTCGAAGTCGGCGTCGTTGAACCACCAGCGGGTGCGGAGCGGCTCCTGCCAGGAGGGGTCGACGGGGGAGGAGAGGAGGGCGAGGTATTCGAGGAAGTCGTCGCGGCCGAGGCGCTCGAGGAGGGCGTCCACCAGGCGTTCCGCCTGCCAATAGAAGGCACCGGCGGCGGCGGGGGAGTCGCCGTAGGCGGTGGCGGCGGACAGGGCGTCGAGGGAGAGGGCGCAGGCTTCCCAGCCGTCGGGCGGCGTGCGGGCGAGGCCGCGCTTCTCGGTACGGCCGGCGGCGGCGGCGGCGCGGGCGCCGACGAGCTGCGCGAGGCCTTCGTCGAGCCACAGCGGCGGACGCCGGGGATGCGTCCGGGCGATTAGCCAGTGCGTGGCCTCGTGGCCGAGACGGAAGGC
Organism: uncultured bacterium; assembly: GCA_902766695.1. Taxonomy (GTDB): domain Bacteria; phylum Verrucomicrobiota; class Kiritimatiellia; order CAIQIC01; family Lenti-01; genus CACXEY01. Next base: position 5,540 of record CACXEY010000145.1, read on the forward strand.
GAGCTTCACGCGGTCGGACTCGGGCCGTACCGCGATCTCCCCGCCGCTCTGGTAGCCGTGCGGGGCGGCGGCGGTGCCGCCGAGCCAGCGCTTGTAGAAGGGGGGCGGGGCGAGGAGACGCACGGTGACGGTCGCCGGGGCGTCCGGCGGCGGCAGGAGGCGGAGCGCCGCCGCCATGCCGATGTCGGCGGCCGCGGCGAGGGCGTCGCCGCCGTCTTCCGCGACGATGCAGGTCACGCGCCCGCCGGCGAATTCGAGCACGGTCCCCCCGCGCCATTCCGCGTCCGCCGCCGGCAGGCAGAGGAACAGGAGGGCGGCCGCGAGCCGGCACGCGGCCCGTATCGGGGAAAAAACCTTCATGCCCGCCGAAGATACCAGACCTTCCCCTCGCGGGAAACACCGGATTTGGCAGGCCGGGGCCTTGGGCGCAGGACGGGATTGTGACGTTGGAGTCGTCCTGCGGGAACCTTGCGATTTCTGGCCGGACCCTGCCGGCACCCCGGGGCGTTTCCATTTGGAAGAAGGGGCGGGAGATTTCAGATGCCCCCCGTGTTTTCGTTCGCGCGAAGCCGGTAGGGCGGCGAGTCCCCTCGCCGCCGGGAAACCGGAACGTGCAAGTGAATGTCGTTGGACGTGCGGATGCCATTCGGGGAAACATGCGTCCGCTCATTTCCGGAAACGGCCTTTGGCATGACGGGCTCCGGCGGGCAGGGACTGCCCGCCCTACCCATCCCTGTGCCTGGGAAATCGCAAGGTATTCGCCTGATAACTCCAACGGGGTGGAGGACAGATTGATCCGATGCCTTCACGCCCAAATCTGAACTGTTGAATCCAAAGGGATGTCAGGTGCCCCCTGTCTGTTGCCTGGTGCGGCTGGCCGGCAGGGGCCGACCTCCGGGCGGCCCGTCATGGGCCATCCTGCCGCACGGCCCGCCCAGAGGTCGGGCCCCCGGGGCGTTTCCATTTGGAAGAAGGGGTGGGAGGTTCCAGACGAATTCCCCGTGCTTTCGTTCGCGCGAAGCCGGTAGGGCGGCGAGTCCCCTCGCCGCCGGAAACTTGAACGTGCAAGTGAAAGTCGTTGGACGTGCGGATGCCATTCGGGGAACCATGCGTCCGCACATTTCCGGAAACGGCCTTCGGCATGACGGGCTCCGGCGGGCAGGGACTGCCCGCCCTACTCGCATCCCAGAGCCGGGGAAATCGCGAGGTTCCCGCCGGACGACTCCCAACGCGAACCGTCGGAAAAGTGTCGCCAAGGGGCCGGGGGCGTGCGATGCTGGAAGGGATACTAGGAGAACGAGGACCCCATGAGCAAGCAGAGCACCCCATCCGCGCCTCCCGCCGGCGAAGCCGAGCGGCACAAGGCATCGCAGCGCATCGCCGAGACGGCGGAGAGCATACGGAGCGCGATTTTGCGCGGGCGCAAGCCGTCGATGAGCTTCCCGGTGCGGTCGCTCTCGAACGTGCGCTACGACGCGAAGCGCGGGCATTTCGAAATCCTGGACAAGAAGTCCACGCGGACGCTGACGTACAACACGGTCAAGACCTTTGCCCAGTCGATGCGTCTGCTGGCGACGACGAAAAACGACCTGCTGGACCGCAACGACATCGCGGGCAAGCGCGAGGTGTACTACAACAGCAAGAGCTGGGGCGAATGCCGCTTCGACGCGCAGCCGGAGAGCGACACGCTGCTGGACGACATGGAGGCGATGCTGGGCGTCAACCGCGAGCAGCTCGGGTACATTCCCGAGGAGCGCGGCGGGGACGTGTGCGGGCCGCTGACGGTCATCGACCGCGACCCGGTGAGCGGGCGCGACGTGCGGATCGACTGCGCGGGGCTGGGGACCGGCGCGTGGAGCATCCCGTCGCGGGTGGAGCATTTGCGGTTCGAGACGAGCGCCAGGCTGGTGCTGGTGGTGGAGACGTCGTCGCTGTTCCAGCGCCTCGTGCACCACCGCTACTTCGAGACGGCGAACTGCGTCCTGATCTCGATGAGCGGCGTCCCGACGCGCGCGTGCCGCCGGTTCGTGCGGCGGCTGGCGGACGACCGGAAGCTGCCGGTGCTGGCGTTCACCGACGGCGACCCGTACGGGTACTGCAACATCTACCGGACGCTGAAGGTCGGGTCCGGGCAGGCCGCGCACATCAACCGCTTCTTCTGCGTGCCGCAGGCGCACTACCTCGGCGTGACGCCGCAGGACATCCTCGACTACAACCTCGAAGACGCGACGCATCCGCTGGAGGAAGCGGACGTCAAGCGCGCGAGGGACGCGCTGAAGAACGACCCCTTCATCCTCCACCACAAGGAATGGCAGGCCGTCCTCAACCAGATGCTCAAGATGGGGGTCCGTATCGAGCAGCAGGCCTTCGCGAAGCACGGGCTGAACTTCGTGCTGGAGACGTACCTGCCGGAGAAGCTGCGGAAGGGCGACTTCCTGCCCTGACGGAAGTCCCCCGCGGGGAGGGCCGTGTTTCCGCGCGACTGCTTGCCGCCAAAATCACGAACCGGTCGCGCAAGATGGCGGAAAACCGCCTGCTCCGCCCCACCCGTTCCCGGCCCTACACGTCCAGTTCCTGGCCGATGCGGGCCGCGGTCAGGATCGCTTCCGGGCCGCCCAGGTCGAAGACGAACTCCTGCTTCCAGGCGATGCCGCCGGTGGGCAACGATGCATCCTCGCCCGATCCCTTGATGCCGAATTTCAGGCGAGCGGGGGTTTCGACCGTCAACGTCGCGCGTTTTCCGTCTTCGGAGACCTCGATCGAGCGTTTCGGTTCGGCGGGCTCGACCGGCCAGGTCCCGAAGCACGAGCCGGCGGACGTATCGAACGAGGCGAACCGTTCCGCCCCCGGCCCCTTCATGACCTCGTCGTACGGGGCGGTCCGCGCCGACATGGCCACCACCGGATCGTTGCCCGTCCGGGCGAAGAAGCGGGCGAGGGCCTTCCGGTGGGCGGGCGGGACACGGGCATTGAACTCTTCCGCGGCCGCCGGACCGTCCGGGAACTCCTTGCCGTTGATGGTGACGGGGTTTTGCGGGCTGGCCTGGGCGAAAGCGCCGGAGACGTCGTCCGGGTCGGCCCGCCCCGCCTTTTCCCGGACCAGTTCGTCCGCGAGCCGCTCCTGCCCGCGGGCGAGCAGCTGCCGCTCGAACTCCGCGAGCCGTGCGTCCCCCGGCCGGATGTCGCGGACCGGGGCGAACACCTTCTGGATTTCCGTGGCGACGGCGTCCGGCTCGTACCCCCTGGCGGCGGCGATCGTGACGTAGTTGGCGAGGATGCGGAGGCCCTTGCCGGACAGGTCCCGGGCGGACTTGGCGACGGCCCGGGCGGCCGTCTGGCGCTGCACGGAAGAAAGTTTGAGCGGGCGGGCGCGGTGCGCGCGGAACATCGAATCCAGGAGCAGGTCGTTGAGGTGCTCGAGCGCGCGGTCCACCTCCACCGCCGCCTTGTACTGGAGAATGGCCTTGTGCACGGACAGGATGTTGCGCGCGGTGAGCGGCAGGCCCTGGTTGTCGTATTCGCCGAGATGCATGGCGTCCTTGACGCTCTGGGGGAGGTTCTCGGCGCCGCCGAAGATGGCGTTGACCGACTGGCGGAAGAGGTCGCGGGCTTCGTTGTTCCGGTCCCGGATCTTGACGGAGCGCTTGAACACGCCGTACTTGTCGTCGAGGGCGGCCGTGACGGCGCGTCCGGCGAGAGGACCCTCCCCTTCGGGGCCGGGAGCGGTTCGGGCGACGGCCTCCCCGTCCGGCTGCTGCTGGGCGAACTGCACGAACTGCTTGAACTGGGCATTGATTTCGAGTGCCATGGTCATTCTCCTTTGCTGCTCTCACTACACCCCAAACCCGAAAAGATTACGCGCGTCAAGAACTTTCCCCGTCCACCCAGCACGGCTTCGCGCGGAGGAAAAGTCTGGGTTCCCGTCTGAAAATCCCAATCCTTTCTTCCCAATGCGAAAAAGCGCGGCGGGGCGGTTTGGGATTGCGGGGGAGGGGAGGGGAGGGTACAATCGGGGTATGAGCACGATGTCTGCATGTTGCGGGTTTGGGCGCCGAGTGGGCGCAGGGTCGGCGTGCGTGCCGCCGTGCGGTCCGAAAGAGGTGCGAAGATGATGATGAATGCGATGAAACCTTTCCGGTGGGCCGTTGCGGCGGCGGTGTTGGCGGCGGCGGCCGTCGCGGAGGCGGCGGTGATGCCGTACGGGACGTATCTCGTCAAGGGGACGTTCCGCGGCGAGTACAACACGGTGCTCCGGGATTTCGGGGAGGCCGCCGTGCGGGCGCAGCGGGCGGACGGGACGGTCATCGCCGAGGCGGCCGTCGCCGACGCGGACGCGGAAGGGGTGAATTTCGTGCTCGCGATCCCCGTATCGTCGGTCCCCACCGCGAGGTCCTGCGAGGTCGGGGAGTGGCTCGACTGCGTGCTCTGGACGCCGGAGGGGTCGCTGGACGTGCCGAATTCTCTCAAGGTGGATTCGCCGGTGCGCGTCGGCAAGGTGACGTTCAACTGCGCGGAGGTGCGGGAGTACGAGAATCCGGCGGACGGGTCGGTCGTGGAGATCCCGGTGGACTACATCGCGGAGGCCCAGGCGTTCCTCGATGCGCTCGGGAAGGGCGGGACGTACGATCCGTGGGCGGACTACGACGGGGACGGGGCTAGCAATTACGAGGAGTTCGTCGCAGGGACGATCCCGTTCGACGAAACGGATTTCCTGCACGTGACGGGCTTCGCCGCGGCGGAGGAAGGGAAGCTGGCGCTGCGGTTCGAGCACGTTGGCGGGCACGTGTACGCGGTTTCGTCGTCGGATTCGCTCGCGCAGCCGGGCTGGGGGCGGCAGTACGTGCGCCGCGGCGCCGCGGAGGCGGAGCTGGAACAGGTGGTCGCCGCCGGCGAGGACGGGGAGCCGGGGGAGACGGTGATTTTCATCGTGCCGGCGGATGGCGCGAGCGGAGGCTTCTTCCGGGTCGAAGCGCAGTAGCGCGGACGACGGGTGACGAGAGACGAGTGACGAGAGACGAGAGAAGAGGATGGTCATGAAGAGGAACATCTTTTTGGCGGGATTGGTGCTTTTGCCGCTGGCGGCGTTCGGCGAGCCGCACGTGAGGGAGACGCTGACGCTGACGGAGGGGTGGAACGCGGTGTACATCGAATCGACGCCGGTGGCGGCGACGTGCGACGAGTTCTTCCGCGACACGCCGGTGGCCGCCGCGGCGGCGTACCGGAGCGACGCGGACGCGGCGACGGCGCAGTACGACGCGGAGGGCCGGGAGATCGTGCAGGCGCCGGTGGAGTTCCTGACGTGGGTGCGCGGCGAACCGGTGTCGACGCTCCAGGGGATCGTGGGCGGCAAGGCGTTCCTGCTGTACGCGACGAACGCGGCGACGCTGTCGTTCGACGGGGTGCCGTGCGTGCCGCGGATGACGTGGCGGAAGGTGCTGGCTTCGGAAACGAACGAGTTCTTCAACCTGGCGGGGGTTTCGTCGGGCAGCGCCGAGGTGTCGATCCAGGGGTACTTCGGGGAGGGTCCGTTCGGGTTGTCGAAGACGGGGCGGGCGATCTATTCGATCGGCGGCACGGACACGGAGGAGGGGCCGGACCTGGTGAACGCGGAGAAGGGGGGCTTCGGCCGGCCGCCGACGATCGCCGCCGGCAAGGCCTACGCGCTGACGGCGGCGCGCGCCGGGGAGTGGCCGGGCGTGATCGGCGTGGAGGGGGAGGCGGTGGCCTTCGGCGGGGGGGCGCCCTATGCGTCGGTCAAGGTGCGGAACTGCGGCACGAAGGCGCGCGAGTTCGGGTTTTCGGTGGAGCGCTCGTCGACCGGCGAGGAGCTGCCGCCCCTTTCGCGGCGGCTGCCGCGCACGGACGCGCTGGACGGCGCGGCGTTCGAGGAGGTCGCGGAGTCGGCCGCCTGGACGGTCGCGCTGGAGCCGGACGCGGTGGCGGAGCAGGTTTTTTGCCTGGACCGCTCGCGGCTGGAGGAGGGGAAGGAATACGGGGCGATCCTGGTCGTGGAGGACCTCGGCGGGAGCAAGATGCGGGTGCGCCTTCCGATCGCGGTGGAGGCCGCGCCGTCGGACGCCGCCGCCTACCCGGCGGGGCTCTGGGTGGGGCAGATCGCGCTCACGCGCGTTTCGGGGCTCTACGACGCGGTGCCGGCGCTGGCCGGCGGGAGGCTGGAGATGGACGTCATGGTGCACGTGGCCGCCGACGGCACGTGCACGCTGCTGCAGCGCGTGGCGGCGGGTTACGGCGAAGACGGCGCGGCGCGGCTCTTCCGGGAGCTGGATGGCGTCCCGCCGGAGGTCGCCCACCCGTCGCGCTTCTCGACGGTGATGATGAGCGTGGACACGCCGGCCGTCGCGGCGGCGGCGGGGGCGGCGTTCGGCGACGCGGCGGAGTTTTCGTGGACGGTCGGCGAGAAGGCGCGGGACAATCCGTTCCGCCACGCCTGGCACCCCGACCACGACGGCAAGACGGCGGACTACGGCGGCGACGCGCCGTCGGGCGACGACTTCTCGAACTACGCGGACCCCATCAAGCCCGAGCTCTGGAGCATCGGCAACCGCCTCGTCCTCTCCTGGCACGAGCAGGGCGACGCCTCGAAGCCGGTGGTCTTCCCCTACAACGCCGACGAGACGACCTCGGGCGTCGTGACCTGGGAGGTGACGGGCCTGCTCGCGAAGGGGCCGGTCAAGTCGGTGGGGACGTTCTCGCTCCGGCGCGTGTTCAAGGCGGGGGAGCTGGAGTGAGGGGACGAAACGACGAGGGCGACGAAATGACGAGGGCGACGAGGGCGATGGAATCGATGGAATCGAATGAATCGATGGAATCGGTGGAATCGACTGCTCTCGAATGCAATCGACTGCAAACGGCGGCCCGGAATTTGCATGAAAGGAACGAAACGATGAGAATGAAGGCGTTTTTGGTTTTGGCGGCGGCGGCTTGGGCCGCGACGGCGTTCGCCGAGGTGCCGCAGGTTTTGACCTACCGCGGCGTGCTGACGCGGTCCGGCGGGTACGGGAACGGGGCGGCGCTGGAGCTGACGTTCCGGCTCTACGACTCGGAGGCGCCCGGTCGGGCGCTGTGGGCGCGGACGATGCGCGTGCAGGTCGACCCGGAAGGCGTGTTCTACGCCGAGCTCGCCGACGGCAACGGCAACGACCCGGACGGCATCGGCTACACGCTGGCCGACGCGCTGGGCGCCGTCAAGGGCACGCCGGAAATCGGCCTGACGCCGCCGGACGCGCCGGAGCTCAAGCCGCGCCAGCGGCTCTCCACCGAGGTGCGGGCGGCCCGCGCCGCGCGCGCGAAGGCCGCGGACGTCGTCTACGCCCCCACCGGCGCCTACGCGGAGGGCGTGGACATCGACACGGCCGCCGTCGGCGAAGTCACGGTCCAGAAGGGCGCCACCCTCGCGGCCTTCCCCCCCGCCTGCACCCTCACCTCGCTCGGCCCCGGCCAGACGCGCGAACTCGGCGGCGGCGCGACGGAAATCACGGTCCGCGGCGTGCAGGCGCCCCGCCCGAGCTGGCCGTCCAGCTTCACCCAGAACAGTTTCACCTACGCGACGAACTCCGCGCCGTGCGACATGATCCTCACCTACGAGGGCGCCGACGGCGCGTTCAGCGTCATCGTGCCCGCCGGCGGCAAGATCTCGGGCGGCGGCGCGCAGACGATTTACGGAACGGCGTTCGGAAATCCCTGAGGGGGTTGAAAAGTTGAAAGGTTGAAAAGTTGAAAGGTTGAAAGGTTGAAAAGTCGAAGGGTTGAGGGTTGAAAGGTTGAAGGGGTGAAGAGGATGAAGAATTTGCAGAACACAAGTTGCCACAAGGACAAGACGATGAAGGCCATACAAAAGATTTTTTCAACTTTTCAACTTTTCAACCTTTCAACCCCGTCGGTGTTGCTTGCCGCGGTGCTGTGCGCCGCGACAAGCAGCGCCGACATGGGCACGGGTACGATCGACAGGAACACCCGGGAAATCTACGGCGGGCGGGTGTACACCGTGGAGGGCAACGTCAGCATCACCGGCGGGAATGCCCAGCCCGCCCTGAAGGTGAAGTCCGGCGGCGGGACCGTCACCGGCCAGCGGGTCGTCATCGACATTCCCGCCGGAAGCTCGCTCACGGTGAAGGGCGGCAATGGGTCCGGGCGCTCCGGCGCCGGCGCGGGCATCGAGCTGCCCGGCGACATGACGCTCTACGTCACCGGCAAGGGCACGCTGACGGCGACCGGCGGCAATGCGGCCAACGGCGGAAACGGCTCGACCGGCGGCAGTTCATGGCGCAACTCCGACGACAACGACAAGCTCAACACCGGAGACGGCGGCAAGGGCGGCGACGGCGGCGGCGGTGCGGGCGCCGGCATCGGGGGGGGCGGCGGCAATGGCTCCCAGGGCGGTTCCGGTGGCGGCGGCGAGGAGAGGGACTCGGACGAGACCTCCTCGTTCGCGGGTGACGGAAAAGCGGGCGATGCGGGCCGCGGCGACGGTTCGGACGGCGGCGCGTGCGGCAGCGTGTACCTGCTCGGCGACATCGCGGTGAGCGTGACCGGCGGTTCTTCCGGTTGGGCCGGCAGCGC
>CACXEY010000146.1 GCA_902766695.1 uncultured bacterium
CGGATGCGGCGACGTCGGTCGGCGCGACGCTGCAGGGCAATTCGGTGACGTTCCGGCTGTGGGCGCCGGAGGCGCGGAGCGTGGCGGTCTGGAGCGAGGCCACGGGCACGAAGCCGCATCCGATGCAGCCGGAGGCGGGGCGGCCCGGCTACTGGAGCTTCACCACGCGCGCGCACGCGGGCACGGCGTACAATTTCCACGCGGACGGCCACATCCACCGCGATCCGCGCGCGCGGGCTGTGGATGCGGACCGCAACCTCTCCTACGTCGCCGACCCCGCCGCCTACAAGTGGGCCGCGACGGAGGCCACCTGGAAGATGCCGCCGAAGGAGGACCTCGTGATGTACGAGCTGCATCCGAGCACCTTCGCGGCGGGCATCCCGGGCCACGACGCGCCGCTGGACAAGGCCATCAAGCGCATCCCCTACCTCAAGGGCCTCGGGATCAACTGCGTGCAGCTGATGCCGGTGAACGAGTTCCCGGGCGACCGCTCGTGGGGGTACAATCCGAGCGACCTCTACGCGGTGGAGTCGAGCTACGGCGGCGGCGACGCGCTGCGCCGCTTCGTGGAGGCGTGCCACGCGAACGGCATCGCGGTGCTGCTGGACGTGGTGCACAACCACTACGGCCCGGACAACATCGCCATGTGGGACCTGACCGGCCGCGGAGGCTGGCCCTACTTCTACACCGACCCCGAGCGGGGCAGCACGGAGTGGGGGCCGCGCCCGGACTTCGGCAACCCGGAGGTGCGGGCGTTCATCGCGGACAGCATCCGGATGTGGATCCGCGAATACCACCTGGACGGCTTCCGCTGGGACAGCGTCCACAACATCCGCTACTACCAGGCCGGCTCCGGCTACAACGCGGACGGCGACCGCCTGCTTTCCGACGTCAACGCCTGGCTGGCCAAGAACGCGCCCAACGCCCTGCGCATCGCGGAGGACCACGCGTTCGACTACGGCGGCGTCGGCTTCCAGGCGCAGTGGCATTCGGCGTTCCAGACGACTCTCTCGGGGCTGGTGCGCGCCGGCCCGGCCTCGCGCGACCTGGAGAACCTGGCGGGCGAGCTGGAGGCGCAGTCGTGGGAGTGGGTGAACTTCGCCGAATGCCACGACAGCGCGGGCGACCTGAACATGCACCACCGCCTGCCGATGTACATCGACCCCTCGAACCCCGACAGCACGCGCGCCCGCTCCCTCGCGCTGCTGGCGAACTGCATCGTCATGACGATCCCCGGCTACCCCATGTTCCTGCAAGGCTTCGAACTGCACGACACGCCGGACTTCTCCGACGGCGTCCCGCTGCCCTGGAGCAAGGCCAAGTCCAACGCGGGGATCCTGAAGGCGACGGCGGACATCATCAAGCTGCGCCGCAACGCGCAGGGCTGGACGGAGGGGCTCAAGGGCGAGACGCTGCGCGTCGTCCACTGCGACAACGAGGCCAAGGTCATCGCCTGGTCGCGCACGAAGAAGTCGGCGTCGAAGGATTCCGCGACGGTGGCCGTCGTGAACTTCTCCGACAAGCCGCTCAAGCAGTACGGGGTGAAATTCCCGTCGAGCGGCGCGTGGTTCTGCCACTACAACTCCGGGCTGGCGTCCTACGACCCGAACTTCGACAACGTCGGCCTCAAGCCGGGCGAAGGCCTCCAGCTGCCGGCCGGCCAGACCACCATGCCGCTGGACCTCAGCCGCGACTCCATCATGGTCTTCTCGAAGGTCCGCCCGCCGAACGCCACCCTCGCCAAGGCCCCGCCCGCGGCCGAAGTCGCCGAACGCATCTCCGCCACCTCGCTCGCGGACGACGACATGCGCGTCGAAGAGAAGGAATGGAAGGAAGAAACCATCCCGCCCTTCCCCTACAAGTTCGTCCCCCTCCCCGAGGAACTCTTCCCGGCGGGCGCGGGCGCCGCGGCGCAATGAGCGGATGGGGGGCCGGATGGCGAAAAGAGAAACCATGAACGGCAAAACGCCCCTCCCTCCAAAACCCTGGACGGTGTGGGTTGCCGTCGTGCTGCTCGACTTGTACTGCGTCCTCGTCGTGGCGTTGCAGGTGTACAATGGCATCAACCGGCGCTTTGGCCCTGCAAACGCCATGACAGCCTTGATGGCTTTTCTCTGGTTCGGGTGCCTGGATATGGAAGTGCGGTGGGGCCACCGCTGGGGCCGCTGGCTTGCCGTTCTTACCGCCGTCGCGTCCCTGGACCTGTTGACGGCGTTCCCCGGCTGGCGGTGTTTGATTGGCATCCTGCCGATGGTGAGTGCCGCAGTCCTGCTGTTCCTGCCGCCCTCGGGCCGCTGGTTTGCGGAAGCTGCCTGCATCGAGGCGTCCTTTCCGGTTGCCGCGTGGTGGAAGATTTGGCGCATCGTCTACAAGACGTTGATTGCCCTTCCGGCCGTGCTGGCCGCAATAATTGCGCTCGTTTTCCTGCCGGAGACGCCGGGCATCTGGAAATTCCACCGCCTATGCTCCTATCCCGGCAAGGCCGCCCTGCTGGCGGCGGAACCGGGCGAAGTCACCCAAATCGTCGACTTCACCCAGGACGGAAGGAGCTACACGGCGGTCGTCCTCACGCCCATGAGTTACTCGCCCATAGGGCCAGCCGTGATCGTCTATAACGGGCAAGGCGAGATGGTCGACTATCGTCGGGACTCGGGCGAGAACTTCGCCTACCTCAAATGGCCCGGCATTTGGGACGCGCTGGACGAGCGGGCACAGGAGAGCCCCGCCGAAGAGGAGCCGCCAGAGAGCGAAAGGGACACGCAATGAGTTCCGTTGCAAAAACCTCTCCCGCGCTCCCGGGTAGGGCGGCGAGTCCCCTCGCCGCCGCGTGCATGGGATGCGCATCCGCGCGGCAACCGTGCACGGAGTCCTTCGTGCCCCTTCCGTGCGGTGGGCAGGGGACTGCCCGCCCTACCCGCCGCCGCGGCCGCCGCGCAAGTGAAAGGACGTCGCCGTGACCGCGACGAACCGCCAGACCAAAAAGCCGTGGACGATGCTGTTTGCCGTCGCGTTGCTGGATGTCCTCGTCCTCTTTGCCGTCGGGTGTTTCATTGCCTCCATCGTTGCTCCGTACACTCCTTACAAGGACATCCTGCCCGACGAGGATCCGCCGGTGATGCCCATGGTCCTTTTCTGCTATGCGGATGCGCAGGCGCGGCAGGGACGGCGGAGAATCCGCTGGATACTGCCCGGTCTTGTCCTTCTGGCTTGGATCGGGTTGACGGTGAGGCCCGGCAACTTCTATGGGGTTTCCCTCCCGCTGATCGTGTCCGCCTCGCTCCTGGTCAACCTGCCGCCTTCCGCCAAGTGGCTCGGCGAGTGGATTCCGGGGGCCAACCTCTTCGGAGAAGACGAATGACCGCCCCCGCCGAAATCCGCGTCCTGCACCTGTGCGAGCACTTCGGGAACCACGAGGCGAGCTTCCACGGGGTGGCGCGGTCGTTCGAGCTGTGGCTGCCGGAGCTGGACAGGCCGCCGTTCCGGGTGTGGCTGTGCAGCCGCGCGAAGCCGAGCGCGGCCGCGCTGGAGCGCTACCGCCGGGCGGGCATCGAGCCGCTTTCCCTCGGCTACGGAAAGCTCGATCCGCGCAACCTCAAAAAACTCCTGCGCATCTGCCGCGAGCTGCGGATCGGCATCCTGCACCTGCACGGCTACGGCTCGTGCACGTGGGGGCGGATCGCGGCGCGCATCCTGGGCATCCCGGCCATCGTCCACGAGCGGTGCAACTACGGTACCGTGCCGTGGTTCCAGCGGCCCGTCGAGCGCCTGCTCGCGCCGTGGACCGACCTCGCGTTCGCCGTCAGCGAATCCACCCGCCGCTTCACCATCGACAAACGCTACCTGCCCGCCGACAAGGTCAAGCTCCTCTACAGCGGCATCCCGCTCGGCCGCATTCCGCCGCCCGACCCCGACGCCTCCGCGCGGCTGCGGGCCGGGCACGGCGCAGGCGGCGGCACCTTCCTCATGGGCATCGCCGGCCGCCTCGAACCCCACAAGGGCCACGCCGACGTCTTCGAAGCGCTGGCCGCCATCGCGTCCGCCGACCCGTCCGCGCTCGGCGACTGGCGCCTCTGGGTGATCGGCGACGGCTACCACCAGGCGGCGCTGGCCGATCGCGCCCGCGCGCTGGGCCTGGCGGACCGCATCGAATTCGCGGGCTACCAAAGCGACATCTGGCCGTGGATCCGCGCGCTGGACCTGCAGATCTTCCCGAGCCACCGCGAAGGAACGCCCAACACCCTCTACGAAGCGATGGCGGCGGGCAACGCCATCCTCGCGAGCACGGCGGACGGCCAGGGCGAAATCCTGACCGACGGCCAGGACGCGCTCCTCTACGCCCCCGGCGACACGGCGGCCCTCCGCGTGAGAAAATCCCCCTCCAAGCCCTCTCTTTCCAAGCCTCTGCGTCTCCCTCTCTCTGCGCCTCTGCGTGAGAAAATCCC
>CACXEY010000147.1 GCA_902766695.1 uncultured bacterium
CCCTCCCGTGCGCTCTCCACGGGGAGGGACGCGCTTCTGCGCGTCCGCGAAAGAAAAGGTGGCGCCACAATGGACGGCGGCTACATTGTTTCCGAATCCACTCTAGGAAGCCTCATGTTCCAAGGTTGCCACCCATGAACTGGCTTCTCCTTGAACCTTCCGACATCTCTCCCGATGGCCCCGTCGTCCTGCGCGGAGACCAGGCGCGACATGTGCGCAAAGTCCTGCACGCGGCGCCAGGACAGCGTTTGCGCCTCGGCATCGTCGACGGCCCCCTCGGCATCGGCGAAGTCCTGGGCACCGACCCCGACGGCACCATCCGCCTCCGCGCCGAATGGAACCCCGCCCCGCCGCCGCGCCCGCGCATCGACCTGCTGCTGGCGATGCCGCGGCCGAAGGTCATGCGCCGACTCTGGCCCGTCCTCGCTTCCCTCGGCGTCGGCCGCATCTTCATCGCGAACGCCTGGAAGGTCGAACGCGGCTACTTCGACACCCCCGCCCTCGACCCCACCACGATTCGCGCGGGCCTTCTCGAAGGCTTGCGCCAGGCGGGCGACACACTTCTGCCCGAAGTGAGCATCCACCGCCGTCTGCGCCCGTTGGTCGAGGACGTCCTGCCCACGCTTCCAGCGTACTCCTCCCGGTGGATTGCACATCCTGACGCCGCTTCCACCTCTCTGGCTTCCCTTCCGTCCTTCGGTCGCACCCTCCTTGCCATTGGTCCCGAAGGGGGGTGGATTCCCGACGAAGTCGACCTTTTCCGCCGTCACGGCTTCGCCCCGCTGTCCCTGGGCCCGCGCATCCTCCGCACCGACACCGCCTGCGCCGTTCTCCTCGGCCTTCTCCAGGCCGCCGGGGCGTGACGCCGCGCCGCGGGGGGACTTGGCGGGGGGGGCGGGGTGTGGTAGGGTCGGGCGCATGGATACCACGACACTCGACCGGGAAACCGGGGCTTGGCGGGATGCGGGATTGCGCGTCGCCGAGGCCCTTCTGATCCGCACCCAGCATTCCTCCCCCCGCCAGCCGGGGGCGCGGTTGCGGGTGGACGAACGGGGGCGGATGGCGGGCGGCGTGTCGATGGGATGCGTCGAGACCGATTTGCGGGAACATCTGCTGGCGCTCCTGCGCGGGGAAGGGGAGCCGCGGACGGTCCATTACGGGATGGCATTCGCGGAATCGCTGGAGGTGGGGCTCTCGTGCGGCGGGGAAATCGACGTATGGCTGCGGGTGCTGCCGGAGCCGTTGCCGGAGGCGCCATCGGTGCGGTCGGTGCGGTGCGTGCGGCTGGATGCGGCGGGCGGGGAGTTCTTCTGGCGCGAGGGGGAGGCGCCGCCGGACGGCATGTCGGGGCTGGAGGAGGGGCTGGCGCGGATCTGGCGGGGCGGAGGGACCTGGACGGGGGAGGATGCGGGCGGAGTGCGGTGGTTCCTGGAGGAGGTGGCGCCGCGGCCGCGGCTGATCATCGTGGGGGCGTCGCCCATCGCGGATTCGCTGTGCGCGCTGGCGGCCCGCACGGGATGGCGCGTGTCGGTGGTCGATCCCCGGCGGGAGTACGCGCGGGCGGACCGGTTCCCGGACGCGGAGGCGGTCATCCACGAGTGGCCGGAGGAGGGGCTGGCCGCGGCCGGTGCGTCGGCGGAGGACGCGGTGGCGGTGCTGGCGCACGATGCGAAACTCGACGTCCCGGCGCTGGCCGGTGCGTTGCGGGCGGGGTGCCGCTACGTGGGGTTGCTGGGGAGCGCGGGGACGCAAGCGGAGCGGCGCCGGCAGCTGGTGGAAGAGGCGGGGTTGCCGGCGGACGCGGTCTCGCGCATACGGGGTCCGATCGGCCTGAAGGGGATGGGCGGGGTGGAACCGGCGGAAATCGCGGTGTCGATCTTGGCGGAATTGGTGATGCATCGCCGGGGGCGGCTGGGGTAGGGCGGCGCGGTCGGGGCCGGACAACGGCGGCGTGCAATCTTTTGTTGAGACGGGGGGAAGGGAAAGGTAAAATCGGCGGGCATGAAGCAAACCCAAGGTAAAACGATTTGGCACGGGGCGGTCTGGCTGGCGCTGTTCGCGGCGGTCGCGGTGCTGGTGTTCCGGGCGGTACTCCCGGACGGGGCGTTGCTGTTCAGCACGGACGACAACGTGGGGCTGATTTCCATGAACAAGCGGATGGTGGACTCGTCGCTCGTTCACCGCTGGGTGGACGGGATGCTCGCGGGGATGCCGGAAATCGGCGGGCTCCGTCCGTCGTTCGCGCTGCTGCGGGAGGTGTCGGCGGAATGGTTCACGAATGCGTTCCACGGGCTGTGCCTGGCGCTGGGGGCGTGGCTGCTGGCGCTGTGGGGGCGCGGGAAGGGGCTGAGGCCGGCGGCGTGCGCGCGGGGGGCGGCGGGGGCG
>CACXEY010000148.1 GCA_902766695.1 uncultured bacterium
CCGCGGCCGCCGCCGAAGCCACCGCCGCCAAGGCCGACCGCCGCGCCGCCCTCGCCGACCGCCGCGCCGCGCGCAACGAACTCAAGAAGCTCGAAAAAGCCATCGCCGACGCCGAAACCGCCATCGCCTCCTTGGAGGAGCACATCGGGAACCTCCAGCTCGCCCTCGGCACCCCCTCCCTCACCCCCGCCGACCGCAAGGCCACCGCCGCCCGCCTCAAGGAAGCCGAATCCGCCCTCGCCGCCCAGACCGCCCTCTGGGAAGACGCCCTCCGCCGCCAGGACGAACTCGAACGCTCCTGACGGTCACGGCCCCGACGAGTCGGCGAGCCAACGGACGAAACGGTCGCGGTGCGCGGCGAGTCGCGGCGACAGGTCCTTCTCCGACAGGAAACGGGCGACGGCGCGCATCGTCGCGTCGAGGCGGCCCGGGGAGGACGTGACGGTGTAGTCGCCCAGCACCACCGACTGGCGGTGGATGGGTTTTTGCTTTGCCAGCCGGCGGCGGGTCCTGGCCGATTCCTTCGCGCGGCGGGTGGTCCGTCGGACGGTCAGCAGCTCGGGAATGCCCAGCTCCGCGTCGACGTGCTTGCGCAGGCGGTCGAAGTTCCAGTTCCCGCGGAGGAGGCGGGAGAGGCGGCGGCGCGCGGTGGAGCAGGGAACCTGGAGGTCGGCGGGGAGCGGGCGGTCGGGGGCTTCGCCGGGGAGCAGCCATTCGAGGGGGAGGCGCGGATCGAGCTGCAGCAGCTGGCGGAGGCGGAGGGCGAGGAGGCGGTAGCGCATGAGGGTGGAGTAGCTGGCGCCGATGCGGTTGTCGGCAAGATAGCCGCGAAGGCCGGGGCCGCGGCTCTGGATGCGTTTGGCGCCGGTCGGGGATTCGCGGTAGCGGTTGCCGCTGTCGATCACCGGTTCGAGGTCGGCCAGACGCGACCCGAGGCGCAGGCGCATGCGGAGGGTGCGCGGCGAAACCGCGCAATCGGCCTTCAGTTCCTCCGCGGTCGGCGTGCCGCGCAGCGACGGACTCTCCGGGTGCGGGGCGCGGAGACGGCCGCGGCGGCGGAGTTCGCCGAGGATCGCGGCGCCGGTCTCGGTGGCGAGGAAGCCGAGGAACGCGGTCGCCGTCACGCCGAGCACCACCGGCATGAACGCGAGACCGAGCGCCCCGTTGCCGCCGCGGAAGGGGGAACAGGCCGCGTCGAAGACGGATTGGGTGTGGTCGGAGGCGTTGCGGAGGATGTCTTTCATGGTGGGGGAGTATGGGGAACGGAAGGGGTTTTATCAAGTATTTTCCTGTTTCCAAAAGTTGGGGGATCGGACGGGGGTACTGGCGGCGGAACGGGAGGCGGCGGGGCCTGTCGGTCCAAGGGGAAGGGGGGCGGAAGCGAAAGGAGGCTCGTGGAGAACGGCACGCCGGACTTCTGCCGCCCTGTCCCGCATGCCATTGCGGGCGGGAAGCGGCCATTCACCCCGCACTTGCGCGAGTGCCATTTTTGCTCTTGATGGGCGCGCGCGGGAGTGGCAGTATGGGCTCCAATCGGTGCGGAAGAGTTGTGCACCGCGAGGAGATACATACATGAAACGGAAATGGTTGGGTTTGGCATTGGCGGCCGTGATGGCCTACGCCGGTGCGGCTACGCAAAGCGCCGCGGACGTTCTGGCCGAGGATTCGGCCGCGAACTACACGGCTGAAACGTTCGTCAGCGGCGCGAATCTGGGATCGGGCTTCGGTGCCTGGGAATTCTGGAACGCGGCTCCGACCCTCGCCGATTCGACCGCGGGTGTCTGCGGCGACATCAATTCCGAAAACGGCGTGTCCTTCCGTTTCGCCCAGGACGGCGTCGAAGACCACTACGGCTACTGCAACGGCTACCGCGGCTTCGATGCGCTGAATCCCGGCGATGTCCTCACCTTCAAGTTCACCTGCGCCTATTGCGCCGGCAACCGCGGTCTCGACCTGTTCCTCAACAACAGCCGTGACGATGCCGACAAAATCAACGTCATCAACCTGTCCGGCGACAACGAGTATTCCGTCAACGGGGTCGTCATCGCCAACAACTGGGCCCCGCACGCGGTTTCCGAAGTGACCGTGTCCCAGCTTGAGGACGGCATCGAGATTGCCATCAAGCGCACCTCCACCGAGGAAGGCGTCGAAGACCTGGAGTATTCGACGAAGGTCGAAACCTCCTCCAAACTCACCGGCATCGGCCTCTACGCCGGCGGCTGGGACTGGAACGACGGCGCGGACGTGGAGAACTACGCGTTCTACGTCAACGACCTGAAGATCGAGGGCGTTCCCCCGGCGGACACGCTGAAGCTGGAGGGGCCGTGGGCGGTCACCAAGGCCAGTGCCGAACTTGAGTTCACGCTCACCCGCAAGTCCACCGACGGCGATTTGGAAGTCGCGCTGACGAGCAGCTATCCGGAATTCGCGGCGGTTCCCGACACGGTGACGATTCCGGACGGCGAGTCCAGCGTCACTTTCGTTGTCACGGCCGCGGTCCAGGGCAACGGGAACGTTGCGGCGATCAAGGCGAGCGCGGAAGGCATCGCCGGAGACAGCTTCGAAGTCAAAGGTCCGTCCTACTCGTGCAATCCCTGGGACGAAGGCGTCGAGGAGCCTTGGAACGTGGATGTCGACGAAGAGCGGACGTTCTACGTGGACAGCCCCTTCTTCGAGGATGCCGGTTTCGACAACAGCCTGGTGACGGTGGCGAGTTCCGACGAATCGGTCATCGGGATTGCCTCCAAGCAGGATTGGGCGCAGGGCGAGAACGGCATGTATGCCGCGTGGACGGTCACGGGCATCGGCGGCGGCAAGGCCACGGCCCAAGTGCTCTTCGCCGGCATTCCGATGACGGAGTACGGTTTCACGGTTCCGCAGGCCGGCGCCACCCTCAGCGGCCCGACCTCCATCCGCGTCGGCGTCGAGACGACCTACACCCTCGACATCACCCTTCCGACCGGCATGACCGACAGTCTAGGCTTGGAGGCCTCGGGCACGTCCAAGGTCGTCATCGACCCCGACACGGCGCAGGAAATCGATGCTTCCACCTCGCTCACATTCACCGTCACGGCCCTCAACGCCGGGACCTTCACCCTCACCCCCTACGACACGGAAGGACTCTCGTTCAACGAGCTGGAAATCACCGTCTCCGAAGCACCGGTCTACGACGACTACATCGCCTACGACGATGCCTCGCTCTACAGCGACGGGTTTGACTTCTCCGCGGTTGGCGAAGGCACCGACAAGTTCCAGGCCTGGGGCGTGTTCAAGGATTCCGCGGAGTTCGGCGGGGCGATCATCACCACGGCCGACGGCGGCTTCCCGGCCATCCTCAGCGACGGTTCCGCGTTCGCGATCTATGCCAACGGCAGCAATCCCGACTACGCGATCGTCCGCCCGTTCGTCAACGACCTCCAGCCCGGGCAGAAGGCCAGCATCGAGTTCGCCGTCCCGCAGGAAGGCGGCTCCCGCTACATCCAGTTCGCCCGCATCTGGGATGGCACGCCATACAACCGCTTCGAGATTTGGGCCAGCGGCGGCAAGGTCGGCGTGAACGCCGACAGCGGCGACAGCCAGGAACTCAGCTGGTCCGCCAACGCCCGCCGCGTGGTGGCATCGGTGCAGCGCGCTGCCGACGGTTCCGACTACACCCTCTCCCTTGCCGGGTACAACGAGGGTTCGGAATTCGCCGACGACGTATTCCAGTATTCCATCGACAGCGGTGTCGGTTCGTGGGGCGACGGCCTCCAGGGCATCGTGATCGGCGGCTACGACCTCGCCAGCGACTTCATCTTCAACAAGCTCGCAATCGAGCAAGTCGAAGAGCCGGTCAAGGTCCGCGCCATCGGTTTCTCCGAGGCCACGTACAATCCGGATGTTGCGGAAGTTCCCTACACGTTCGCGATTGGCGCGACGACGGATGACATCGGCGTGGTGAACCTCTCGGTCACGCCGGATGACGGCGGGCTGGTTCTTTCCGCCACCAGCGTTAACTTGACGGGCACCTACGAAGCCGAGTTCACCGTCACGGTCTCCGCAGAGGCCCTTCCGGCGGAAGGTGAAGGCACCAAGTACACCATCACGGCCACGCCGGTTGACGACTCGGTGGCGGCGGCGACGTACGACGTGACTCCGCGGGCTCCGTACATCTACCTGACGAGCGACAACTGGGAGTACAACGACGACCAGGGTGCCATCTGGGTAACCGTCCATGCCACGCCTTCCCACTTCGGCACGTACTACGTGACCGTCGATCCCGCCGAGGGAGTCCTGGGCATTCCCGAACTCTCCCAGACCATCGAAATCAACGCGGCCAACCAGGATGCTTGCGCGTTCGACCTCACGGTGGTCGGTGCGGGCGAGGCCAATGTCTACATCGCGCACGAAGGCGTCCTCGATCCTTCCGCCGACTTCCACTTCCTCATCCACTCGACGGTGGATCCCAGCGACGAGCCCACCATCGACGGGACAACGGTCGTGAATGTCAAGTTCTCCAACGGTTTCTCCGCGAAGGCCACCGGGGATCTCGAGGCGGAATACACCGGCGTCAAGGCCCAGCGTCTGGAATGGAACGGCAGCCGTGACAGCGGCTTCGAGCCGGTTGGCGAAGAGCTGGTGAACCAGGCCACGTGGCCCGAGATGAAGTTCGATCTGGACGATCCGAACGCCGTCCTCCGCTTCATCTTCGTGAAGTAAGGTCAGGCACCATCCCATCCGCCTGATGGCGGCAACCGGCCCCGGTTTTCCGGGGCCGGTTTTTTGTGGGGGGGGGGTGTCGGGCGAAGAAATTGCGTTTTCGTTCGTGCAAAAGGGTAGGGCGGGCCGTCCCCTGCCCGCCAGAAGCCGGAACGTGCGAGCGGAAGTCTTTGGACAAGTGGATGCAATTCGGCCATGCCCTGGGGAAAACATGCGTCGCACATATCCGGCGCCTGCCTTTGGCATGACTGGGGCCGGCGGGCAGGGACTGCCCGCCCTACCACATGGGAATCGCAAGGTCTGCA
>CACXEY010000149.1 GCA_902766695.1 uncultured bacterium
CCGACGGCGTTGCCGTCGCCCTCGCCCCCACCAACCTCTCCCTCGCCGGCGGCGGAACCCTCCTCGGCGGAACCGGCTCCTTCTCCTTCTCCGGCGGCACCTTCGCCTTCGACGGCGACGCCGATTGCCCCGTCACGATCACCGGCGGCTCCCTCCGCCTCGGCGGCGCCGCCGCCGTCGCCTTCTCCAACGCCAGCGAACAAGTCTACTGCGTCGCCGTCACCAACCTGGCGCCCAACGTTCCCGTCGCCTTCAGCGGCCTCCCCGCCGGCTACGGCACCGACGCCATCGTCTCCGACGCCTCCGGCAGCGTCTACCTCTGGCTCCCCGTCGGCGACTGGAGCGGCGTCACCCCGGCCACCTCCTCGCGCGCGCCTGCGCATACATCTTCCTCCATCCACACCATCGCCGCCAACGGCTACGAATACACCATCGACTTCACCGGAGCCGCCCCCGTGGCAACGAAAGGCGCCGCCCTCTCCCTCGAATCCCTCGACATCGTCTCCAGCATCCTCTCCCCCGACGCCACCACCCTGACCCTGACCGTCACCGCCACTCCCGCCACCTGGACCCACGGCTTCCTCGACACCCTCTCCCTCCGGCAAACCGCCGATCTCGTCTCCGGCGACCTCACCACCCTCTCCACCTCCCCCACCCTCTCCCCCGACGGCACCGTCACCTACACCCTCCCCCTCGACTTCACCGGCACCTCCACCCCCGACTCCATCCGCTTCTACTTCCTCGACACCGCCCCCTGACCCGGCCGCGCCCCCTAGATATCTAGCCATCTAGATATCTAGGGCTTCTCCGGAATCGGCGGCCTGGCGCCCAACGTTCCCGTCGCCTTCGGCGGCCTCCCCGCCGGCTGCGGCACCGACGCCATCGTCTCCGACGCCTCCGGCGGCGTCTCCCTCTGGCTCCCCTCCGGCGCCTGGAGCTCGTCACTTGTCACTTGCGCGTTTTCGGTTTGCCCCTTCCGCCCGTTGGGGATAGAGTGCGGGGCGTGAAAGCGTTCCGTTCCATCCCGGGTGGCATTCCATGAAGCTCTTTTCCCGTTCCGTCTGGCTGATCGTCGTCCTGCTCGCGCTCGCCCTCGCGGGGCGAATGGCCCTCGGCGGCGCGCCGGTGCTCGGCGCGGCGTTCGCGGCGGCCGCGCTCTTCGCGGCGTGGGTGTACAACTCGCGCCGCACGCACGCGGCCCGCTACCTGCTACCCGGGCTGGCGACCTTCGCGGTGTTCGTGCTGATGCCGCTGCTTTACACGGTGTACATCGCCTTCACCAACTTCTCCGGCACCCACCTGCTCGACCGCGACCGCGTGCGCGCCTGGTTCGCCCAGGACACCTACGAGGCCGACGGCACCTACCTCCCCTTCCGCCTCCACGTCCCCGACGAGGGCCGCTGGCAGCTGGTCGTCCCCCTCGACCGCGCCGAGTTCGGCCGCAACCGCCTCGTCTCGCGCCCCTTCACCGAAGAGGAGGCCGCGTCCGGCACGCCCATCCCCCTCGGACTGAACACGACGCCCCCCTCCGGCGAGCGCGCCGGCATCCGCGAGATCGTGGCTGCGCAACCCTGGCTCGCCAAGGCCCGCTTCGCGGCGCCGGGCGAACCGGTACCGCTCGTCCCCGTGTCGCTCCGCGCTCTCGCCCCGCGCCTCCCGCGCTGGAGCGAGAGCCCCGACGGCACCCTCTCCAACGCCGTCACCGGACAGCTCCTCGTCCCCGACGACGCCCTCGGCAACTACGTCGACGCCACCACCCGCGAACCCGTCGGCCCCGGCTGGCGCGTGTGGGTCGGCGGCGAAAACTTCCGCTCGCTCTTCGCCGACCCGGCGCTCCGGGCACCCTTCCTGCGGATCTTCGGGTGGAACGTGGCGTTCGCCTTCCTGTCGGTGGCGATCACCTTCGCGGTGGGCGTCCTGCTCGCGTGCCTGCTCCAGTGGAAGGCCCTTCGCGGGCGCGCCATCTACCGCACCCTCCTCATCCTCCCCTACGCCATCCCGGCCTTCATCCCCATCCTGGTGTTCCGCGGCCTGTTCAACGAAAACTTCGGCGAAATCAACGCGCTGCTGTCGGCCTTCGGCCTCTCGCCGCACTGGTTCACCGACCCGTGGATGGCGCGGCTGATGATCCTCATCGTCAACACCTGGCTCGGCTACCCCTACATGCTGATCATCTCCTCCGGCATGCTCCAGGCCGTCCCCGACGACCTCTACGAAGCGACCGCCATCGACGGCGCCGGCCCCTGGACCAATTTCTACCGCATCACCCTCCCTCAGATCTTCCCGCCGCTGTTCCCGCTGCTGATCGCGAGCTTCGCGTTCAACTTCAACAACTTCTCCCTGATCTACCTGCTCACCGGCGGCAAACCCGACATCCCGGGCTCCGCCACCGTCGCCGGCTCCACCGACCTCCTCGTCAGCTACACCTTCCGCATGGCCTTCAAGGACAGCGCCGCGCGCTTCGGCTTCGCGAGCGCCGTCGCGACGCTGCTGTTCATCGTCGTGGCGCTCCTCGCCTGGCAGCAGCTCCGCTTCAGCGCCAAGACCAAGGCCCCCGCGAGAGGCTGACCGCCATGAACGCCAAGGAAATCCCCCTGCGCGACTTCTTCGCCCCCGGCGTCAAATACGTCTCCCCGTCCTTCCAGCGCCCCTACTCCTGGAAGCGCGAGCGCACCGCCGGCTACATCGCCGCGCTCTTCCGCGACCCGCCCGCCGGCTGCTTCCTCGGGGCCGCCGTCGCGATGGACCTCGCCCCCGCGCCCGACGGCTGCGCCAAGCGGCTGCTCATCGACGGCACCCACCGCATCATGACCCTCCACGCCATCCTGCTGGCCCTGCGCGACGAAGCCGCCGCCGGCGCCGACCCCGCCCTCGCCGGCGAAATCACCTCCACCCACTTCCTCAACACCCGCCCCGACGGCCACGACGCCCTCAAACTCATCGTCCCCCGCAAGGACCGCGCCCTCTACGAAGCCCTCGTCCGCGGCGGCCCCCACCCCGCCCGCGGCGACCTCCTGCGTGCGCGCGACTTCGCGCGCGACGCCTTCCGCGGGGCCACCGCCGAACGCCTCCGCGCGGCGGCCGCCGCCCTGGCCGACCGCTTCACCTTCGTCGCCCTCCACCTCGACCGCGACGAAGACCCCTATCCCCTCTTCAAACTCTTCAACGCCCCCGGCGAAGAATTCACCCGCACCGGCCTCAAGGAATACACCGCCTTCGCGGCCGACCCCGAACTCATGGCCCTGGTCGCCGGCGGCGAATCCCGCGAAGTCGAATTCAAGGAACGCACCCTCAAGCCCCCCCAGAAGCCCGGCGGCGGCGCCAGGGACTGCCTCCCCGAAGGCGCCTTCGGCATCTTCCGCTCCGTCGCCGGCTTCATGAACTCCCCCACCGGCGGCACCCTTCTCGTCGGCGTGCGCGACGACGGAACCGTCCGCGGCATCGAAGACGAATACCCGCGAGTCGACCGCGGCAAATCCAACTGGGACGGCTACGCCCTCTACCTCAACAACCGCCTCCGCTCGCGCCTTTCCACCAAGAACCCGATCCTCTTCTACACCATCCAGCGCCGCCGCGCCAAAGACCACGACGTCTGCATGGTCAAAGTCCGTCCCGGCGAAGAACCCGTCTACATCGACAAACGCTTCTACGTCCGCGTCGGCAACCAAACCGTCGAAATGCTCGGCCCCGACCTCGTCAACTACGTCTCCAAGCGCTGGCCCCCCGCGCACCCCTGACGGGCCCGCGCAATGCACAATTCACAATGCACAATGCACCGCTCGGCCGAAGGGCGCTTGCTAC
>CACXEY010000150.1 GCA_902766695.1 uncultured bacterium
GATTTGGGCTTTGTTTCGGGAGGGGCGTTTTGTATGGTGGGGGCATGAAGACGAAGACGTGTCGGTTGGTCCATCGGGCGGGGCGGATGCTGGGGGTCGCCGCGGCGGCGTGCGTGCTGGCGGCGGCGGCGGCGCGCGCGGCGGCGCTGCCGGATGCCGATCCGCTGCTGCTGGGCGACGAGGAGGAGCGCCTGCTCGTGCTGGCGCCGCATCCTGACGACGAGACCATCGGCGCCGGCGGCCTCATCCAGGAGGCCGTCGAGCTGGGGATTCCGGTCAGGGTGTGCTTCCTGACGATGGGCGACAACAACGAGCTGGCGTTCCTGTTCGTGCGCAAGCATCCGGTGGTGATGCCGGGCGCGGTACGGCGGATGGGCGAAACCCGCATGGGCGAGGCCCGGGAGGCGGCGCGGCGGCTGGGGTTGGACCCGTCGGCGGACCTGGTGTTCCTGGGCTATCCGGATTTCGGGACCCTGCACATCTGGAACGACCACTGGCGCGACGTGACGCCGCTGCGCTCGATGCTGACGCGCGCGACGGCGGTCCCCTACCCCGAGGCCCGCACCCCCGGCGCGGCCTACGCGGGCGAGGATCTGCTGGAGGACCTGACGGAGGTCATCCGCGAGTTCCGTCCGACGCACGTGGCGCTGCCGAGCGCGGCGGACCACAACGTGGACCACCGGGCGCTCTACCTCTTCGCGCGCGTGGCGCTGTGGGACCTGGCGTCGGAAGGCATCGCCCCCGAGCGCCTCGCCTACCCGGTCCACTATTCCCGCTGGCCCGCGCCGCGGCGCCTGCACCCGGAACTGGAGGCCGCGCCGCCGCCGCTCCTGGCGGGATCGGACGAAATCGGCTGGCAGGTGTTCTCGCTGGCGCCGTGGCAGGTGACGAACAAGCTGGCGGCGGTGGAGGCGCACCGCTCGCAGTGCCTGTATTCGTCGGGCTACCTGACGTCCTTCGTGCGGACGAGCGAGTGGTTCGGGGACTTCGACGACATCGTGCTGCCGGGCGGCGTCGGCCGGGAGGAGCTGGAAGACGGCGACACCGGCGCCTGTGCGCAGGACGACGCCTTCCTCGACGACCTGGCGGCGGAAGACCCGGCCTGGCGCAGGATCGCCGACCAGCAGGACGCCGAAGAAGCGCAGGTCGGCGGCGACGATCTGGACTTCCTCGACCGGCGCATTTCGTCGGACGGCCGGAACCTGACGATGGTCTGCCGCTTCTCGCGGCCGGTCCCGGCGCGCACCGCCGCGGAACTGCGTTTTTACGGCTGGCGGCCGGACGTGCCGTTCGGGCAGATGCCGAAGATCCTCGTGCGGATGGTCCCCCGCAAGGTGAAAGCGGTGACGGACCTGGACCGCAAGCTCGACGCGTCCGCGGTGGCGATACCCGATGGACTCTACGGCAACGAGCTGGGCATCACGGTGCCGCTGGCGCTGCTGGGGAACCCGCAGAAACTGCTGGTTTCGGCATCCGTCTCCCGCGGCGACATGCCGCTGGACTGGGCCGCGTGGCGCGCGGTGGATTTCGGCGGCGCCGCGGGGGCGGCGGAGCCTCCGCCCCCGCCGTCGGCCGCCCCGGCCCGGCCCGATCCCTACGCCTCGGCCTCGGCGGCGCGGCGCCCCTCCGCCCCGGACGGTCCGAAGCTCGTGCCGCGCGTGAGCGCACGCCAACCGGTTGTGCCGGCCCTCGCGCCCCTTTCCGTTCCCGCCCCGGAACCGCCTCCGGCCTCGCCGCCCGCCGGCAAGCCGAAGCCGAAACCGGGCGCCGCCTCCGCGGCCACGCGCCGCGCGCACGCCACGGCGGCGGGCAGCGCGGACGAAGCGGTGGTCTGGTAAAGGCATCCCCATGGCGGCGGCAGGCACGGACGGCGGCGCGCGGCCGGAAATCCCGGCGGACGCGCCGCGCGTGTTCGTCCACGTGGACATGGACGCGTTCTTCGCGGCGATCGAGCAGCGCGACCATCCCGAATGGCGCGGCAAGCCCGTCGTGGTCGGCGCGCCCCCGGACCAGCGCGGCGTCGTCTCCACCGCATCCTACGAAGCCCGCGAATACGGCATCCACTCGGCGATGCCCTCCTCCGAGGCGGGGCGGCGCTGCCCCCACGCCATCTTCGTGCCGCCCGACATGGTGCGCTACGAACAGGTGTCGGCGCAGGTCTTCGGCATCTTCAACCGCTACACCCCGTACGTCGAAGGCCTCTCCATCGACGAAGCCTTCCTCGAAGTCGCCGGCTCGCGCCGCTTCTACGGCGACGGGCGCGAAATCGCCGGGCGCATCCGCGCCGACATCCGCCGCGAGACCGGACTGACCTGCTCCGCGGGCGTCGCGCCGAACAAGTTCCTGGCCAAGCTCGGCAGCGAGTACCGCAAACCCGACGGCCTGACCGTCCTGCCCTTCGGCCGGGCGGAAATCGCGGCCTTCCTGCGGCCGCTGCCGGTGACGCGCGTATGGGGCGTCGGCAAGGTCATGCGCATGGCGCTCGACCGGGCCGCGCTGCACACCATCGGCGACCTCCAGGACGCGCCGGAAGCCCTGCTCCGCCACGTCGCCGGCCCCCACGGCGCCGCCCACCTGCGGGCGCTCGCCTACGGCGACGATCCGCGCGAAATCGAACTCGACGTCCGCGAAAAGACCATCTCCCGCGAGTACACCTTCCTGCGCGACGAAACCTCCCGCGCCGTCCTCGAAGACACCCTGTTC
The DNA here is from genome assembly GCA_902766695.1 of uncultured bacterium. Classification (GTDB taxonomy): domain Bacteria; phylum Verrucomicrobiota; class Kiritimatiellia; order CAIQIC01; family Lenti-01; genus CACXEY01. Next base: position 2,704 of record CACXEY010000150.1, read on the forward strand.
GACCTGGTGGACGACGTGGCGGCGCGCCTCCGGACCGACGGGCGCCTCGCCTCCCTCGGCCGCCTCAAGCTCCGCTGGCAGGGGTTCGAGACCCTCACCCGCCAGCGCCCCTTCTACCGTCCGACGAACCTGGAGGAAGACCTCCGCGCGATGGCCCTCGACCTGTTCCGGTCGATGGACCTCTCGCATCCGGTCCGCCTGATCGGCTTCGGCGTGGGCGACCTCGGCAGCGACGCCCCCCGCCCGCGCCAGCTGGACCTCTTCGATCCGGCGACCGGCGCCCCCGCGGCGCCCTCCGCGGCCACCGAAGCCCGCCGCGGCAAGCAGGCGCGCCTCGCCCGCACGGCCGACGGCATCCGCGAGCGGTTCGGACGCAAATCCCTCCGCCGAGCCCGCACCCTCCCCCCTCCCCCGCCCCGCGCCGCCCGCCAACCGAAGCCCCCGCCGCCGCCCGCCTCGCCGTGACGGATGCCGATGAAAGATTGACAGGACGGGGAAACATGGTATCTTGCCGCCCATCCTTACGTGAAAAGGTGCGGTAGCCAAGTGGTAAGGCGCGGGTCTGCAAAATCCGTATTCACCGGTTCGATCCCGGTCCGCACCTCCAGTTTCAAGACGGCGCCCGGCAGGGTGCCGTTCGTGCATACAGCCCCCTCCAACCCATGAACAGCCCCCACACGATGCCCGCCGACGCCGTCCTCGCGGCCCTCCGCTCCCGCCCCGGAGGCCTTTCCTCCGCCGAAGCCGCGGAACGCCTCTCCCTGCACGGCCCCAACGAACTCGCCGGTGCCGCGTCGGAGCCGGCGTGGAAGATGCTGCTGGGGCAGTTCGCCGAGCCGATGATCCTGATCCTGGTCGCGGCGGCCGTCCTGTCGCTCGCGATGCGCAACTGGACGGAGGGCATCGCCATCCTCGCGATCGTGCTGATGTTCGGCATCCTGGGCTTCCTGCAGGAACGCCGGGCGGAGCAGGCGATGGCGGCGCTGAAGCGGCTCGCGTGCCCGACGGTGCGCGTGCGCCGCGACGGCGGCATCGCGGAGCTCCCCTCGCGCGACCTGGTGCCGGGCGACGTCGTATGCCTGGAACCCGGCCACGCCGTGCCCGCCGACCTGCGCCTCCTCGACTGCACGCAGTGCGCCATCGACGAATCGCTGCTGACCGGCGAATCCGAGGCCGCCCGCAAGTCCGCCGCCCCGCTGCCCGCCGACCCGCCGCTCGCGCCCGCCGACCGCACGAACCAGGCGTGGATGGGCACGATGGTGGTCCGCGGCCGCGCGGAAGGCGTCGTGGTCGGCACGGGCATGGATACGGAGCTCGGCCGCATCGCGGGCCTCATCCGCGACATGGACGACACGCGCACGCCGCTCCAGCGCAAGCTGGCGCAGGCCGGAAAACACATCGCGTGGGTCGGCGCGGCGGCGGGCGCGGTGGTGTTCGTGATCGGCCTGGCCGGAGGCAGCGGCCTGGCGACGAGCCTGCTGACGGCGGTATCGCTGCTCGTCGCGGTCGTCCCCGAAGGCCTCCCCGCGGTGCTGACGGCGACCCTCGCGCTGGGCGGCCGCCGGATGCTCCGGCGGCAGGCGCTCATACGGCGGCTCCCGGCCGTCGAGACGCTGGGCTCCGTCACGGTCATCTGCACCGACAAGACGGGCACGCTCACCGAGAACCGCATGCGCGTCATGCGCATCGCCACCGCGTCGCGCGACGCCGCGCCGGAGGAGGCTCCCGATGCCGAGAGCGGACCGCTGTACCGCGTCGCCGCGCTCTGCAACGACGCCAAGCCCTCCGCGGAAGGCGCCGGACGGCTGGTCGGCCTGCCCACCGAGACCGCGCTGCTCGAAGCGGCGATGCGCCACGGCGTCGCCAGGGACGCCCTGCCCGGACGCGTGGCGGAGCACCCCTTCGATTCCTCCCGCAAGCGCATGGCGACGGTCCACCGCGGCGGCGCCCCGTTCCCGGAGTCCCCCCTCGTGGCGGCCGTCAAGGGCGCCCCCGACGGGGTGCTCCCGCTGTGCTCGCGCGTGCTGGCCGGCGGGCGCGTGGTCCCCCTCGGCGACGCGCTCCGCGACCGCTTCCGCAATGCCCACGCCGCGATGGCGCGCGACGGCTTGCGCGTGCTCGGCCTCGCCTTCCGGCCCCTGCCCGCTGACGCCGCCGGGTGGGACGCGGACGCCGTCGAACGCGACCTGGTCTTCTGCGGTCTCGCGGGCCTGATGGACCCGCCGCGGGCCGAAGTCGCGGAGGCGCTGGCGGCGGGCCACCGCGCGGGCATCCGGACCGTCATGATCACCGGCGACCACCCGCTCACGGCCGACGCCATCGCGCGCTCGCTCGACCTCGCGGGCGACGTCGGTGCCGCTGCGGCCCATCGCGACGCCGATGTCGGCCTTCTTGAGGGCGGGGGCGTCGTTCACGCCGTCGC
>CACXEY010000151.1 GCA_902766695.1 uncultured bacterium
ACCGACACCGCCCCCACCGCCATCCGCACCCTCGGCTTCACCCTCCTCTACGCCTCCCTCTCCCACCTCCCCGCCTCCCTCCTCCACCGCCTCCGCCTCAAACTCCCCGCCGACGCCCCCGTCCCCGACGCCCCGGCCTCCTCTGACGGCCCAACCATCGAACCATCCAACCATCAAACCATCAAACTCCTTCTGAAACTCCGTTTCCCCGAGGCCCACGCCCTATGCTTCTCCTAAACAACCCCCGCGTCCCCCTTTCCACCGACCGCCGCCTCGTCAAGGCCGCCGACGCCGCCACCGCGCGCAGCGCCGCCGACATCCTGGCCGCGGCCGAAGCCGAAGCCGCCCGCATCCGCGAAGAAGCCAAGGCCGCCTTCGAAGCCGAGAAACAACGCGGCTACGAAAAAGGCCTTGCCGACGCCAAACTCGAAATGGCCATGAAGAAGCTCGAACTCGTCGACTCCTCCGTCGCCTTCATGGAGAGCGTTGAACGCAAGATGGCCGACGTCGTCCTCAAGGCCCTCAAGACCTTCACCGTCGAAGTCGGCGACGAAGCCATGGTCCTGCAGATTGTCCACAAGACCATGAACGCCGTCATCCGCACCCAGCGCACCGTCACCCTCAAGGTCGCGCCCGAGATGAAGCCCGCCGTCGCCGCCCGCGTCGCCGAACTCAAGGCCGCCTATCCCACCATCGAGACCCTGGACGTCGTCGAAGACCCCCGCCTGACCGGCACCGCCTGCGTCCTCGAAACCGAAGCCGGCGCCGCCGACGCCTCCGTCGAAACCCAACTCGCCGCCATCGAGCAATCCATCAAGAGGCATCTCGGGAAATGACGGAACCCGGAAACGGAGCAATGCCCGGCGCGAAAAACGCGATCGTGGTCTACCAGCCGAACGAAACGATCCGGCTGGAAACCCTGTATTCCAACGAGAGCATCTGGCTGACCCAACTGAAGATCGCCGAGCTTTTCGGCGTGCAAAAGGCGGCCGTCAGCAAGCACCTGAAGAACATCTTCGCGACCGGCGAACTCGACCGGGCGGCAACGGTTTCCAAAATGGAAACAGTTCGTCCTGAAGGCACCCGGACCGTTGCCCGCGTCCAGGAATTCTTCAATCTCGACGCCATCATCGCCGTCGGCTACCGGGTCAATTCCCTCCGGGCCACCCAGTTCCGCGTCTGGGCGACGGGCGTCCTCCGGGACTACCTCCTCCGCGGCTACGCCTTCAACCAGCGCCTTGCCCACCTCGAAGACAAAGTGGACCGCCGCCTCGCCGACCACGACCGTAAAATCGCCGGCCTGGAGGACAAGGTCGATTTCTTCGTCCAGACCTCCCTGCCGCCCGTCCGGGGCGTCTTCTACGACGGACAGGTCTTCGACGCCAAGGCCTTCGCCGCCCGCCACGTGTGGAGCGCCAGGAAGTCGATCCTCCTCATCGACAACTGGGTGGACGTCGCAACCCTCGAACTCCTTTCGAAAAAGGCCAAGGGCGTGGCGGTCGAGATCGTCACCTCCCGCAAGGGCAACAAACTCTCCCCCGGCGACATCGCCGCGTTCAACAAGCAATACGGCGGCCTCTCCGTCCGCGAGTCCGCGAACTTCCACGACCGCTTCCTCGTCATCGACGCCAAAACCCTCTACGTCATCGGCGCCTCCCTGAAGGACATGGGCCGCAAATGCTTCGCGTTCACGAAACTGGACTCCGCGGAAATCGCGCAACTGAAGGCGAGGATATGACTCCATGAGCACCGTTTTCGACTACATCCCGCAAGTCTTGGAACGCGCCGTCGAGGATACGCAGCCCATCGACGTCAAAGGCCGCGTCATCCAGGTCGTCGGCACCATCATCAAGGCCTCCGTCCCGGGCGTCAAGATCGGCGAAGTCTGCATCCTGCGTAACCCCTGGGAAGGGCTCGAAGTCCAGGCCGAAGTCGTCGGCTTCACCAAGGAAGCCGTCCTCCTGACCGCCCTCGGCGCCATGATCGGCATCAGCGCCGAGACCGAAGTCATCCCCACCCGCCGCGTCCAGATGGTCCCCGTCGGCCCGAACCTCCTCGGACGCGTCCTCGACGGCCTCGGCCGCCCCATGGATGCCGACACCAAAGGCCCCCTCCGTCCCGACGGCTACTATCCCGTCTACGCCGACTCCCCCTCCCCCCTCGAACGCCGCATCATCTCCACCCCCATCTCCCTCGGCGTCCGCGCCATCGACGGACTCCTCACCTGCGGCGAAGGCCAGCGCATGGGCATCTTCGCCGCGGCGGGCGGCGGCAAATCCACCCTTCTCGCGCAGATCATCCGCAACACCGAGGCCGAAGTCACCGTCCTGGCCCTCATCGGCGAACGCGGCCGCGAAGTCCGCGAATTCATCGAGAAGGACCTCGGCCCCGAGGGCCTCAAGAAATCCGTCCTCGTCATTTCCACCTCCGACCGCTCCGCCATGGAGCGCCTCAAGGCCGCCTACGTCGCCACCGCCATCGCCGAATCCTTCCGCGACAAGGGCAAGAAAGTCCTCCTCCTCATGGACTCCGTCACCCGCTTCGGCCGCGCCCAGCGCGAGATCGGCCTTGCCGCCGGCGAACCCCCGACCCGCCGCGGCTTCCCGCCCTCCGTCTTCGCC
>CACXEY010000152.1 GCA_902766695.1 uncultured bacterium
CGGCGTGCGGATCTCGTGGCTGACGCTGGCGATGAAGAAGCTCTTGGCCTTGTCGGCGGCCTGGGCGTGGGCCAGGGCGTCCATGATGAGGGCCTGGGCGTGCTGCCGGGCGAGGATGACTTCGATGATGTGGGCGGTGACGCGCAGGAGGGAGATGTCGTTGTCGGTGAAGGCGTGGTCGGTGCCTTCGTAGTTGAAGGCGATGGTGCCGTACACCCGGCCGCCGCTGACGATGTTGGACAGGAAGATCGCCCGCAGGTCGAGCGCGCGGGCCGCCCGGCGCCAGTCCTCCGGGACGAAGGTCCAGTCCATGGAGCCGATGTCGTCGCAGACGAAGGTGCGCTTGTCGGCGGTGTTTTCCAGGATGCCGCGGACGCGGGGAAGGGTGCGGCCGAGCAGGCGGACGGCGGCGTGGGGATGGGCGGGATCGGCGTACTCGGCGATGCAGCGGGCCTTGGTGCCGTCCTCCTCGTGGCGGATGAGGCAGACGCGGCTGGCGCCGAGGATGCTGCACACGGTTTCCAGGGTGCGCCGGATGGAGAGGTCGAAGTCGTTCTCGCCGATGATGTCTTCGAGCAGCTGGTTGATGACGCCGCGGTTGCGGATGAGCCGGTGCATGTCCGTGATGTCGTTGGCCGCCGCGAGGAGCAGGTGGTGCCCGCGCGCGTCCTCGAACACCCGCAGGAGGGTCTTGACGTAGCGGAGGGTTCCGCTGCCGTCGGGGATCTCGCCCGCGATCTCCATGAGGCCGTCCGTGCCGGTCGAAGGGATGTTGATCCGGTCGGCGTAGCCGAGGGTCGCTGCGTCGTGGAAGAGGTCGCGGTCCGTCTTGCCGACGATTTCGTCGGGCGAGAAGCCGAAGACGTCGGCGAACGTCTTGTTGCACAGCCGGTAGCGGAACCCGTCGTCGATGTCCTTCACCGTGAACGAGATGGGGATGGCGTTGATGGCGGCGTCCCACAGGGCCTGCGTGTCCTTCAGCGCCAGCATGCTCTCCGTCAGCTCGGTGACGTCCTGCAGGATGCCGGCCACCGCCGGTTCGCCGGGGGTGTCCGGGTCGAGCGAGGTCAACGCGCGGATGTAGCGCAGGTCGGGCGCCTTGCCGGTGCGGAACGAGAACGTGGCGATCTCGCCCGGCTTCGCGCGCTTCAATTTCTCCAGTTCGGAGGCGAAGACCGGGATGTCGTCGGGATGCACCCAGTCCTCGAAGCGGAGCGGTTTCCCGTTTTCGCCGTCCGGCCAGAGCGAATAGAGGAGGCTGGACCCGGAACGCCGGCCGGACTTGGGTTCGTAGCGGAACCATGCCAGGCGCGCCATTCGGGACGCGTTTTCCAGGCTGGCCATGGCGCGGCGGAGTTCCTCGCTCCGGTTGCGTTCCTCCGTGACGTCGCTGGACGCCGTGAGGAGGATCCGGCGCCCGCCGGTGTCCCGGATCACGCGCATGACGGTCTTGATGTAGTGGATTCTTCCGTCCGGGCCGGGAAGGCTGTCCTCGGCCACCTTCACCTCGTCCGCGTCCAGCGTCAGGGCAAGCTGGTGCAGGCGGCGCGAGAAATCCAGGTGGCCCGCTTCGTCGAACAGCTCCGGATCGGTCTTGCCCACGATTTCGTCCGGCGAGCGGCCGAAAATGTTCGCGAACGTCTTGTTGCAGAGCAGGTAGCGGAACCCGTCGTCGACGTCCTTCACCGTGAACGAGATGGGGATGGCGTTGATGGCGGCATCCCACAGGGCCCGGGTGTCCTTCAGCTGCATCATGCTCTCCGCGAGTTCGGTCACGTCCTGCACGATGCCGGTCACGGCGTTGGGCTTGCGCGGGTCGAGCGAGAGCTTCATGCGGTAGTAGCGGAGATTGTCGGCCCAGAAACCGACCCGGAAGGAGAACTGCACCGTCTCGCTCTTCTTTTCGAGCAACGCGCGGACGTTCTGCTTGAAGATCGGAAGGTCGTCCGGAAAGACGATCTCCTCTTCGAGGAGCGCCCGGCCCGATGCGTCCACGGGCCACAATTCGCGGACGAGGTTGGACCCGGTGCGTATGCGCGTGTCGAAATCGTAGTGGAAGGAGGCGAGGCGGGCCAGCTCGGAGGCATCCTCGAGGTCGGCCAGGACGTCGGATTTTTCGTTGTCGGCGGTCCGGGCCGACTGCAAGGCGGCGGCGAGCTGCTCCTGCTTGCGTTCGAGTTCCTTGCGCAGTGCGGATTCACGGGCACGGGCCGCCTTCAGCTTCCGCCACCAAACCAGCGATGCGCCCCCCGCGGCCAGGACCGCCACCGCGAAGAGGCCCGCCAGGGGATGCTCCCGGAGGCAATCCGCCAGTCGGCATCCGGCATCGAAAAGACCAATCATCGCAAGGGTGTTGCAAGCCATCGTTGTCTCCGTACCATTTCCGTTACATATAAGCATTGTGCGGGAGTTGGATAAAGCGAAAAATCAACGGTTTTCCCAATCAGTGGAAAACTTGTGGTTTGCCGATGGGGTGGGGGATTGCGCGCGGTGACGCAGTGACAAGTGAATAGTGACAAGTGACAAGATGCGGCGGCGCGCCTTCGGGCGCGCGGAGACGAGGGAAGGGGGAGCGCCCTGCGGGGGCAGTGACGAGAGACGAGTGACGAGAGACGAGTTTGCGGTGCCGCCCTGCGGGCGGAAAGTGGAAAGAAAACGGACGGGGAGAGTGCGTTCCGACAGGGGGAGCATGACGTGAAAGGTCATCCACTCCGGGGAGCGCCCCACACGCCCGCTTGCCGGAGGACCTTTCGCATGTGCGGAGCCGGTAGGGCGGCGAGTCCCTTCGCCGCAGGATGCCGGGAACGTACCATTAGATGACGTTGGAAGTGCGGATGCAATTCGGCCCAAACGAATGGGGAACATGCGTCTGCACAACTCCGGTGCGTTCCGTCGGCATTCCGGGCTCCGGCGGGCAGGGACTGTCCGCCCTACCACCATCCCTGCATATGGGAAAGGATAAGGTTTTGCGTGACAACTCCATCGGAAAACGCCCTTTCAAAACATTCCGGCCCTGTCCGCCGCGCCGCCCCCTCCCTGCAGTCAGTCGGCGGGGGCGGATTCGGGTGGGGGCGCCGTGGCTTCCCCGGTTTCCGCGCGTGGTTCGTGGCGGCAGAAGCCGAAATGGGCGTCCGGGCCGCGAGGGGAAAAACCTTCCTTGCCTGAAAGGAGTGCGTCCACTTCGCGCTGCGCGTCATCCGACTGGCGCGCTTCGGCGTCGAGGACGCGCCGGCGGATGGCCTCCAGTGTGCGGAGGGCCGCCGCGTGGCGTTCGGCGATTTCCCGCTCCGCCCGGGCGATGCGGAGCTTGTCGGCTTCGATGCGCGCGGCGCGCCGGGCGGACACTTTTTCGCGCAAGAGTTCGGTGAGGGCGGCCCGTTCCTCCGCGTCGGGGCAGGCGCGGATCCGCTGGGCGAGGTCGAAGCATTCGCGGGCGGCTACGCGGCCTTCGCGGCCCGGCGGGAGGGCGCGCCCTGCGGCGGGAGTCTGGGCGAACGCCCCGGCCGCGAGGGCCAGGACCAGAAATGTGGCGAACAGCAGGCGTTTCATGGGGTGCTCCTTGTCTTCAGATGGATGGCCGGCCGAAATCCGAGAAATCGTAGTCGAGGGCGGAAATCAGCGTCTCGAGTTCTTCGAACGCCTCTTCTTCCGGGTCCGCGGCGAACTCCCGTTCGTAGCGCGCGAATGCTTCTTCGCACGCCAGCGCGGTGGGACCGGTGTACTCCGCCGCACTGCCAGTCCCTCGGACCCGCCACGTGCCGAACACGATGGCGGCGGCGGCGCACGTCGCCAGGACCCCGGCGGCGCCCAAGACGCGGCGGCGGCGCGCGAGCGCCTGGCGGCGGGCGAGTTTGCGGCGGATGCCTTCGACCATGCGCGGCGTGGAGGCGAGGCCGGCGGGGAGGGGGGCCGGCGGATAGAGGCGGCGGGCCTCCTCCAGTTCGTCGGGGGAAACGGCGTCGGGACGTTTCATGGAGGAACTCCTTTCGGACGGAACGGTGCGAGCGCCTTGCGCAGGCGCGTAACGGCATAGTGCATGCGGGAGAGTACGGTGCCCAGCGGGCAACCCTCGCGGCGGGCGATTTCCTCGAACGGCACGTCCGCCTCCATGCGGAGCAGGAACACCGTCCGCTGGGCCTCCGGGAGCGTGTCGAGGGCCGCGGCGAGCGCACGGCGGAAATCGGCCTCCGCCGCCGCGTCCGCGGGGGTGGCGTGTTCGACGGGCTCGGAGGTGGTGTAGGCGTCATTGCCGAGGCCTTTCCGGGCGGCGAAGGGCGATCGGCGTGCGCGGCGTGCTGCATCGACGAGCAGATGGTGGGCGGTGGTGAAGAGGTAGCTGGGGAGCCGGTCGGTCCGTTTGCGCGACAGCCGGGGGAGGACCCTCGCCCAGGTTTCCTGGAAGCAGTCCTCGGCCTCGTGCACGCCCCGCACATACCGGAAGATGAAGGAGAAGAGTGGTGCCCGGTACTTTTCGACCAACCGTTCGAGCGCGGCGCAGTCCCCGCGCTCGCGGTACGCTTCGAGGAGCGTCGCGTCGTCGCCGCCGGGTTGGAGGGGGGGAGCCATACGTCAGACAGCCAACGTAAAACCCGGCCGTTTATTTTGTCCGTCCACGGGATTCCCCGGGGGAAAAGGTGCGTGCATCCATGGCGGGAAGGGTAGGGGAAAACGGGAGAAAACATCAAGATTTTCCGTGATTTCAAAAGCGGGGAGGAGGGATGGCCGGGGGAGAAAGGGAGGCGGGCGGGCGAACTCGTGCAGAGGTGCCGGAAGGGGGCGGGAAATCGCGCGACTTTCGCCTGACAACTCCATTGCAAGTTCATGTCCGATGCCATCGTCCTTCTTTGCCGGCGAATGAAAAGCCCCGGGCTCGCCGGCGTGCCGGAACTCCGGGGTTGCGGTGGGGGCGGGGTTGGGTTATACAACAGGCATGCAGGGACGCGAACGAAGGAGACGGCGATGATCAAGAACATCCTGTTCGGTAGCGATGGATCGCCCTACGGGGCGGTGGCGGGGGAATATGCGTTCGATCTGGCCGACCGGCTGGATGCGCGTCTGGAGGCGGTGCACGTGGTGGATTCGCGGCGGATGGAGCCGTCTCCCATGCCTCCCGCGGCGGGTTGTCTGGCGTGGATGCCGCCCGGCATCAGCGAGCAGTTGCGCACGGTGCTGACGGAGCGCGGGAAGGAGATTCTCCACGGAATCGCGGAGGAAGGGGAACGGCGGGGAATCCCGGTGCAGACGACGCTGGAATTCGGAGTGCCGTCGCTGGTGTTCGAACGGCTCCAGGCGCGCACGGAGCTGGTGGTGCTGGGGAGACGCGGCGAACACGCGGCATCGGGCGGCGACTACTCGGGATCGACGATGGACCGGTTCATCCGCCGCGCCTCCCGGTGCTGTCTGGTGACGCCGGGGACGTTCGTGCCGGTGTCGAAAATCCTGGTGGCGGTGGACGGATCGATTTGCGGCTCCCGCGCGCTCCACGAGGCGGCGGAACTGGCGAACGCGCTGAAGGCCCCGCTGGTGATCCTGTCGGTGGCCGACCGCGAGTCGGAGCTGCCGGACGCGGCGACCACGGCGGAGAACGCCCACAGTCTCGTGCGGGCGCACGACTGCGCGGCGGCGGCGATGACGGCGGCGGGGGCGCCGGCGTTGCGGATTCTGGAAACGGCGGCATCGGCGGAATGCAATCTGGTCGTGCTCGGCATGCACGGGCACGGGTGGATTTACGACCGGCTCATCGGGTCGGTGGCGGCGCACGTGGTGTCGCACGCGGAGATGCCGGTGTTGCTGGTGCGGTAAAGAGGGCTATACGGGGAGAGGCCCCCCGATTTCTTTCCGGAGACGCTTCCCCGCGGGGGCAATGGACGAGTCGTCTCTCTTGCATTCAGCCAGAGGGAGTGACAAGTGGCAAATGCCCTGTGGGTGTGCGCCCTGCGGACAGCCCCATTGCGGAAGGGACGCGGATGGGCTGCCGGGGCGCAGGCGGCCCGCCCGCGAGGCTCGAGGAAAACAACCGAAAAGGCGAATGTTTTCTGTAATCTCACGCCAAGCGGCGCGGCTGGAAGGCGCACCTCCGGAAGTCCCGCGATGCTTGTCCGGAAGGTCCCGCGCCACTTCCGGAGGTGCGGCATCCTGCCGCGCCGGTGGGAGAATGCGCGGCCGGCAGGCCGCACCGCAAACTCGTCACTCGTCACTCGTCTCTTCGTGCGAAAGGAAGGTGCGGGCCTATACCGCCACGGGTCGGTCCAAGCCGAAAACGTCGGTTTCCGCGTATGGAAGGTCGAACACGACTTGGAAGGCGTGCGGCACACCGATTTCTTTCTGGAGACTCTTCATCGCGGGGGCAATGGACGTGTCGGCGCTCTTGCATTCGGCCAGGAACCAGGGTTCGCCGTCCCTCGACACCAGAAAATCGACTTCCCGGCCCACGGATTGTCAAGCGAAACCAAATGCAACTTTGGAATCATCGCGATATGTCCAAGTTGCACTTTGTTTTTGACGGCACTCGGACGGCCGTCTGGGGCGGGAAACACGCCTTTCCAGTGAATGGACTATGACAGGAAGACGCATGGGCGGCGCAGCAGGGGAAGCGTAACTCATGACTCTGGCTCCAGCCCCCGGGTTTTGCACAATCCGCTGGCCCGTCGGCAAAAGGCGAGTTTTCCAATGATTGGAAAATTTTTAGTTCTTCGGGGATTTTAGTGGAACCAGCCATGAGGAGGGCCGGGGATGAGGGAGAGACGCGTCTCATGGCACAAGGGGGCC
>CACXEY010000153.1 GCA_902766695.1 uncultured bacterium
CTGCCGTGTAACCATCCGGGCGGCCGCGTGTATGCGGTGCGGGAAGAAGCCTTCCACACAACCATCCAGGAGCCAGCCATGACCATCCAGATCAATCCCGACCTCGTCGTCCAGCAGGAACTCGCCACGCGCGGCATCGATTCGTCGGTGGGCGTTTTCGGCGACCATCAAGTGCAGATCGGCAAGGCGTCGCCCATCCGGCTGGACGAGATCAAGTCGGCGGCCGTCCCGTCGGCGGGCTTCTGGAAGGCGACGCAGATCCAGAACGGCAAGGACGGGGTGCGCCTGACGGCCGCGGAGGCGGTCGGGGTCCTGCTCAAGCCCGGCGCGCTCGACGCGGAGCGGCTGCTCGGCCTGCTCAAGGCGTGCCAGACGCACCTGGGACGCCTGGCGGCCCTCGGGCAGCTGACGCAGGCGCAGAAGGACGACGGGACGTGGATCTTCACGCAGGCGGTGCGGAATCTCTCGAACGCGGACCTGGCGGCGGCCTACCAGATGTTTTCTTCGGCGGAAATGGACCTGCTGCAGACGGCGCTCCAGCGGGAGGGGGAGATCAATCCGGCGGCCCGCGACGCGCGGAAGGCGGCGGAGCAGCTTTTCGACCTGCAGGCGCTGGTGCTGCGGGAGTCGGCGAACCGCGCGGCCGCGGCGCGCCTGGACGACCTGCGCATGGCTTCGCCCAACGACCCGGCGCTCGCGCCGGAGGCGGCGCGCCTGCCGCGGGCGGCGACGGAGCAGTACGGCTCGGTGGAGGGCGGCATCCAGGTGGACGCCCACGGGAACGACGTCTCGGCGCAGTCGCTCGCGGTGCTCGTCGAGACGGCGGCCGCCAGCGCGACGGAGCGCGAGCGGTCGGCGGACCCCACCCAGGCGAGCCTGGTCCGCCGCCGCTTCGACGACGTGACGGTCAAGCAGATCGGCGACGTGATGCGCTCGAAGGAGCTGACCATCAACATGCATCTGGACACGTTCCTGGACCAAACCGCCATCCTGGACCACCCGGAGCAGCCCCTCGACACGATGTGGACCCTCAAGGAGCGCCACATCGAGACCAAGAGCGAGGGCTACCAGCAGAAGCGCGATGCCGTCGAGCTCGGGCACTTCCCCGAGCTGAAGCACGCGCAGTCCAAGGGCCGGACCCGCCCGGTCTACGGCGCGGTCAACTTCCAGGAGAGCCTCTACGGGGCCGCCGGCGACCTCTACGGGCACGTGACGATCGTGCTCAAGCCGGAGGTGGCCCGCCGCGCGACCTACACCGTCAACGACTCCTTCCGCACGCTCTCGCTCACGGTGGACAAGAAGCGCCGGGAGAACTTCTTCGCGCTCTTCGGCGGCGCGCCGGGGATCCCCGACGCGCTCAAGCTGGCGGTCGCCGACCCCAACTCGCCCGTGCGCAAGGCCTTCGAGGAGTGGTTCGACAAGATGGAGCAGTCCATCAAGGAAGGCGAGTCCTCGTCGAACGCGCTCGGCGTGGAATCCTACCTCCCGGATGCCGTCAAGGCCCTTTGCGACGACCAGCGCGGCGACGACCAGGCGGTCATGGCGCTCGTCTTCAAATGCTTCGCCGACCCCTCGGCGACGCGCGCCACGACCGCGACGCACGACAACCTCGAGTCGCTCCTCCCCCACATCGGCCAGGCCAACTCCTCCGCCCTCGCCCAGGCCGCGAAGGAGCGCGCCCAGGGCCGCGACGCCAAGCTCTACCTCATCGGCACGGCCTACCTCGAGGCCCAAATCCACGGGCCGGTCGTCCCCCAACGCGACATCGCCGAAATCCGCATCAACCTCGGAGGGGATCCCTATCACAAGCTGACCGCCACCCAGCAGCAGGCGGCCCGGCAACGGCTGGAAGCCTTCGCCCGGCAGACCGGCGTCCGCGTCGTGTTCACGAACGTCGCGCCGCTGGACGAGACCCTGAAAGTCGGCGACCTTGCCTACAACGTCAAGACCGTCAACGCCACCCACCTCGACAACACCGCCATCGACCGGCGCCGCGACGAATTCACCGCCGACTTCCCGGCGACGGTGGCCCGCTTCCTGAAGGACATCAACCTCGACCCCGTCCCCGCCGGCATGGACTTCTTCCTCCGCGGCAAGGTCCTCGACCGCATCCTCGACGCCTTCCTCCGCAAACTCGAAGCATACCGGCACGTCGAAACCTGGGAGGGCGATTCGGTCTCGATGGTGGACGCCGCGCTCGACTACATCCTCCGCCCGATCGTGGACGAAAAATTCGGCCTCCTGCAAGAAGCCGACAAGCTCGAATACGCGGACGCCAACCAGAAAAGGGCCTTGGTGGACTGGCTCCTGCAGTCCGGCGAACGGATCGACCGCACGCAAGTCCCCCACATCTTCCGGCAGGCCACCGCCCAGGCCGCCCTCATGCGCACCTGGGCCGCCGCCGAGCCCCCGCCCACCGCCGAAGCCGTCCTCGCCGCCTTCGCCGCCCTGCCCGAATCCCATGGCACCGACCCGCGCCACGCCTCCCAGGTCGCCGTCGCCCTCCTCTTCTCCGACGTCCCGCCCCCCACGCCCGACGCCATGAAAAAAATCCTCGCCATCCTCGACTCCGCCCCCCTCCGCGGCATGACCGCCCAGATCCAGGCCGCCGCCACCTCCACAACCCTCAACACCGCCGCCGACGCCGGACGCGCCGCCGCCCTCGCCGTCGGCATCCGCACCGCCGCCGACACCGTCGCCGGCGCCATCCGGGCCACCGCGAAGGCGCCGGGCCCGTGTCTCGTCCCGCTCTCCGCCATCCAGGCCCCCGTCCGCGCCGCCATCCGGCAGGTCGCCCCCGCCTTCCCCGCCGCCCTGCCCCAGAACAAGGCCCAGCGCAAGCAATTCCTCCTCTCCCAGATGGAAGCCTACCGCGAAAAAGAACTCGTCTCCGAGCCCGGCGTCTCCGTCCACGGCCGCGGCCACATCATCCGCGCCTACATCTACGCCAACGCCTTCTGCAACATCATGAAAGAGCAGGGCGTCACCGTCGACCGCAACGCCGTCATCCTCGGCATCACCGGCCACGACCTCGGCCGCGGCGGCCTCGGCGAGGACCGCTGGGAAGTCCAGAGCGGCCAGAAGACCAACCAGGCCATCCGGCAGCACTACGGCGAAAACACCGCCGGCGAGTCCTACGAAAAAGAAATCGCCGACTCCATCGTCGGCGTCGAAATCAATCCCCCGGGCCTCCGCAAGCGCCACGTCCCCGCCTCGCCGACGATGGAAGCGCAGCTCCTGCAGAGCGCCGACAGCCTCGACATCGGCCGCACCGGCGAGTTCGACCAGTACTACTTCGACTTCCTGCGCGACAAGAACGGCACCGTCTCCCCCGAAGCCCAAAAGATCCGCGACCAGCTGGCCGACGAAGCCAACCTCCTCCAGCGCCTGACGAATCCCCTCTGCGCCAACTACCCGACGCTGAACCTGCTCACCCAGGCGGCCTCCAACGCGGACGACGACGAGTCGATGGCCTACTACCAGAACCAACGCAACGCCCTCGACGCCAACATCAAGGCCGAAATGCTCGCCCAGGCCAACAACACCGACAACCAAGCCTTCATCGACGGCTACGAGGATGTCATCCGCCGGAACCCCCAGATGTTCCCCCTCCTCACCAAGTACTACCTCAACGGCGACTGACCCCCGCGCGCCGCCCGGAAACGGCCGCCCCCCCGGAAAAAGGGGGCCCAAGCACCTAGATACCTAGAAATTCTAGATATCTAGCCCGGTCCTTTTCCCCGCCCCCTTCCCGCGCGCCGCGGATGCCTCTTGACGCAAAACACCGGAATCGGCTATGTTTCCTCCGTTCACTCCAAAACCGAAAGGCCAGCCATGAAAAGACCCGCCATCCGCCTGTTGTCGCTCGCCGCGGCGATTGCCGCAACCGCCGCAAGCGCGGTCGCCGCCGCGGACGCGCCGGAGACGCTGCCCGGCGCCGACGCCCTCGTATCCGCGATTGCCGAGGCCATGCCGCCGCCGCCCGCCCCTGCGGCGGAAGATCCGCGGGACCTGATCGACGCCATCACCGCGCTGCGCAACGACGGCCCGGCGCGGCGCGACCCCGACCTGCGCGCGGCGCGCTGGCTCGAACTGGCGGCCCGCGCGGAGACCATCGGACTGGCCGATCCGCTCGATCCGACCCCCGAGGGAAGATGGATCCGCAATCGCGCGCTCCCGCAAGTCGTCCGGCACCTCGTCGCCGCGCTGCCGCCCCCTTCGCGCTGGCCCGCGATGCGCGAGGCCCTCGACGGGCGCGCCGCGGCGGCGGACCCCACGAACCCGCCTCCCGCCCTCTCGGCGCTGCGCCTCTCCCTGGCGCGCCTCTCCGGCGACAAGGCCGCGGCGTCCAAGGCTCTCTCGGCCCTGCAACGCACGCCGGGGGCCGCGGACAAGGCCCAAACCAAGGCGCTGCGCAAAGCCCTCTTCGGCCGCGAACAGCCCCGTCGCACCGGGGGCGCTGGCAGAGGCCGGGGCATCAGCGGAATCCTCCGTGCCATCGAAGGCGAAACCCGGGACGAAACGCTGGCCGAGGCCTTTGCCGGGTTTCTTGAGGTGTACGGGGGCGACCACCTGGTCGTGACGGACGAGGACCTGGAGCGGCCGGACGAACTGCTCGCGGTGATTCCCGCGTCTACCACCCTCCCTTGGGTCTACGGCACCGACGCGGCGCTCGCCCGTTTCCGTGCCCTCGTCCGCGCTGCTGGTACGAACGCGCCCGCCACGGCGGTCATGTGGTCGTTCGCCGACCCGACGCCGGACGGCCTGGCCTACTTCGCCGAACGCGCGGCCGCCCGCAACGCGCCCGCCGCCTGGAAGGAGGAATTCGCACGCCTCGCCGTCCGCGGCCCAGACGTCCTGCTCTCCGAGCGCTGGGTGGAAGTCGGGCTCTTGGGCTTCCACATGCGGCCGACCTCGAACCCGAACCCATCCGAACCGGTCGCCTACCTGCGAGCCGTCGCCGTGCTTTGCGGGCGCGACCTCGCGGCCGGGCGCATCGAGGACGCCGAAGCCCGCCTCGACGCGGCGCTCCCCGAAGCCATCCGCCCCGCCGTCGCGCTCGCCGCGGTTGCGTCGGTGCTCCGGGGGCTCGATCCCGTCACCATGTTTTTCCGCCCCTCCGCCCCGTCGGCGGCGCTTGCGGAATTCGTCGAACGCCACGCCCTCCCTCCCGCCGCCCCGGCGACGGAGAAGGCGATCAAGCTGCTTCTCCGCACCCTCCCGAAGAAGGCGGACGCCGCCTCCGCCGCGCGTCTCGCCGCGCTGGCCGAACGCCTCAAGGCGGATCCGGACGCGCCCCCGGCCGCCCTCGCCGCCCTCGAACGCGGCCGCCTCGCCGCCGTTCTCGCCGACGCCCTCGCGGACAACCGCTTCGACGACGCCATGGCCGCCGCCCGCCGCCTCGCCAAACGCAAGTCGGCCAAACGCCTGCCTTCCGGCGAAGACGACCAGGACGACGAAGAATCCGAACTCCTCCTGGGCTTCGCCCGCGCGATGCTCACCGCCGGCGAGACGAACCGCTTCGACCAGGCCCTCGCGCTCCTCCACTCCGCGGCCGGCTCCCGCGGAGACGGCCCTTCCGCCGCCGACGAGGCGGCACTGCTCGCCCGCGCCGGGCGCACCGCCGGGGCGCAGGCGCTCTACGCGGAGGACCTCCTCCGGAAAATCCGCGAACGCAAGGAGGCCGGCGAGCTGGACCTGGCGTCGGGATCCTACCCGTTCTTCACCCGCGACCTCGACGCCCTCGCGGAACTCTATCTCGATGCCGGACGTCCCGCCGACGCGCTCGCGCTGTTCGAGCGCGTCCCGCTCTGGGGCGTCGCCGACGCCTCCGGACTCCGCGGGAAGTCCCCGCGCCTCCTCGCCCTCGCGCTCGACGGAACGGGCCGCACGGACGACGCGGTGCGCGTCGCCCGCCACGCCATCGAGGTCGCCGGCGCCTACCACCGCGACTGGCCGTGGGAACTGCTCCTCGAACGCCTCCCGGCGGAGGACTTCCTCGCGCTGGCCGACCGGATGCACGGCCTCGTGCCGTGGGAAGAACGCCCCGTCCAGTGGAAGGCCGAAGCCCTCCGCCGCGCCGGCCGCCTCGCGGAAGCCGAGGACGCCGCGCGCCTCGCCCTCCAGATCGACCCCACCGACGGCGAATCGCCCGACGGCGACCGCATCCGCTCCTATTCCATCCTCGCGTCGATCCTCGAAGAAAAGGGCGGGGAGGACGCTGCGAAGGAGGCCGCCACGTTGCGCAGCGTCGTCGCCGCCGTGCGCCTCGCCGAAAAGGGCGACGACCTCTCCTGCGCGGGCCTCGTCTCTCTCGCGCTCGACGCCTACGACCGCGCCGCCGCCCTCTTCGAGGACGCCTATTGCGTCCAGTGGCGCCTCGCCGAACGCCTCCGCGAACGCGGCTTCCCGGAGCTCGCCGCCGAACACTACGAGGAAACCTTCCGCCGGATGCCCGAGCAGTTCGGCCGCGTCGCCTCCCTCTGCTTCGGGTGCGCCGGCGTCTTCGAGAGCGGCGAAAGCCTCTCCGCCGCCGAGCGCATCCTCCCCGGGCTGGCCGCCCGCCCCGGCGCCCTGCCCGCCACGCACCGCCTCCTCGGAATGCTCCGCGCCGAGCAGGGACGTTTTTCCGAGGCCTGGGACGCCTTCCGCGCCGCGCTCGACGCCGACCCCGGCTACCTCGACGCCCTGGCCGACCTGTTCGCGCTGCGCGGCAAGCTCGACCGCCCGCGCGCCGACTGGGCCGACCTGCAACGCCGCGCCTTCGAGCTCGACCCTCTCGGCCTGCGCCTCCGGATCGAACCGGGCGACATCCTCGACTGGACATTCGCCCGCGAAGCCAACGCCGCCGCGCGCGCCCGCCTTCCCGACGCCCCGGAGTCGCTCCTGCCGCTGCCCGCCTCCGCCGAGGCCCTCGCCGCCAACCCCGCCCCCCGCCGCGACGCCTGGGAATACCGGCTCTCGTCCATCTCGGGGCGCGACACCCTTGAGGCCCGCTCCTTCGACGCCGCGGCCGCCTTCGCCGCGCTGGACGACCCGCCCACCTGGCTCGACGCCCTCTGCACCTGGCTCGAAGCCCCCTCCGCCCGCTGAAGGCAGAGCGCCGACAGCCTCGACATCGGCCGCACGGGCGAGTTCGACCCGTACTGCTTCGACCTCCTGCGCGACAAGAACGGCTCCGTCTCCCCCGAAGCCCAGAAGATCCGCGACCAGCTGGCCGACGAAGCCAACCTTCTCCAGCGCCTGCCCCCCCCCCTCTGCGCCAACTACCCGACGTTGAACCTGCTCACCCAGGCGGCCTCCAACGCGGACGACGACGAGTCGATGACCTACTACCAGAACCGGCGCAATGCCCTCGACGCCAACATCCAGGGCGAAATGCCCGCCCAAGCCAACAACGCCGACAACGAAGCCTTCGTCGACGGCTACGAGAGCATCATCCGCCAGCCCCCCCCCAGATGTTCCCACTCCTCACCAAGTACGACCTCAACGGCGAATGACCCGGCGGGGAAGACAATGAGGACAAAAGAGGAGAAGCAAGAAGGAGACGGGCGGCGTGTGGTACGCCCGGCAGGAAAGGGATGGGAGGATGGGAATGAAGGTGGACGAAAACTTTTCCATTGGGATTGTCTGGTGAAAACCCTTTCAATTGCAAGGTGCGGCTGTCCGGTAGGGGCCGACCTCCGGGCGGCCCGTCCATGGGCCATCCTGCCGTCGGCCCACCCGGAGGTCGGGCCCGGAGGGAGCGCCCGACAAGAAACCGCAAGGTTTTCGTTCGTGCAAAACCTTGGTAGGGCGGCGAGTCCCCTCGCCGCCGGAAACCGGAACGTGCAAGCGGATGCCATTGGAGGTGCGGATGCCATTCGGCCAGAACCTGGGGAAACATGTGTCCGCACATTCCGGCGCCATCCATCGGCAGGATTGTCTCCGTCCGGTGCCTCGACCGCTAAAATGGCACAACCGCCGCCCCCTGTGCAACCCCAAAGCGCGCGCTGGGAAGGGCGAAAACTTGACAGGAAGAAAGAGAGGATGTAAGAATTCCGATATTCACAAGGATAAATATCGGAAAGGCGACACATGAAGATTCGGAAGCCGGGGTTGATATTGGCAGCGGTGGCGCTCTGCGCAAAGGCGGCGTTCGGTTTGACGTCCTGGGACGCGGACGGCGTCTCGGGGATGACGTATCTCGACGGCGGGAAGGGCAACGAGGAGGCCAACTTCTCGGGGGCCGCCGCCGCGAAGCTGCTCGTCAACGCGAGCGAGGCGGACGGCGAGACGCACGTGCTCTTCCGGGCGCCGGCGGCGCTCTTCGGGGCCGACGCGGCGCGCCTGGCCAAGGCGACGGCGACCTTCCGGGTCACCCGCGCCCGCAACTGGGATGGCCGGGCCATCCTGCTCCAGCCGCTGTCCGCACCCTACGACGCGGCGGCCGCGACCTGGCTTTCCCGCGCGGAAAGCACGGCGTGGGAGACGGCGGGCGGCGACTTCCTGGCCGGCCCGTCCGTCCCCGGCCTCTATGACGCGGACGCGGCAACCGTGACGTTCGACTTGCTCCCGCTGCTCGCCGACGCGGACGCGGCGGCGGCCTTCGAGGCGAACGGCGCGCTCGTCCGGCTCGACGCGGAGGAGCGGCCGGAAAGCGGCTTCGCGATGCTCCAACTCGCGACGGCGGTCAATGAAGACGAGGCACTGCGACCGGAAACCTTCTGGGTCGAACTCGATCCCTGGGCGGACGAGCGCGACTTCGCGGTCTCCTACATCGACAGCCGCGACGCCACCACCGTCTACTGGGAGCAGGGCGAGGCCACCGTCGGCAAGGTCGTCCTGAACGGCAAGGACGGCTCCGAATGCCGCGCCATCCTGACGATGCCGGAGAGCCTGGCCGCCGTCCCTCCCGCCCTCGTGCAGTCGGTCGTCGCGAAGTTCGACGCGGAAATCCGCGACTGGGAAGGCGAGGCCATCTTCCTCGCCCCGCTGGCCACCGCGACGAAGCTGGAGCGCCATCCCAACAACGAATCCAGCCCCGTACACGGCCCTTCGTGGAACTGCGCCGACGCCTCCGTCGACACCAACGCCACTTCCTACGTCCTCGACGGCGAAACCTTCGACAACGCCCCGTGGGAAGTCCCCGGCGGCGACTGGATGCCCGAATTCACCGTCCGCGGCACCGTCACCGCCCCCGTCAAGGGGACCACCGGCACCGCCGAATTCGACCTCACCGCCCTCTGGCACGACGACGACGCCCGCGCCGCCCTCCTCGCCAACGGCGCCATCGCCTTCCTCGACCCCGACGCCTTCCCCGCCGTCCGGGAAGACGGCCGCATGGCCCGCGTCAACCTCTACCGCCCCGACGAAATCGTCGAGTTCAACAAACACGCCTTTTCCTGGGTCCGCGTAACCGAGTACGAACCGTTCGCGGCCGGCGCCGACGCGACCCCGCTGACGGCCTTCCGCATCGACAGCGCCTCCCCCGACACCTCCTACGTCGGCGACCGGAGCGCCAAGCTCGTGATGAACTACCGCGACGGCTCCGAGACCCGCGCCTTCTTCACGCTCCCCGAGGGCGCGCTCGACGAGGATCTCCCCGCGCTCGACGCCTACACCGTCCGCTTCAACGGCGGCTGCCGCGACGACGGCGACAAGATCCCCGTCCTGCTCTCCCCCGTCGCGAGCGCGTTCGGCACCACGGCCGGAATCCCGGCCACCTGGAACAGCGCCTGGACCAACACGGAAACCGGCGAAGCCGCCGCCTGGACGGCCCCCGGCGGCGACTGGAGCGATTTCGCGATCGCCGGCCTCTACGACGCCGCCACCGGCAACCTCGACTTCAACCTCGCCGACCTGCAGCGCAATCCCGAAGCCGCGGAGACCGCTCTCCTCAACGGCCTCGTCATGCGCTTCGACCCCGACCAGACCGCGGTCGATCCGGAAGAAAAAGGCATGCCGCGCATCACCATCGGCGCCGCCGGGCAGATCCTCCGCACGCCGAAGACCGTCGCGACCACCTACATCGACAGCGCCTCGCCCGACGCCAACTTCTCCGCCGCCAAGAAGACGCTCGTCACCCTCAACAACGCCTCCGCCGGCACCGAAGCGCGCGTCCTGGCGAAGCTCCCGTCCTCGCTCACCGGCGTGGACCTGCACAGCGCCGGGTCCGTGAACCTGCTGATCTCCTACTTCCGCTCCTGGCCCGGCGACGACGGCGTCAACCCGGTCGCCCTCCATCCCGCCGCGACCGCCTTCCGCCTCGACGAGGCCACCTGGAACAACGCCACCGCCGATACCGCATGGCAGACCCCCGGCGGCGACTACCTCGACGCCCACGTCACCGCGTCCGACAGCGCCTCGCAGTCGATGCTGGCGTTCGACCTCGCCCCGCTGCTGGCCGACGCCGAAACCGCAGCCGCGCTCGCCGCCAACGGCGCCGTGATCCGCATGCTCGGCGACGC
Source organism: uncultured bacterium (assembly GCA_902766695.1). Classification (GTDB taxonomy): domain Bacteria; phylum Verrucomicrobiota; class Kiritimatiellia; order CAIQIC01; family Lenti-01; genus CACXEY01. The sequence goes on from CACXEY010000153.1 coordinate 10,449, forward strand.
CCCCGAAGCCTCCAACAACAACGGCTACAACGTCAACGGCTCCGTTTCCGCGAGCGCGCCCGCCATCGTGCTGGCGCCGGCCGAACTGGCCGTGCGCGGCATCGGCACCGACGCGGAGACGGGCGCGTTGCACTTCTCCGTCGCCGGCCTCGACCCGCTCCACACCTACGTCCTCGAATCCACGACCTCCCTCTCCGACCCCGAAGCCGTGTGGACCGTCGAACGGACCTTCCCGCCCACCGGCGAACTCAGCATCCTGCCGCCCGAAGGCGCCCCCGCCGGCTTCTACCGCATCCGCGCCGCCGACTGACCCCGCCCCCGCCCCCCGTCCGATTGCAATCGGTTGCCCTTGGCGGCCACCGATTGCAATCGGGTCTCCCCATGAACCGCCCGCTTCCCTTCTTCCTCCTCCTCCCCGTCCTGGCCCTGGCGTTCGCCGCCACCGCGCCCGCCGCGCCCACCGCCGTATCCTGGGGCCTCCACGACCCCGTCACCCTCGACTCCGCCGCCCCCGGCACCCCCTCCGATCCCGCCGCGCCCGCCGCCACCGTATCCCTCTCCGCCGACGGCGCCGAAACCCGCGTACTCGCCCACCTGCCCGCGGCCGTCTTCGAGGCCGACACCAACCTCCTGACCCGCGCCGAACTCTCCCTCGACTTCCGCGCCGCCGCCTGGAACCCGTCCCGCCCCCTCGTCCTCCACGCCCTCACCAACGCCTACGACCCGGCGGCCGCCACCTGGACCGACCGCGCCTCCGGCACCCCCTGGCGCACCCCCGGCGGCGACCCCGTCGCCCGCTACTGCGTCACCGCCGCCGTCGTCTCCGTCACCTCCGGCCTCTGGCGCGCCACCTGGAACCTCCGTCCCATGCTCTGGCGCGCCTCCACGTGCCAAAACCTCGCCGCCAACGGCCTGCTCCTGCGCATGGGCGGCAGCCGGCCCTCCGCCGGGACGCTGGCCGCGCCGTTCGAGCCGGCGGGCGCCGACCTCTACCTCGTCTGGCAGGACCCCTTCCTTTCCACCCACGACTACGCCATCAGCGGCATCTCCAACGGCCCCTTCCACAAAGAATACGCGACCAACGCCACCGACGAAACCGTCTGGTGGGAACAGGACATCACCACCGTCGGTCGCGTCATGCTCCAGACCAACGGCTTCGAGAGCCGCGCCATCCTGTGCATGCCGCGGGAACTGCGCACGCTCGACCCCGACCGCATCCAGCGCATCGAAGGCCACTTCGAAGCCTACATCAACACCTGGTCCGGCGAACGCATCAGCCTCCATCCCGTCACCACCCCCACGCGCCTCGAGATGGCCGGCAACCGCCCCTACAACGGCGCCAACCCCGCGCACGGCCCCTCCTGGCGGTGGGCCGACGGCCCCGTCGACACCAACGACGCCGCCTACCCGCGCCTCCCCTGGACCACCCCCGGCGGCGACTTCGACGAAACCGTCTCCGCCGACGCCACCCTCGCCAAACTCTCCCAGTACGTCGATTCCGTCCTCTTCGACCTCACCCCCCTCTGGCGCGACGCGCGCGTCCGGGACCTCCTGCTGTCCAACGGCGCCATCATCAAGGCCGACCGCGCCACCTGGTCCGGCACCAACCTCTGCGCCGTGCAGATCTACTGTTCCGACGGCTACACCCAAACCTACAAAGGCGCCGACTCCACCTTCCGCATCACCGAATACCCCTCCCTGCCGGGCGCCGCCGCCGCCCTCGCCCCCGACGCCTTCTTCTACCTCGACGCCTGGAGCCCCGACTGGAAATCCCTCGGCACCGCCCGCGTCTGGGTCCTGCGCAACCGCGACCCCTCCAAAGGCGACACCCACGGCCTCCTGCACTTCCCCGACGCCCTTGCCGCCCGCGACCCCGCCCTCCTCGAAAGCGCCACCCTCCGCTTCCGCGCCGAATACAACGCCGACGCCGCCTCCCCCGCGCCCATCCACCTCCACCCCCTCCTCGAACCCTTCGGGCACGCCACCCTCGCCGAAGCCGCCACCTGGAACCACGCCTACACCGGCGGCCCCGCCGGCACCGTACCCTGGACCCTCCCCGGCGGCCCCTTCGGCGCCGTTTGCGCCACCGGCACCTGGGACCGCGCCGGCCAGGAACTCGCCTTCGACCTCGCCCCCCTGCTCGCCGACCCCGCCGCCGCCGCCGCGGCCGCCGCGGCCGCCGCCAACGGCCTCCTCCTGCGCATCGACCCCGACTGGGACGCCTTCGGCGACGCCACCTTCGTCCGCTACAACATCCAGACCGACACCGCCGCCCTCCACCTCCGCGATCGCCCCCTCGCCATCGCCCTCCTCCGCTCCGACACCCCCGACACCCCCGCGCGCCCCCCTACAACCCTCTCCCTCGCCCTGGCCCCCGACGCCGAAACCCGGGCCGTCCTCCGCTTCGGCGACGCCGCCTTCACCCAAGACCCCCGCCAGATCGCCGACATCCGCCTCTTCCTGACCACTCCTTCCCCCCTGCCCGAAGACTGCACCCTCCTGCTCGCCCCCCTCTCCACCCCCGTCCGGCTCGGCGAAGCCACCTGGACCCGCGCCACCCGCACCACCCCCTGGACCACCCCCGGCGGCGACATCCACCCGGGGGCCCCTTCCATCCCCGCCGTACCCTCCGCCGGGGCCACCGGATGCTATTTCGACCTCGCGCCCATCCTCCGCGACCCCGCCGCCGCCGCCGCCCTGCGCGCCAACGGCGCCCTCCTCCGCCTCGTCCGCACCTCCCCCGGCACCTCCGGCGACACTCCTTCCCCCGTCACCTGGACCGCCTCCGGCCCGGACGCCGATCCCCCGTCCGCCCGCCCCGTCCCCCTGGCCATCCCGGCCACTCCCGCCATCGCCTCCCTGACCCTGGCCGACGGCCACATCACCCTCGCCACCGTCGGCCTCGACCCCGCCCGCGACTACCTCCTCGAATCAAGCCCAACCCTCCCCGTCCCCCCCGCCGGCTGGACCCCCGAGCACCCCATCCCCCGCACCGGCGAACTCACCATCCTCCCTCCCTCAACCGTCCCCGCCGTCTTCTACCGCATCCGCGCCGCCGACTGAAATCCACGCGCACACGCGACATTTGTACAAGGGCGCATCTCTGTCCATTTAGGGTTTGTGCGGGTGGGGACGGCGGGGTAGGATGAGGCAAACGGATTGGGGCGGCGTCCGACGACGACGCGCACCCTCTTCCGTCCATTTCCCCGTCCACACCCAAACCACGAACCATGAAAGGAACGAAATGAAAACGACGACCCTCCGCCTGGCCCTCGCCGCCCTGGCCCTCCCCACCCTCCTCGCCGCCTGCACGACGGTCCCGAAGGCGCCCGCGCCGGCGCCCGCCGCCGTCACGAACACGGAACTCATCCGCACCTCCCAAAGCTGGGACGGCGCGGAACTGCCCGACTACCCCGCCGGCCGCCCCGAACTGGTGGCCGTCCGCTACGTCTTCCCCGCCGGCCAGAAACTCGGCTGGCACCACCATCCCGTGATGAACTACGGCGTCCTCCAGCAGGGCGAACTGACCATCATCGGCCTGGACGGCAAGGAAAAGACCGTCCACGAAGGCGAAGCGGTGGTCGAGATGGTCGACACCATCCACCACGGCGAAAACCGCGGCACCAAGCCCGTGGTCCTAGACATGTTCTACCTCTCCCAGGAAGGCCTCCCCCTCGCCGTCCAGCACCCGGAAATCCCGCTGGAGTGACGCACGGGGGCCGGGACTCCGGCCGGATGGGAGCACGGGCAAGCTGCCCGTGCCCTCTTTTTGCACGGGCAAGCCACCCATGTTCCCAAGGGGGGCTCGTGGGCGGTCAGTCCGCGCGGGGGGCGAGGAGGGCGAATGCGGCGGAGACGGCGAGGGCGGGGAGGGTGGCGCCGGCGGGGCATTCCCAGGCGAATGCCGTGGGGAAGGACGCGGCGAAGAACGAGGCGGGGCCCAGGGACAGGTGGTAGGCCGCGAAACCGGCCGCCCAGGCGGCGAAGTTCCACGCGGCGGAGGCGCGGCGGCGCCGGAGGTAGGCGTCGCACAGCAGGACCGCCGCCATCGGCGCGAAGACCGAGGCGATGAAGTAGAGGAAATCGAGGTAGCGGTCCATCGCGCCCAGCGCGGCCATCGCGCTGCCCGCGGCGCAGACCGCCAGGGCGAAACCCTTCGCGGGGATGCGGCGCCAGAGGCTCTTCGCGCTCTCGCCCGCGGAGTAGGCGTCGAGGAACGTCGTCGTCACCGTCGAAAAGGCGATGACGAGCAACCCCGCCGCGCCCAGCCCCGCCGCCTGCATGGCGCCGGCGATCGTCTGTCCGCCCGGGAGCGCAGCGGCGAAAAGCCCCACGGCGTACATCCAGGTCGAAACGAGCGTGTAGACGCCCGCCGCGGCGGCCGAGGCGGCGACGGGGCGGCGCGCGTCCTTCGTGTAGTCCGCGGCGAGCGGCAGCCACGAAAGCGGCATCGCGGCGGCCATCTCGAAGGCGAACCAGAAGGCGCTCCCGCCGGGGGCCGCCCCCTCCGCCGGGAGGGAACCTTTCCCGCCGAGGACGACGAACGAAAGGAGGACCGTCAGGGCGAAGAGCAATCCCATCGCCACCGTGTTGATCCGGCCCACGCCGCGGAGCCCGACGAACAGCCACAGCGCGACGAGCGCGCCGATGCCGCAGCACGCCGCGGGGAAGGGCACGCCGCCGAGCAGCGGCGCCGCGGCCGCCGCGCCCTGCGCGACCATCACGGCGGTCCAGCCGACGAGCTGCGCGACGTTGAGGATGGCGAAGAACCCGCCGCCGGCGCGGCCGAAGGGGATTATCGCGCAATCCATCGCCCCACGGCGGGTTCGCGCGCCGAGCAGGGCCGCGAGGAAGAGCAGGCCCCCGCCGAGAAGGTGGCCGAGGAGGATGCCCGCGGCCACGGCCCCCGTTCCGCCCCCCCCGCAGGCGGGGGCGAGCTGCATGCCCGCCTCGATTTCGGCGATGGACACCGCCGCGCCAAACCAAATCAGTCCGCTTCCGAAAACGGACAACCCGTCGTTGTGTTTTTCTTCCATGATGTGTTTCCTACGCCGGCATGACCCGGATCAGGTTCAGCGGGTCGAGGCCGTCGTGGCCTCCTCTCAGCCTGCACTGGCAGACTCCCCGTTCACGACGCCACTCAACCACGCCCGGCCCCCCGTTGCAAGGGAAATCGCCGGACGGGGGCGTGGATGGCGCAGATGGCCGGGAGGAACTTCACCGGAGAACCACGGCTCGCTTTCCACCGGGTTGCACAATCGGAATCCATAAGAAAAATCGATAGGCATGCATTTAAAATCGGTATTTGTGATTGAATGGGGGTTTTGCGATGCTCGTCTCCAGCCGGGCGGGGCGGATCCCGCCGCGACGACAGGACAAACCCGAAGGAGTACAACCATGAACAAGAGCATCGCCACCCTCGCCACGGCCGCCTGCGCGGCGTTCGCCGCTTCCGCTTCCGCACTGGAGCTGACCCAGGAATGGGACAAGACGTTCCCGCTGTCCGACAAGGTCGAGCACGCCAAGGCCACCTTCAAAAACCGCTACGGCATCGAGCTGGCCGCCGACGTCTACAAGCCGAAGGGCGCGGAAGGGCCGCTGGCGGCCGTCGCGGTGAGCGGGCCGTTCGGCGCGGTCAAGGAGCAGTCGAGCGGGCTCTACGCGCAGCACCTGGCGGAGAACGGGTTCCTGGCGATCGCGTTCGACCCGTCGTACACGGGCGAAAGCGGCGGCGAGCCGCGGCGCGTCGCGAGCCCCGACCTCAACACGGAGGATTTCCTCGCGGCGGTGGACTACCTCTCGGTGCGCGGCGACGTGGACCCGGAGCGGATCGGCATCCTGGGCATCTGCGGCTTCGGCGGAATGGCGGTGAACGCGGCGGCGCTGGACCCTCGCATCAAGGCGACGGTCGCCTCGACGATGTACGACATGACGAAGGTCACGCGCGAGGGCTACTTCGGCTCCGACGACACGACCGCCAAGCGCATGGCCGCGCGCCGCGCCATGGCCGCCCAGCGCACCGAGGACTACCGCAACGGCACCTACAAGCGCGCCGGCTGCCTAGTCGATCCGCTGCCCGACGACGCCCCACGGTTCGTCAAGGACTACCACGCCTACTACAAGGCGCCGCGCGGCTTCCATCCCCGCAGCGGCAACTCGACCGACGGCTGGAACGCCATCGGCTGCCAGTCCTTCCTCAACATGCCGCTGCTCTCCTACGCGCACGAAATCGAGACGCCCGTCCTGCTGGTCCACGGCGAAAAGGCCCACAGCCGCTACTTCAGCGAGTACGCCTTCCAGAAGATGACGGGCCTCTCCGTCAAGGGCTCGAGCGCGGTCTCCGGCAATAAGGAGCTGCTGATCATCCCCGGCGCCTCCCACGTGGACCTCTACGACGACGTCGCGGGCGTGATCCCCCACGACCGCATCGCGGCGTTCTTCCGGGACAACCTCAAGTGATGAAGCGCACCCGCAAGCCCCTCGCCGCCGCGTCCGCGCTGGCCCTCGCCCTCCTGGCGGGGGACGGCGTGGCAGCGTCGGCGGCGACGCCCATCGTCGTGCGCGCCGGCGGGCACACCTTCGCGGCGACGGTCGAAGACACGGCCACGGGCCGCGCCTTCCTCGACCTCCTGCCGCTGACGCTCGACATGAGCGAGCTCAACGGCAACGAAAAATACCGCTACGGCGTCTCCCTGCCCACGGCGGCGCAGCACTGCGACACCATCGCCGCCGGCGACCTCATGCTCTACGGCTCCAACTGCCTCGTCCTCTTCTACGGCCCCGCCGGCGGCTACTCCTACACCCGCGTCGGGCGCCTCCTGTCCACCGACGGCCTCGCCGAAGCCCTCGGCACCGGCATCGCGACGGTCACGTTCGAGAAGGTCCGCCTCGAGGCCGGGTTCCGCCCGGACGCGACCCCGCCCGTCTTCGCCGCCGACACCAACCTGCCCGCCGGAACCCCCGTCACCGTGCAGGGCACCGCGGAAATCGCCGACGGCGCCGCCGACTGGCACGACGTCGATCCCTCCGCCCCCGACCTCCTCGACCGCTACGCCTTCTTCCGCCTCAAAGCCGAACTCTGAACCCCGAACCCCGAAAGGAACCCCGCCATGGGCAAGAACATCCTCATTATTTCCGCCTCCGGCCGCAAGGGCGGCAACAGCGACCTGCTTTGCGACCAGTTCGCCAAAGGCGCCACCGAAGCCGGCCACCACGTCGAGAAGGTGCGCCTCGCCGAGAAAACCATCGGCTACTGCACCGGCTGCTACGCCTGCCAGAAGCTCCACAAGTGCATCCAGAAGGACGACGCCAACGAACTCGTCGAGAAGATGCTCGCCGCCGATGCCATCGTCCTGGCCACCCCCGTCTACTTCTACTCCATGAACGCCCAGCTCAAGGCCCTCATCGACCGCACCGTCTCCCGCTGGGACGACTTCGGCCGCTTCAAGGGCACCGAGTTCTGGCTCGTCGTGACGGCGGCCGATGAAGACAAGTCCATGATGGACGCGACCCTCGCGGGCCTGCGCGGCTTCATGCGCGACTGCATGGAAGGCAGCATCGAGCGCGGCGTCCTCTACGGAACCGGCGCCTACGAAAAGGGTGCGGTCCAATCCCTTCCCGTCTTCCAGGAGGCCTACGAAGCCGGCAAGACCGCCTGACCCGCCCTCCGACTTTCCCGTCGACGGCGCTTGCGCCGTCCGCTATCCTTCCAACGGCCTCCGGCCATCCAACCCACCACCCGAAAACCAAAAGGAAAACCATGAGCTTCACCTTCCACGTCCCCACCAAAGTCCTCTTCGGCCCCGGCACGCTGAAGAAACTCCACGAAGAACAACTGCCCGGCAAGAAGGCGCTCGTCGTCATATCCAACGGCAAATCCGTCCGCGCCAACGGCTACCTCGCCGCGCTGGAGGCGGAACTCGACGCCGCGGGCGTCGCGCACGTCCTCTTCGACAAGATCCAGGCCAACCCCCTCGAACCCACCGTCCAGGAAGGCGTCGAAGCCGGCCGCGCGGCGGGCGTCGATTTCGTCGTCGGCCTCGGCGGCGGCTCCGTGATGGACGCCGCGAAGGCCATCGCCGCCATGATCCCCCAGCAGGGCGGCCGCGTCTGGGACTACATGGCCACCGGCACCGGCGAGCACCGTCCCTTCAACGCCCCCCTCCTGCCCTTCGTCGCCATCACCACCAGCGCCGGCACCGGCTCCGAAGTCGACGCCGGCTCCGTCATCACCAGCCCCGTCACCCACGAAAAAGGCGCCTTCTTCTCCCAGTGCCCCGTCCTCGCGGTCGTGGACCCCGAGCTCATGCTCACCGTCCCGCCCAAATTCACCGCCTACCAAGGCTTCGACGCCCTCTTCCACAACACCGAAGGCTACATCTCCAAGGTCGCCAACGAAATGGGCGCCATGGTCGAACTGGAAGCCATCCGCCTCCTCGGCAAGTGGCTCCCCGTCGCCGTCGCCGACGGCGCCAACCTCGAAGCGCGCACCCAGGTCGCCTTCGCCAACACCCTCGGCGGCTACTCCATGGACGTCACCACCTGCACCAGCGAACACGCCATCGAGCACGCCCTCTCCGGCGAACACCAGGACCTTCCGCACGGCGCGGGCCTCGTCATGATCTCCCTCGCCTACTACAAGACCTTCATCGACCGCGGCGACTGCCCGGAGAA
>CACXEY010000154.1 GCA_902766695.1 uncultured bacterium
CCACGCCCAGGCCGCCGACAAGGCCAAGAGCTTCTTCATCGCCAGCGTCAGCCACGAAATCCGCACCCCGCTCAACTCCGTCATCGGCTTCGCCGAACTCCTCCGCGAGGGCGGCGTGACCGAGGAGCGGCAGAAAGAATACCTCGACGCCATCGCCACCTCCGCCAACGCCCTGCTCATGCTCATCAACGACGTCCTCGACCTCTCCAAGCTCGAGGCCAACCAGATGCAGATCATCCGCTCCTACACCGACTTCAACGCCCTCTGCCGCGAAGTCATGCTCATCTTCACCTTCCGTGCCCGCGAAAACGGCAACCGCCTCCTCTCCGAAGTCCCCGACGACCTCCCCGAACTCGACATCGACAACATCCGCATCCGCCAGATCCTCATCAACCTCCTCGGCAACGCCGTCAAATTCACCAAAGACGGCACCATCACCCTCCGCGCCTCCTACACCCCCGACCCCGCCCCCGCCGACACCGGCACCCTCCGCTTCTCCGTCACCGACACCGGCATCGGCATCTCCGAAGAAGACCAGAAAAAACTCATGGAACCCTTCGTCCAGCTTTCCGGCCTGCGCGGCACCAACGCCGTCAACAACGGCACCGGCCTGGGCCTCTCCATCTCCAAGCGCCTGGCGGCCTGCATGGACGGCGAACTCACCTGCACCAGCCGGCTCGGCGCCGGCAGCACCTTCACCGTGACCCTCCCCGCCGTCCGCCACCGCGCCAAGACCACCACCCTCCCGGCGGTACCGGAGCGCCCCGCGCCCCTCCCCCCCGCGCGCGACGCCAAGACCCTCCGCATCCTCGTCGTCGACGACGTCCCCATGAACCTCAACGTCACCAAGGCCCTCTTCAACAAGATCGGCTGCTGCAACATCCTCACCGCCGATTCCGGCCAATCCGCCCTGGCCCTCCTGGAGACCCACCCCGTCGACCTGATCCTCTCCGACCTGTGGATGCCCGGAATGGACGGCTCCGCCCTCTCCGCCGCCGTGAAGCGGAATCCCGCGTACGCGCACATCCCGATCATCGCCCAAACCGCCGACGTCGAAACCGGCGGCAACTTCGACATGACCCATTTCGACGCCATCGTCCTCAAGCCCCTGACCATGGAAAAACTCACCCGCCTGGTCCAACGCATCCTCTCCGACGGCGCCCTGCCGAAACCCGAAGGCCGCGCCCCCCTCAACCTTGGATGACCCCGCGCCGCTCTCCCTGGAACGGTTCAAGAAATAGTGTATCCTCATTTTTGTCCTTCCACCGCGGACGCGCAGAAGCGCGTCCCTCCCCGTGGAGAGCGCACCGGGAGGGTCGCGCTTCCGCGCGACCTTGTGGGAGGAAAACGTTTGGCACTCCACAGAAACGTAAACCTCTCCATCACCCCTTGGATTTTGCCCAATCCGCTGGCCCATCGCCCCCCCCGCAAGTTTTCCAATGGTTGGAAAAAAGTTTTCCAATGGTTGGAAAAATCAGCCCGTTTTTTCCAATGATTGGAAAAATTTTTCGGCCGTTTTCCAATGATCGGAAAAAATTTTCCGCCCATTTTTGTCAAGTGACGGGTGACAAGTGCCGATTTTGCGGTGCGGCCTCCGGCCGCGACGTGTCCTGCCCGGCGCGGCAAGATGCCTACCCCCCGGAAGCGGCCCCGGACCTTCTGAACAACCATCGCGCAACTTCCGGAGGTGCGGCTTCCAGCCGCGCCCCAACGATTGGAGCACGAAAGAAAAGCGGTTTTCTTGCCGGCGCGCGGGCGCCCCCCCTGCTTCCTCTTTCACCTTCCGCCCGCGCAGCGGGCGGCACCGCAAACTCGTCACTCGTCTCTCGTCACTCGTCACTGCGCCCGCAGGGCGCGCTTGTCACTTGTCACTCGTCCGCCCCCTGGCGTACCACAGGACGAGGGCGGAGAGGAGGAGGAGCAGGCCGACGCCGCCGATCGGGCCGGTGGACAGGCGGGCGGAGAGGTCAAGCTTGCCGCCGAGGCCCGCCACGGCCGCGAGGGCGAGCAGGATGCCGACGAGGCCTTCGCCGGCGACCAGGCCGGAGCAGAAGAGGATGCCGGCGCCGCCTTCGCGGCCCTTCCGGCGGTTGTACCAATCGGCCAGCCAGCGGACGGCGCCGCCGGCCATGAGCGTCGTGGAAAGCTCCAGCGGCAGGTACAGGCCGATCGCGACCGGCAGCACGGGGATGCCCAGCAGTTCGACCGCGACCGCGAGGAACGCCCCGATGAAGATCAGCGTCCAGGGGAGGTTGCCGGACATCACGCCTTCCACGAGCATCTTCATCAGCGTGGCCTGCGGCGCGGAGAGCTCCTTGGACCCGAACCCCCATGCGGAATTGAGCAGGAGCAGGATCCCGCCGATCACCGCGGCCGAGGCGACCACGCCGATGATCTCGCCGATCTGCTGCTTGCTGGGGGTCGCGCCGAGGAGGAAGCCGGTCTTGAGGTCCTGGGACGTGTCGCCCGCGATGGCCATGACGATGCACGTGACGGCCCCCACCGATATGGCGCCGACCATTCCCGCGGGGCCGCCCAGGCCGATCAGCTTGAAGACGAGGGTGGTGCCCAGCATGGAGGCGATGGTCATGCCGGATACGGGGGAGTTGCTGCTGCCCACGATGCCGACGATGCGCGCCGCGACCGCCCCGAAGAAGAGCCCGAAGAGCAGGATCAGCACCGCGCCCGGCCACGCGACGGGCACGCCGGGCAGCACCACCAGCGCGACGAGCATCGCGGCGACGATCCCCATCGCCGCCTTCAGGTTCAGGTCCCGCTCCGTGCGCCCCGCGCCCGCGCCGCCGGGGCCCTTCATCCCCCGGAACGCGCCGGCGATGGCCGCGGCGATGCCGGGCAGCGACTTGACGAGGCCGAACACGCCCCCGGCGGCCACCATGCCGGCCCCGACGTAACGGATGAAGTGGCTCCAGATGGCCCCGGCGCCGCCCTGCGCGTACAGCTCCGAAATCGGCCGCGTCGCGGGGAAGAGCACGGTGTCGCCCCCGAAGATCGCGATGGACGGGATCAGCACGAACCACCCCAGCACGCCCCCGGAGAGCATGTACGCGGCGACCCGCGGCCCGCAGATGTAGCCCACGCCGACCAGCGACGGATACGCCTCCGCCGAAAACTCCGTCCGGAGCGCCCCGATTTTCGCGGCAACGGTCCCCGGCACGATCCCGAGCCCGTCCGTCAGCAGCTTCGCGAGCGCCGAGATCCCCATGCCCGCGAAGATTCCCCTCGACCCGCCCGCGCCCCCGTCGCCTTCGGCCGCCAGCAGCACCTCCGCGCAGGCCGTGCCTTCCGGGTACGGCAGGATGTCGTGCTCCTCGACCATCAGCGAATGCCGCAGCGGGATCATGAGCAGCACGCCGATCACCCCGCCGCACACCGCGAGCACGGAAAGCGCGAACGGGCTCGGCACCTCCGCCACCCCTTCGGCGGACCAGAGGAAGAAGACGGGCATCGTCATGATCACGCCGGCCGCGAGCGATTCCCCGGCGGAGCCGATGGTCTGCACCATGTTGCTCTCCAGCAGCGAATTGCGCCGGAGGATCACGCGCATGACGGCGAGCGAGATGACGGCCGCGGGGATCGACGCCGAGACGGTCATCCCGACGCGGAGCCCCAGGTACGCATTGGCGGCGCCGAACACCACCGCGAGCAGCGAGCCCACGACGACGGCGGCGACCGTCAGCTCCGGCTGCGATTTTTCCGCCGCCACATACGGTTTGAAAGCCCCGTCCTTGACCTTGCCGCCCATGTCGTCTCCTTTTCTCACGATGACCACGCACCTGCCATTCCCTCATCATATATATGATGCCCCGTCCCCGCCTGTCAAAACCGCAATCGCATCCCATCCTTTCGGCGCGGACGGAACGAATGGGGCACGGAGGCGGCCGGGGAAGCGGGCGGCCCGCCCGAGAGACGAAGGGGGGGGCGCGCCAGGGCGGGGTAAGAAATAGTGTGGCTTCAAGCCGATGCCTCAACAGCCACTTCCACTGTGGACGCGCAGAAGCGCGTCCCTCCGCGTGGAGAGCACACCGGAATGCGCTTCTGCGCGTCCGCAGCGTGTTGGTAGGGCGGGCAGTCCCCTGCCCGCCGTGCGAAAGGGAGGCGGCATGAAGGCAAATGGAAGACTTTCCATGCGCTTGGCAGGCACACGGCGGCGAAGGGACTCGCCGCCCTACCCAAAACATGCGAAAGAATGAACTTTGCGCCGTTTTAACGGCCGTCGTTCAGGCGGACGGCGACGGGGAGGTGGTCGGAGAAGCCGCCGCGGTAGCGGCCTTCTCCCTGGAAGGTGGGGATCGGGACGCCCTTCCGCCAGCCGTGGCGCTCCAGCATGCAGGGGGGGCGGACGATTTCGAAGGTTGCGGGATCGCACACGAGGGGGGAGGCGGGCCGGAGCAGCGGGGCGCTGGCAAGGATCTGGTCGAGCATTTGCCATTCCTTGCGGCCGCGGGCGCAGTAGGCATGGGTGCCCTGCCCGGCGCGGGAGAGCGGCTGGGAGAGGTTGTAGAGGGTGTCGGCCTTGGCGGATTTGGCCGGCGGCGCGCCCGCGGGCGGCGGGGGCAGGGCGCGGAGGGTTTCGGCGATGGAGGCGTCTTCGGGCGTGTCGTTGAAGTCGCCGAACGCGAGGACCGCCGCCGAGGGTTCGCGGCGGCGCAGGGCCTCGATTTCGCGGCGCAGGACGCGAGCGGCCGCCCGGCGCTGGGGGATGCTTTCTTCGACGCCGATGCCGCGCGAGGGCCAGTGGTTGACGAAGCAGTGCAGCCGCGCGCCGCCGCGGGCGGCGAGGGTGACGTGCAGGATGACGCGCGTGAGCGGGGCGGGACGGGGCACGCGGTGGGTCTCGGTGCCGACGCACGTGAAGCGGCGCCGGTCGTAGAGGAGGGCGACGTCGATGCCGCGGCGGTCAGGGGATTCGCCGTAGGCGTAGGCGTAGTCGCGGCCCCGGAGGCGCCCGATGAGGTCCTCGACCAGGGCCGGGGTTTCGATTTCGACCAGGCCGAGGATGTCCGGCCCCTTGGAGCCGTTCATGTAGCGGATGACCTGGGCGATGTGGGAGAGTTTCTGTTCTAGGCGTTCGGAGGTCCAGCGGGTGGAGGGGTCGCCGGCGAGGAATTCGTCGTCGCCGGGTTTGCCGGGGTCGTCCCGGTTGTCGAAGAGGTTTTCGACGTTCCACGATGCGACGTAGTAGGTGGAGGAGGAGGAGGCCTCGAGGCTGATTTTGCCGGCCTTTGGCGCGGAGGGCACGGACGGCTTGGAAGGCGTGGCCTCCGGGGCGCCGTCGGCGGTTCCGCGCTGGCCGGAGGGGGAAGGAGCGGGATTGTCCGGGGCGGTCGGGGCGGCGGGGGCGGCTTCGTCTTCGTCGACTTCGATCCAGTCGGGGGGCGCGGAGGCGTCGCCGAAGTCGTCGGAACAGAAGAGGAGAAAGAGGTCCTCGAGCACGGCGGTGACGGCGTTGACGGCACCGGTGCGGGCGCCCGTCTTGGAATCGGCGGCGAGCAAGACCGCCAGAACGGCCACGGCCACGGTGACCAACGGCTTCCACGACCGCAACCCGGGCGGCAGGCGCAGACGGATGTTGCGGCGTCCGGTCATGAGCGGCTTGGGGATGGAAGAAAACGTCTGGACATGTCGAATGCGCGGCCCTTTGCCCGCCGTGCGAACCACGGCCGATTCCGGTTTTCGGCCTGAAGCATCTTCGAGTATCGGAAGGCGGTGCCCGCTGTCAAGGCGATTTCCCCGGCGGGCGATTTCCACGGGAACGGAATTCGCGACTCCGGGCGCCATCGCCCTTCCCGCCCGCTTCCCGGAGGAAAGCAACTCCGGCTTTCCCGATTTCCTTCGCCAACGCTCCGGGATGCGGGAACACGGGAGAGGTTGCCCTGACCCCGAAGGACTTTGGATGCAGGGATGCAAAGGGGTTGTCTGGTCCCCCCCCTGTCTTTTGCCGGGTGCTGCCGTCCGGTAGGGACCGACCTCCGGGCGACCCGTCATGGGTCCCGAAAACACCTTCCCCCGCAAGTTCTGGTGGGCAATTCGCGGGCAATGTGCTAAAAGACGGTTGCATTCCAGCGAAGGATGGTTTCATGAACAAGAAAGAATACGTGATTCCCGGCGTTCCGGTGCCGGTCCCCTACGGTGCGCACGTGATGGAGCACGGCGTGCATTTCAGCATCATCAGCCGCCACGCGAGCAAGGTGTGGCTCATGCTCTTCGACCGCCCGGACGACGAGGTGCCGTGCGAGGAGTTCGAGCTCGCCCCCGACCGCAACCGCCTCGGCGACCTCTGGCACATCCACGTGCCCACCGCCCGCGCCGGCCAGTACTACCTCTACCGCATGGACGGGCCCCAGGACGGCGGCAACGCCTTCGATCCCGAGCAGTGGCTCCTCGACCCCTACGCCCTCGCCGTCACCGGCCAGAAGGCCTGGGGCGCCCACGCGGGCATCGTCCCCGGCCAGCTCGTCAAGAACGGCAAGCGCTTCCCGAAGGGCGTCATCCTGCGCGAGGACGACTTCGACTGGACCGGCGACAGGACCCTCCGCGTCCCGCTGGAGCGCTCGGTGATCTACGAAGCCCACGTCCGCGGCTACACGGTCCATCCGTCGTCCGGCGTCAAGGCCCCCGGCACCTACAAGGGCCTCATCGAGAAGATCCCGCACCTCAAGGAACTCGGCGTGACGACGCTGGAGCTGCTGCCGTCGCAGGAATTCAACGAGATGGAGCTGCTCTGGGAGAACGGCAACCGCAAGAACCTGCGCAACTTCTGGGGCTACAGCACGCTGGCGTTCTTCGCGCCGAACGGCCGTTTCGCGCGCGCCAACCAGCACGGCGAGCAGGTCAAGGAGTTCAAGGAGATGGTGCTCGCGATGCACAAGGCGGGCATCGAGGTGATCCTGGACGTCGTGTTCAACCACACCGCGGAAGGCGGCATGGGCGGGCAGACCTTCTCGTTCCGCGGCATCGACAACCCCATCTACTACATGCTCGAGGACGACGCCCAGCACTACAAGAACTACACCGGCTGCGGCAACACCGTCAACGGCAACCACCCGGTCGTCCGCGACTTCATCCTGCACTGCCTGCGCTACTGGGTGCTGCACATGCGGGTGGACGGGTTCCGGTTCGACCTCGCGACCATCCTCGCGCGCGGCCGCAACGGCGACCTGCTGGCGAACCCGCCGGTCATCGAGCAGATCGCCGACGACCCGGTCCTGCGCGGCGTCAAGATCATCGCCGAGGCGTGGGACGCCGCGGGCGCCTACCAGGTCGGCTCCTTCCCCAACGAACGCTGGAGCGAGTGGAACGGCAAGTTCCGCGACGACGTCCGCGAATTCTGGCGCAACCCGCGCGGGAACCTCGGCACCTTCGCCACGCGCCTGTGCGGCAGCCCCGACCTCTACGACCGGCCGCGCCAGTCGCCGCTCAAGAGCGTCAACTACATCGCCTCGCACGACGGGTTCACCATCGCCGACATCGCCTCCTACGCCGAGAAGCACAACCTCTCCAACTGCGAGGACAACCGCGACGGCGACAACAACAACCACTCCGACAACTGCGGCAAGGAAGGCCCCACCAAGGACTCCGGCGTCCTCGCGCGGCGCCTGCGGAGGCAGAAGAACCTCATCGGGTCGCTCTTCCTCGCGCAGGGCGTGCCCATGCTGCTGGGCGGCGACGAATTCGGCCGCACCCAGCAGGGCAACAACAACGCCTACTGCCAGGACAACGAAATCTCGTGGGTCGACTGGGACCTGCTCAAGAAGAACAAGGCCCTGCACGCCTTCACCCTCAAGGCCATCGCCTTCCGCAAGGCGCATCCGTGCCTGGGGCGCACGTCGTTCTTCAAGGGCGAGAACAAGGCCGGCGACTTCCCGGACATCCGCTGGTACGGCCCCGAAGGCGCGCCCGTCCCCGACTGGGAGAAGGGCACCGCCCTCGCCTGCCGCATCGACGGCCGCCGCAAGCACACCGGGGCCGACCGCGACGACCAGTCCCTCTACCTGGTCTTCAACGGCGGCGACGAGCCCCAGACCTTCGAACTCCCGCCGCACGACCAGGACGGCGTCGCGTGGGAACTCGAACTGACCACCCAGGAGCGCGCCCCCGCCATCAAGACCAAGGGCCGCCCGCTCGTGACGGTGGACGGGGCGAGCATCGCCGCCTTTGTGGCCCGGTGAGGCGCACCATGATCCGCCTGACCTTCAGCACCTCGCGCCGCACCCAGCTGCTGCCGGTGACGCGGGCCGTCGCCGAAGCCATCGCGGCCCTGCCGCCGTGGACCGGCCTGCTCCACATCCACTCGCCGCACACGACGGCGGCCGTGACGATCAACGAGCAGGCCGACCCCGACGTCGCCTCCGACATGGAGCACGCGCTGGACAGCCTGGTTCCGTGGAACGACCACTACGACCACGCCGAAGGCAACAGCGCCGCCCACATCAAGACGACCCTCGTCGGCCCGTCCCTGAGCGTCCCCGTGGAAAACGGCCGCCTGGTCCTCGGCCGCTGGCAAGGGTTGTATCTCTGCGAATTCGACGGCCCCCGCACCACCCGCGAGCTCTGGCTCACGCCGATGCCTTCGTAAAGGCCGGACGGACTCGACCGGATTGAAGCGCCGCCCGCGCCAGTTCATGGCGCAGGCGGCGCTTTTTGCGGTTTTCCCCCTTCCCTCAATATCCATTTCGCACAATCCGCCCGCCCAACCGCCCGATTATCGGATGGAGTTGCCGAGCGAAACCTTGCGATTTCTTGTCGTGCGCTCCCGCCGGGCCCGACCTCCGGGCGGGCCGTGCGGCAGGATGCCCCACGACGGGCCGCCCGGAGGGCGGCCCCTACCGGCCAGCCGCAGCGTGCAAAAGACGGGGTTTCCGTTCGTGCGAAGCCGTGTTCGCAGGGCGGCGAGTTCCTCGCCCCGGAAGCTGGACGGATGCGATTCGGACAGAACCCGGGAAAACATGGTTCTTCGGAAATTCCAGCGGACGGGAAGAATTGCCGAGTGATTGTGGAGAGAGATTCGGAGAATGGAGAGTGCACGAGCATTCGCCCCCCTCCGGGAGGGGGGTGCCGCCCGGAGGAAGATGGCTTGTGGATTGCGAGTGCGGAGCGGAAGGAAAGGGCGGCGGGGGGGAGTACGGCGGGTGGCCGGCGATGAGGGCTTCCGCATGGTCCATCCGCAGAGGGCTTGAGTCGCTTGTTGCCGGCGGGAAGTCGTGATTGCCGCGACGGCCGGCCGCAGTACTCCCCCCGCCGCGGCCCCTGCCGCTTCCCTTTTGCCATGCGTCCGCCTTCCCTTCATGGCCGCGCCACCCCCCTCTCGGAGGGGGCGGGTCCTGCCGCCCTTCTTGCGCCTTGCATTCGCGGGATTCCATGGGTGCTTCCACGAAATTCCCCGGAGCACCGAAAACATGCGTCCGCACATCTCCGGTGGCATCCTTCGGCATCCCTTGCTCCGGCGGGCAGGGACTGCCCGCCCTACCGTTTCCTGCGCATGGGGAAGCGCAAGGGTTTCGCCTGCCCCCTCCATCATGGAGACGAGTGCGCCCGTCTACCCAATGCCTTGCCCTCCCCAACCATACGGAATTCCAGGCCGTCCGCTGCTCTAGCGGAACTCGGCGCAGAGCGGCACGTGGTCCGACGGGCGGGGGAGGCTCCGCGGGGCGATGTCGATGCGGGTGGAGAGGAGGCGGGTGGATTGCGGGGGCGTGGCGAGGATGTAGTCGATGCGCCAGCCGCGGCGGCGGGAAGGGTCGAAGGGGGCGCGGTAGTCGTAGAAGGTGTAATCGGCGTCGGCGGGGTGCTGGGTGCGCCAGACGTCGTCGAAGCCGAAGGAAAGGACGCGCTCGAAGGCGTCGCGGGCGGCCTGGTGGTAGCAGACGTGGTCCTTCTTGGTGGCGGGGTTGGTGACGTCGATGGGGGTTCTTGCGACGTTGAGGTCGCCGCACCAGAGGATGCGGTCGGCGGGGGTGAAGCGGGCGTCGAGGAAGGCGCGGAGGCGCTCGAACCAGCGGAGTTTGTAGGCGTACATGGGGTGGTCGATGGCGCGGCCCTGCGG
>CACXEY010000155.1 GCA_902766695.1 uncultured bacterium
AGGGGGGCGGATCCTGACACCCTCCTTGATTCTTGCATTCGCGGAATCCGGGAGGACGGTTCCACTAAACTCCCCGAAGAACCAAAAAGTTTCCAATGGTTGGAAAACGGGTTTTCCGCCGGCCCGCGGCCGCTTTGCCTTGCCCCGGCCCCTTCCGTGGCCTACACTCCCCTTCCATGAACCGGGCCCCCACCATGCAACGCGGCGACGACGCCTACCGCGCCTTCACCGCCGTCCTCCGCGCCGAGCTCGTCCCCGCGATGGGCTGCACCGAACCCATCGCCGTCGCCTACGCCGCCGCGCTCGCCCGCGACCTCGCCGGCGGCCGCCCCGACCGCCTCCGCGTCGAAGCCTCGGGCTCCATCATCAAGAACGTCAAATCCGTCGTCGTCCCCCACACCGGCGGCCTCAAGGGACTCGAAGCCGCCGCCGCCGCCGGCATCCTGGCGGGCGACCCCGCCCGCGAGCTCGACCTCCTCGCCGGGGCCGGACCCGGCACCGGCGCCGCCGTACGCGACTACCTCGCCGCCGTTCCCGTCGAAGTCGCCGCCCTCGACACCCCCGAAGTCTTCGACCTGCAGGTCACCGCCTTCCGCGGCGGCGCCACCGGCCGCGTACGCCTCACCGGCGGCCACACCCGCGTCGTCCTCCGCGAACGCGACGGCCGGCCCGTCGCCCCCGTCCCGTCCGTCCCGGTTGTCCCGGGAGTCCCGGTTGCCCCCGGCGCCCCGCCTCCCTCCTCCGACCGCTCCTGGCTCAGCGTCCCGACCATCTGGGACTACGTCGCCGTCCTCGACCCGGACGACGTCCGCGGCATCCTCGACCGCCAGGTCCGCTGCAACCTCGCCATCGCCGAGGAAGGCCTCCGCGGCGACTGGGGCGCCTGCATCGGCAAGGTCATCCTCGCCAACGGACGCGACGGCGTCCGCACCCGCGCCAAGGCCTGGCCCGCCGCCGGCAGCGACGCCCGCATGGGCGGCTGCGAGATGCCCGTCGTCATCAACAGCGGCAGCGGCAACCAGGGCCTGACCGTCTCCCTCCCCGTCATCGCCTACGCCCGGGAACTCGGTACGGCGCCCGACGACCTCCTCCGGGCCCTGGCCCTGGCCAACCTCGTCGCCATCCACCTCAAGGACGGCATCGGCTGTCTCTCCGCCTTCTGCGGCGCCACGACCGCGGCCGCCGGGGCCGGCGCCGGCATCGCCTACCTCCTGGCCCATGACTACCGCACCGTCGTCCACGCCATCGTCAACACCCTCGCCATCCTCCCCGGAATGGCCTGCGACGGCGCCAAACCCTCCTGCGCCGCCAAGATCGCCGAAGCCGTCGACGCCGCCCTCCTCGGCGTCGACATGATCCGGGCCGGAAAGCAGTTCCACGGCGGCGACGGCCTCGTCACCAAGGGCGTCGAAGCCACCATCCGCAACATCGCCCGCCTCGGCCACGACGGCATGCGCGAAACCAACGGCGAAATCATCCGCATGATGCTCGCCGCCAGCCCCTCTCCCCCCGCCGCCCCCTGATTCCGCGGCGCACCCCGTCCCGGCCATGAAAACCGCACCCATTCGGCTCTTGCCGCCCTGACTTTCCCCGTGGCAGAATCCCCCCATGCAACCGCCCCGTCTGGAAACCATCCGTCTCGGCCGCACCGGCATCTCCACCCCGCGCAACGCCTTCGGCGCCCTCCCCGTGCAGCGCGTGGAAACCGCCGACGCCGTCCGACTCCTCCGCCGCGCCCGTGACGGCGGCATGACCTACTTCGACACCGCCCGCGCCTACAGCGACAGCGAAGAGAAGCTCGGCCGCGCCTTCGGCGGATCCTGGGACGGCATCGCCATCGCCACCAAGACCATGGCCCGAACCCCCGACGGCGTCCGCGCCGACCTCGAAGCCTCCCTCCGCGCCCTCCGGACCGACTGCATCGACGTCTACCAATTCCATTGCGCCCCCCGCTGCTGGCGCCCCGGCGACGGCTCGGGAATGGTCGAAGAACTCCTCAAGGCCAAGGCCGAAGGCAAGATCCGGCACATCGGCATCACCGCCCACCTCATCGCGGTCGCCGAAGAATGCGCCGGAGCGGGCCTCTACGAAACCCTCCAGTTCCCCTTCTCCCACCTCGCCACGCCGCGCGAGGAAGCCCTCGTCCGGCGTTGCGCCGACCTCGGCGTCGGGTTCGTCGCCATGAAAGGGATGGCCGGCGGCCTCATCCGCCGCGCCGACGCCGCCATGGCCTACATCCGCCAATTTCCCGGCGTCCTGCCGATCTGGGGCATCCAGCGCGAGACCGAACTCGACGAATGGCTCCGCTTCATGGCCGACCCGCCCGCCATGACCGCCGATCGCGCCGCCGCCATCGCCCGCGACCGCGAAGAGCTTTCCGGCTCCTTCTGCCGCGGCTGCGGCTACTGCATGCCGTGCCCCCGGGGAATCCAGATCAACAACTGCGCCCGCACCTCCCTGCTCCTCCGCCGCGCCCCGTCGAAGGCGTGGCTCACCCCCGAATGGCAGGCCGAGATGGCGAAAATCGACCGTTGCACCTCGTGCGGCCGTTGCGCCTCCCGCTGTCCCTACGGACTCGACACCCCGGCCCTCCTCCGCGCGAACCGGGAAGACTACCTCCGCGTCCTCGCCGGAGACACCGCCGTCTGATTTCCAAGGCCCGTCCGGTCTTTTCCCCTCGGGTTTTCAAGAAGTCTGTCACCTGGGTTCCCATGAAGGCGGCCTAGGGAAAGCCGAAGGACGGCGGGTCATGAGGCGGAAGGGGGGAGGGAGGAGTCAGGAGAGGGTGGAGCGTCCGGGGTGTGGATGGGAGTCGAATGGTTGGCCAGAGTGAGCAACGGGACAACGGCCACGCCGGTTGCCGCCTGGGCGGCAACAATCAAGAGAATCTGGAGCAGGGCGTGGAGAAAGCGCTGGCAAAGAAGCGAGCGGACAAACGCGCCCAAGGCGACAAGAGCGGCCAAAAGAAGCGGCAGGCAGACGAGGACAAGGAGCATGGTGGATCGTGGGTCGCCCGGATGAACGGCGCAAGCATTGGAGGCAACCCCTGCCAGGGCCCCGGCGACAACCCAGGCGGCGGCGGGCCCCCAAGCGGTGTCGAAGAGGATGTGGAAGAGTTTTTTCATGGGCTGGAAGTCCGGGCGGATGGGATTCCAGAGGGGAACGCCGGGGAAAACCACGTGCCGTCGAATGCCCTCGGTTGCAATCGGACGGGAAAACGCCGCCTTTGCCGCCCTGCCGTCACGGCGCGGCCCCTTCCGCCAAGGCGGGAATCTTGAGGGAGGTGCCGGGTTTGGGGCGGTCCGGGTCGGGAACGGCGGCTTTGTTGGCCTCCCAGATGATGCGCCAGAGATTGCCGTCGCCGTAAAACAGGCGGGCGACGCCGGAAAGCGTGCCGCCGTCGCGGGGGTCCATCCCGAGCACGTATTGGCACGGCAGCGGCCAGTCGCGGATGTCGTCGTGGATGCGTCCCTCCCAAATGCCGGCCGGTTTCCGTTCCGGGGGAGCGGGTATCACAAGCTCCGTGCCCGGAATGGGCCGGTCGGGGTCGGGAACGGATGCGCGGTTGGCCTCCCAGATGATACGCCACAGATTGCCGTCGCCGTAGAACAATTTGGCGGTGCCGGAGAGCGTCCCGCCGTCATGCCGGTTCGATTCGAGGACATAGCGGCGCGGGAAGGGCTCGGCGTCGCGGAACGCCTTCCAATCGGCCTCTTCCCATGCGTCGAACAATGAAAGCAGCATGTCCGCCGCTTCCCCGGGGACGTGCTTCCGGACGCCGGGGAGGGCCACTTCGAGGCGGGTTCCGCCCGTGGCGCAGTCCGTGCGCTTGTGGAATTCGATGTGCCCAATCAGCCCGTTTTCCGAAAATGCGGTGAGGACAAGGTTGGGTGCCGGCAACCACGGGCGTACAATCCACTTGGCCCTTTCCTCCTGCGGACGCGGGCGGCAGTCCTCGAATGATTCCCAGCCGCGCAGCAGCTCGATGATGCCGTCTCCTTCGGCCTTCGGCACTTCGCGCTCCGTGCGGTCCCAGGGGCCCGTCCGCGTATAGCGGACCACGGCGGCGGGGTCGGGCATCCAGACCGTGTCTTCCGCGCGCGCCGACGGCGCCGCCAGCATGAGCAGGAGGGCGGCGAGTTTTCCAACGATTGGAAAAATTTTTCGGCGGTTTTCCAATGATTGGAAAAAATTTTCCAGTTTTTTCCAATGATTGGAAAATATTTTTCCAATGGTTGGAAAATTCGCGCCGGTTTTTCCAATGATTGGAAAGTTTTTTTCCAATGGTTGGAAAATTTTCCGCAGGCCGCAGGCGGGCCGCCGGAGGCGCAAAAGGATAGTCAGTGACTGTCTTTTTCCCGACAGGGTCTCCAGATAGCGGGCAACCGGCGCCGCAAGGCCGGGATACAACAGGTAGAAACGGCGGAAATTCTTGAGGTTTTGCAGGGAAAATCCGCGGTCCTCCAGACGCTCCGCCAGCCGTTCGAGCAGGCGCTCCCCGTAGCGGGCGCGATCGCGGCCGTTCTGCTCGTATTCGACGATGTAGCATCCCGTGAGCCATGCGCGGGCGGTGACGCTGCGGTTGACGACGGCCATCGCCCCTTCCCGCAAGGCGTCGGAGGCCGCGGCGATGCGCCCTACCAGCTCGTCGAATCCGTCCAGGGGAGGGACGGGGGCGGGCGCGGGGCACGGCTTGGCGGGCTTGCGGGGCATGGGGGGGGCTTACAGCTCCACGGGCTCGACGGGGACGCCGGGCATGACTTTGTGGGTGCCGCGGACGATCACTTCTTCGCCGGCTTCGAGGCCGGAGAGGACCGTCTGGTAGGTGGCCGTCGCGGGGCCGGCTTCGATGTCGCGGCGGACGGGGAGGTTGTTCTCGCCCACCATCCAGACGAACGCCTGGTCGCCGTCGCGCTGCACCGCCGTGACGGGGAGCGAGACGTAGCGGCGGGGTTCGCGCGCCTGCACTTCAACCTTCACCGTCGCGCCGGGGACGAGCAGTCCGTCGGGGTTCGCGAAGCGCGCGTAGACCGGCATCGTGTCCGTGGAGGCGTTCACTTCGTTGCCCGCGAACTCGATCTCGCCGCCCTCCAGCAGCGTCCCGTCCGCCAGGCGCACGCCCACCGCGAAGAGCTCCTTGAGGCCCTTCTCGCCGCCGAACACCGCCAGGTAGTCGCGCGAGCCCGGCGCGAACGCCACCCGCACCGGGTCCTGCCGCACGATCGTCGCCAGTGCGCCCGACGCCGTCGAGACGTAGTTGCCCGCCGCCGCCGCGTTCAGCCCCACCTTGCCGTCCACCGGCGCCTTGATCGTGCAGTGCGCCAGGTTGTCCTCCGCCGTGACCAGCGCCGCTTCCGCCGCCGCCAGCGTGGCCTCGGCCTGCGCCTTGGCGGAGGTGGCCGCGTCGAGGTCGTCGGGGGAGGCGACCTTCTTGTCGAACAGCGCCTGGGCGCGGTCGAACGACTTGCGCGCGTAGTCCGCGCTCGCGGCGGCCTGCGCCACCTGCGCCTTGGCCGAGGCGACGGCGGCCTCGTACTTGACGGGGTCGATCTTGTACATCACCGCGCCCTTCTTCAGGAGCGCGCCTTCCTCGAAGTTCACCTTCTTGACCTCCCCCGCCACCTGCGCGACGACCGCCACCGTCTCCGGCGAGAGCACCCGCCCGCTGAACGTCCGCACCGGATTGTGGTCCACCGTCCCCGCCTTCGCCACCCCCACCAGGAACATCGACGGCTTCGGGCCCTGCGGCTGCTGGGCCGCCCCGTCGGCCGCCTCCGGTCCGTCCTGCGCCGCGGCGGCCGCGGCCAACACCAACGCCGCGGCCAGCGCGGCGGACATCGCAAATACGCTCTTCTTCATCTTTCGCTTCTCCCGTCGTGGATTTGCACACCGGCGGCCGTGGCGCGTCCGCGTACCCGCGTCCCGCCGTGACCACCTTTCCGCCCGGACACCCCGGACGGCACTCCTTGGAACCCTACCCCCCGCCCCCCGCGCGCGCAACCAAAAACGCCGGCGGGAGAAGCCGGCGGGAAGGGACGAGCGCGGTTTACCGTCCCTGCCATGGATAACGACATGGGAATGGTCCGGTGAAACCCTTGCGATTTCTTGTCGGGCGCTCCCGCCGGCCCGACCTCCGGGCGGGCCGTGCGAAAGGATGGCTTATGACGGGCCGCCCGGAGGTCGGCCCCTACCGGCCGGCATCGCCATGCAAAAGACAAGGTTTCCACCTGACAACCCCATGGCCCCCCCGGGAGGGACGGCCGTCCCCGGTCACTCCGCGCGGGTGAGCAGCTCGATTTCGCCGTCGCGGATTACGAGACTGTCGAGGCGGGAGAGGATGCGGCCTTCCTTCGCGAAGGGCCGGAACAGGCGCGACTGCGAGCGGATGTAGAGGCGGCCCAGGGCGCCGGGCAGCGGCAGATGCCCCATGCGGGCGCCGGTCGGCGCCAGCGCCGTCCCGTCCGCCTTCGCCTCGAACACCACCGATATACGGAACGGACCCCGCTTGACCAGCACCAGCCACTGCGCGCGGTTCTCTCCGAACTCCACCGCCGTGTCCAGCAGCTGCGCCGCCATCCCCCCGCGCTCTTCCTGCATGCCCGGCAGACGCGCCAGCCAGGCGTTGATTTCCGCCTCGGTGAAGGTCTGCGCCGACGGGAACCCCCGTTCCAGGGCGTCCGCCATCAGGTCGCGTTTCATCTCCGCGCGCTTCGCGTCGACGGGGGCGCCCGTCGTGCGGCGCGGCAGGCCCGACGGCCAGAGCGCCAGCGCCAGCACCGCCACCAGCGCCAGCAGCACCAGCGAACGCACCGTGCGGCCGGCGGAGCTCCGCCCGCGCGCCGCTTCCTGGAGCGTCGCCTCCGCCGCGTCGAAGTCCAGCTTCGCCCCGCACTTGCGGCAGTGGACGCACGGAAGGCGGTTCTTCTCGCCGCATTTCTTGCAGACGAGGATCATCGGGTTGTCGGCGGGGGTGCTCATGGGGGCCTCCGGGGTGGGGTGGGGGACGGGACGGCGGGGCGGGGGACGGGGGACGCCTAGGCGTCCTTCTTCTTGCCCTTGGCGGGCTTCGACGCGGCGTCCGACGCCGGTTTGGACGCGGATTCGGACGATTCGGCGGGTTTGCTCTCCGGGGAGGACGGTTCGACGGACGCGTGCTGGTGCTTGTAGTCGGTTTCGTAGAAGCCGGACCCCTTGAAGATGATCCCGCTGCCGGTGGTGAGCATCCGGTGGACCCGTCCGCGGCACTTCGGGCACGTCTTGAGCGGTTCCGCCGTGATGGACTGGAACCGCTCGAACTGGTATCCGCACTTCTTGCACTCGTATTCGTATGTCGGCATTTCGCTTTCTCCTCTGTAAAATCGCAATCCCGTCCACTATACCCCCTTTCTTCCCGCTTTCCACTCTTTTCCGCCATGCCGCGAAGGGGCGCGAGGATCGCTCCGTTTGTCCCGGTGTCCTCCGCTGGCGCGCCGGGAACCGGCGGTGTTGAAGAATCGTTCGGGGGAGAGCGGATGGAAACGCCGTTTTTCCGATTGGCCGTGCCGGATGGACCATGGGGGGGGCTTTGCGCGAAGCGGTAGGGCGGCGAGTCCCCTCGCCGCCGGAAGATGGACCGCGCAACCGGGGGAGGGCAATGTCCCATATTCCCCCGGACCTCTCCCCGGCGCCCACCATGCCCCCCCCGTTTTCCGGTATTGCGGCGGGGCGGGGGAGTGCGGTAGGATGCGGGGCATGGCAAGAGGTTTCCATCGGTGGATCGTGATGGCGGCGGCCGCGGCGGCGCTCGCCGCGTGGCCCGTGCCCGCGCGCGCCATCCCGGCGTGGATGCGCGGCTTCCGCTCGGCCCCCTACGAGGAGTCCGCGGAGGACCGCCACTTCCAGTTCTTCAACCGCCCCGCGATGACGACCCCCGCCGCCCAGTGGGAATACGTCCAGGGCCTCCGCCGCGACGGCAAGACCCGCGCCGCCGCCAAGCAGGCCCTCGCCCTCCGCCTCGCCTGGCCCGTATCCCCCGAGGCCCCGCAGGCCCAGTGGCTCTACGCGCGCCTCCTCGACGAGCGCGGGCATCCCGCCGACTCCTTCGACGCCTTCCAGTACATGGTCGACCACTACGCCGGGCAGTTCGAGTTCGGCGAGCTCATCGCCATCCAGCACCGCCTCGCCCACCAGGTCATGGAGTCGCGCGTCGGGCATTTCCTGTTCATTCCCGGCTTCAAGGCGCCCGAGAAGGCGATCCCCCTCTACGAAAAGATCGCCGAGAACGCCCCCGAGGACCCGCGCTCGGCCGAGGCCCTCCTGAACATCGGCAAGGCCAACGAGTTCAACTACGAATACGGGAAAGCCATCGAGGCCTACTTCCGCGCCATGAACCGCTTCCCCGGCACCCCCGCCGCCGAAGAGGCCGCGCTGCGCCAGGCCGTGTGCCACGTCGCGATCGCCGACGACGAACCCAACGACCAGCGCGCCCTCGCCACCGCCCGCGCCGCCTGCGCCCTCTACCTCCGCGACCGCGGCCCCGCCGCCCCCGACCGCGACCTCATGGAAGCCAACCTCCGCCGGCTCGACGCCCGGCAGGCCCGCTTCGACTACGACCTCGGCCTCTACTACGAAAAGACCCTCAAGCGCCCCGATTCCGCCGTCATCGCCTACGAAACCTTCCTCGAACGCCACCCCGCCGACTACCGCGCCGAAGAAGTCCGCGGCCGTCTCGCCGCCCTCAAGGCCGAAACCAAAAAGGAGCCATGACCATGATCCGCCGTCCCCGCATCCGTCCCCTCGCCGTCCTCGCCCTCGCCTTCACGGCCGCCGCCGTGCTGCTGTCCGGCTGCGTCGAGTACCGCCTCGGCTCCATGCTCCCCAACGACGTCCGCACCGTGTACATGCCCACCTGCGTCAACGAGACCCACGAACCGCGCATCGAGATGGACGTCACCCGCTCCATCCTCTCCCAGATCCAGATGGATGGCTCCCTGCGCATCGCCTCCGAAGCCGCCGCCGACACCGTCCTCGACGTCAAGCTCACCGGCTTCGAGCTCGACCCCGTCGGCTACGTTTCCGGCGAAAGCTCCACCGTCGACCAGTACCGCATGCGCATCACCGCCTCCTTCGTCCTGCGCCGCCAGGCCGACAACTCCGTCGTCGCCGAATCCCCCTCCGTGACCGGCTGGTACGACTTCGACTTCACCGGCGACCTCACCTCCTCCAAGGCCGTCGCCCTGCGGCCGGCCGCCGACGACCTCGGCCGCCGCATCGTCGCCGCCATCGTCCAGTACTGGCCCTGACCGACCGGACCCGCCGCCGCCGCCCATGCCCGCCAAGCGCATCATCCCCTGCCTCGACATCGCGGGCGGACGCGTCGTCAAGGGCGTCAACTTCGTCAACCTCCGCGACGCCGGCGATCCCGTCGCCGTCGCCCGTGCCTACGAAGCCCAAGGCGCCGACGAACTCACCTTCCTCGACATCACCGCCTCCAACGACGGACGCGACACCATCGTCGAGACCGTCCGCGCCGTCGCCCGCCAGGTCTTCATGCCCCTGACCGTCGGCGGCGGCATCCGGACCCTCGACGACATCCGGCGCATCCTCCACGCCGGCGCCGACAAAGTCTCCCTCAACACCGCCGCCGTCCTGCGGCCCGGACTCATCGCCGAAGCCTCCGAACAGTTCGGCGCCCAGTGCATCGTGCTGGCCATCGACGCCCGGCGCCGCACCGACGGCCGCCCCGGCTGGGACGTCACCACCCACGGCGGACGCCGCCCCACGGACCTCGAAGCCGTCGCCTGGGCGCAGGAAGGCGTACGCCTCGGCGCCGGCGAAATCCTCCTCACCAGCATGGACCGCGACGGCACCCAGGACGGCTACGACCTCGAACTCACCCGCGCCATTTCCGACAGCGTGCCCGTGCCCGTCATCGCCTCCGGCGGCGTCGGAACCCTCGACCACTTCCGCGCCGGCATCGTCGAAGGCCACGCCGACGCCGTCCTCGCCGCCTCCGTCTTCCACTTCGGCACATTCACCATCCCCCAGGTCAAAGCCTACCTCGCCGCCCACGGCGTCGAAGTCCGCCCCGCCGCCTGAACACGATTTTGAAAACAACTCAAACAACTCAAAAACAAAGGGAAACAATTTGCCGGAGAGCAAATGGGCAACGGGCGTCAGAGCCTGCAAGGCTCCCTTGTGCCCCCCTTGTCAATTTTCAAAAAAGTTGTCCCGAGTTGTTTTAACCCAAGAGGAGAAACCATGAAAGAACTCGAAGAAGGCACCACCCTCACCCTCGACTTTTCCAAGATCGCCAAGATCGCCGCCCGCTGTCCCGACGTCATCCCCGTCGCCGTGCAGAACGCCGACACCAAGGAAATCATCCTCGTCGCCTACACCAACGAACTCGCGATGAAGAAAGCCATCGCCGAGCGCACCGCCATCTTCTGGTCCACCTCCCGCAACGAACTCTGGGAGAAGGGCAAGACCTCCGGCGAAACCTTCGAGCTCCTCGAAGTCCGCGTCAACTGCGAACAGAACTCCCTCGTCTACATCGTCCGTCCCCGCCGCGGCGGCATCTGCCACACCAAGAACGCTTCCGGCCAGCCCCGCAACTGCTACTACCGGAAGATCGACTTCGAAACCGGCGCCCTCGTCAACCTCGACCCTTGAGCCCGATCATCGACCCACCGCCCACTCGTCTCTCGTCACTCGTCGCTGAAATGACTCCTCCCCAGCAAACCGACGCCGCCCTCCGCAAAGCCGCCGCCCGCCGCATGGTGGCGATCCTCCTTCTCTTCGCCCTCCTCCTCGCCGGTGCCGTCGCCCTGTTCCTGCGCGAAGAACACCGCCGCTCTCTCCTCCTCTCCCCCCAGCCCGAACCCACCGTCCCCGAAGCCCCCGCCGAGCCACCCGCCTCTCCCGCCCCCGCCCCCATCCCCGCCGACGTCCGCCCGCCCGCCCCGGCCGTCCTCGAAGACGCCCTCCGCCAGGAACAGGCCCTCACCGCCCTCCGCGAAGCCTCCGACTACCTCCGCGCCCGGCGTCCCGACCTCGCCGAGACCCGCCTCCGCGACGCCCTCGCCATCAACCCCGACATGGCGCCCGCCCTGCGTCTCCTCGGCCTCGTCTGCCTCCAGGACGGCCGCCTCGCCGACGCCATCGCCCACTACGAAAAATCCCTGAAGATAGAACCCCTCCATCCCGAAGCCCTCTCCAACCTCGCCTTCGCGTACTTCCAGGCCAAGAACATCAACGTCGCCCTCGAACTCATCGACACCTGCCGTCGGCTCCATCCCGACTACGAACCCGCCCTCGTCCAGGAAGGCCTCATCAAGCTCGCCCTCGAACCCGAAACCGCCATCGAAGCCCTCCGCGCCGCCGCCGGAGCGGCCCCCTCCGATAGCGCCCCGCGCAACAACCTCGCCGTCGCCCTGGCCCGCACCGGCGACTACGCCGCGGCCCGCGCCGAACTCCAATCCGTCCTCGAGAGCCATCCCGGCAACTTCACCGCCCTCTTCAACATGGCGGCCCTCTACGCCAAGGAAACCAACGCCCCCGCCGCCATCCCCTGGCTCCGCGACGCCATGAAGCAGGTCCCCCCCTCCGACTTCCGCACCTACCTCTCCGACCCCGACTTCGACCCCATCCGCTTCTCCCCCGACTTCCAATCCTTCCTCCAATCCCTCGACCCCTCCCTCCCGCCTCCCCCCGTCCCCTCCGCCCCCGCGCCCTGACGCCGCGCTACGGGCCCCGCCCCCGGTGCCCTTTCCCGCTTTCCCTCCATCCGTCCATCGGCTTTCCACGCCCTTTCCCCGGTTCCGCTCCAGCATTTGGAAACACGAAAAACATTGACGTTTCCATGCATTTCGCCCCCTCCTCCCCTCCATGAACGTTTTCCGTCTTTCCGCCCCCCCGGACGGGGGGTTGCACGCCCGGTGGGCGGGGTGGTATAAGCGCGGGCATGGATGGTTCGGCGATGCAGATGGGGTTGTACGTTCTGGCGGTGGTGCTGTATGCCGTCGGCCTGGTGGGGTGTTTCGTGCCGGTGCTGCCGGGCCCTCCGGTGGCCTATGCCGGATTCCTGTGCCTGCTGGGAACGGCGCGGTCTCCCGGCTGGCGCGTGGCGGCGCTCATGGGGGGGGCGGTGGCGGTCGCGACGGTCCTCGACTTCGTGGTCCCCGCGTGGGGAGCCCGCAAATTCCGCAGCACGCGCTGGGGCGAGTGGGGGGCGGTGGCGGGGGCCGTGGCGGGGGCGTTCTTCTTTCCGGCGGGATTGCTGCTGGGCCCGTTCGCGGGCGCGGTGGCGGGCGAGCTGCTGGCGGGGCGCCGGTTCGGGGATGCGGCGTTGGGCGGGGTGGGGGCGCTGCTGGGATTCCTTTGCGGCGTGGCGGTCAAGCTGGCGGCCTGCCTGCTGATGGGGGTGTTCGCCTGGGCGGCGGTACACGGGGATTGACGTCGGGCGGCCGGACGGGGCGTGCTTGACTTGCGCGGGGGGAGACCGCAGTATCCGGCGCATGAAGAATTTCCGGAAGAATGGATTGTTTGCGCTGGCGGCCGCGGCGGTCGTGCTGGCGGCGGTGGTGTTCCGCGGGGCGGGGCTGTGGCACGGGCTCGGGCAGGGGATCGTGTACCATCCCGACGAACCGAAGCAGGTGATGCGGCTGGAGTCGTATCTGCACGGGCACTACGTCCACCATGCCGGCAACCTCTTCTACGACGGCTATCCCTACGGCCTGAACCGCGTCGACGAAGCCTTCCTCCGCATCGGGTCGCGCGCCGCGTCCGCCCTCTCCGGCTGGGTGGCCGGGCAGCCGGTGCCGCCGGCCGTCCCCGACCGCGCCGCGCTCTACCGCCAGTCGCGCGCCCTCCGCCTCCTCTACGGCGTGCTGGCCGCGTTCTTCGTCTACGCCGCCGCCCGCCGCTGGGGCGCGGGACGCTGGGCGGCGCTGGCCGGCGCGGCCCTCTACGCGGCCTCGCCGCTGGCGGTGACCGTGGTGCACTCGACGACGGGCGACATCGGCGTGGACCTCTTCGTCGCGCTGGCCCTCTGGGCGGCGAGCGCGCTGGCGGTCGGCGGCCGGGCGGTCTGGTGGGTGGTTTTCGGCGCGGCGTGCGGCGCGGGCTGGGCGTGCAAGTTCCAGGGCGCCCTCGCGGCGTGGATGGCGATTCCGCCGCTGCTGCTGGGATTGCGCGACGGCGGACGCGGCTGGGGCCGCTTCGCCGGGGCCGGCCTGCTCGCGGCGCTGGGATTCGCCGGCGCGGCCGTCGTGCTGAATCCGGCGCTGGCGCTGGATACCACGCGCGCGTGGCACGACACGGTGCGCAACTTCGGCTTCATCCAGAACTACGGGGTCCCCCCGGAGCGCCTCGCGTGGCCGTTCGGACGGAAGATCGCGTGGGGCCTGGCCCACAACGTCCCGTTCGTCGTCCGCTGCCTGGGGTGGGGGCTGGCCGCGCTCTCGCTCGCGTCGGCGCTGCTGCTGGCGGGCGCCGCCTGGAAACCGGCATCCGCCTCCCTGTCGCGGCGGAAGCGGCGGCGCTCGGCGGACGCCGCCGGGGACGCCCCCGCGCCC
>CACXEY010000156.1 GCA_902766695.1 uncultured bacterium
CGGCGTGATGAATCCGGCCGGCGCCGCAGGGAAGACATCCTCCACTTCGATATGAAACTCAATCGGGTCGAGGACCGACGGGAACGAGGGGGCATAGTCCACGTTGTCCTTCACGATCCGAACCTCCGGGATAAGTGGCGTGAGCACGATGTCGCAGACATCGACGTTCGCACCCACGGTCGCGTTCCGAATACGGAAAATACCGGGTGTTTGATCTTGCAAAATCAAATGAAACTGAAACCATTCGGGAAGAGTACCACAAGGAACCTGAACTCTGCAATACTCGGTGTAAATCGGGGGATCCCACCAGTTTTCGTCATCGACATCTCCCCGTTCTAGAATGAGCGTTCCACAATCGGCTGAAAAATTGGCGTTTGACAGAGTGTGCGCCTTGAACCAGATAGAGCCCAAAGCCCCTGGATCGAGATAGAGGATGGTTTCCAACGAGCCGCCCGATCTTGAAGTGGTACCTGCCTGTAGACGAATCATTTTCTTGAGTGTGGGGGAAACGGCGGAAACATCTTCCGCCTGCCAATACGAATCAAGACTTCCGCTCTGCTTCGTCCACCCCTCGATGTCCGGGTAGCGGAGCCCCCCCATTCCGCCATTGGACGTTGTGTTCTCCTCGATCGCGTAGGACCAGCACTTCTGTTCGAGGCTGGTGGCGTTCGGGTTCGCGAAATAGGGGACCTCGACGCCGTTCGTGACGACGGTATAGGAATAATAGGCCGTCCCGGCATGGTTGACGGGGAGCTTCGCCGACCAGAGCGTTTCGGAAATGCCAAAACCTCTCAGATCATTGGTCGTAGACAGGTAGACGCGGACACGCGTGGAGTCCTGCATCCAGTCGACCCACGCCTCGTCGTAGACCTCGCCCGCTCCCGGCGTAAGGATGAGCCAGACATTCTCCAACACGTCGTAGGGCTGTTGGGAGAAATTCACGTCCCCGAGGAGCTGCTGCCGGGCTGGAGCGGCAAAGGTGGAAGACGCGGCGAAAAACGACGCGGCGAGGAGCGGGAGGATGAGGCGCTTCATGTGGGGATGCCTTTCGGTGGCGCCTCCGGCGGAGGGGCATGCACGCCCCTCCCCGCCGGAAGCGGGGTGCGGGTGTATGGTAGCAAATGCGCGCTCGCGTGGCAAGCGGGAATTTGCACAAGCTTGCGCGCTCGTCCGGGCGCGGGCGGGCGCCGCCAGGAGCCGAGCGCACTCCGGCAAGGCGATTCCCTTGGATCGAGGTTGCCTTGTTCATTCGACCTCGGGGCCTTGCCGGGGGGCCTGCGGCACCCCCGGCTTGCGGCCCCTCGGAAGCCGCCGGCCCCATGCGGGGCCGAGCGGCGGAGACGACCAGATCGACGGCGAAACCCACCGCCCTTCGGGCGGCGGGCCCGCGCCGGGCGGGCGCGGGGCGGGCGCGGGACGGGAGCCCTAGCGCGCGATGGAGCGGGCGAAGGCGTTGAGGGCCTCGCAGAGAGAGGCCTGGAGGGGAACGCGCGCGGAAAGAGGAGAGAGGACGAGAAGACGACCCTCTCGGAGAGCCGAGAGGCGCCGGAAAAGCGGTTTGTAGTAGCGGTCCACCGGGTGGCACTCGATGTGGATGGCGCTCCCGCCCGCGTGAAGCATGGCGTCGAGCGCGAGCCGCTCGCCCGGGGAGATGGCGGAGATCACCAGCACCGCGCCCTCGCGCGCGAGGGCGCGCATGCGCGCCTCCATCTCACGTAGCTCTTCCTCGGACGCCCGGCGGGAGACGCTCAGCGGCACGAGGCGCGCCGCATCGAGGAGCGCCTCGTTGCCGAACGCCGACCAGGCGGGCGGCGGCTCGCAGGGCGCGGCTCCGGGCCACGCGGCCGGGAGCCGCGGATGCGAGAGGGGACGCGCCGCGCCCCATCGCGCCTTCGCCGCGCGCTTCTCGCGCGCGGCGCCTGGATTGTCCTCCACGTAGAGGCGCGTGCGGGCGACCGCCTCGGGCGTGATCTTGCGCTCGATGTCGCATCCGTCCTCCCAAAGGGCGGAGCCAGGCGCAAGCCCGAGATCTCGCCTGGCACAGGAGGTGGTGGCCGCCTTCCACGCCGCCACGAGCATGGGAAGCGGGCGCGCGGGAACCGCCCGAACATGCACGAGCGCGTGGGCATGGTCCGGCATGATCTGGAAGGCATGGCACACGAGCGCCTCGGCGTGTCGCGCGCAGAGCGCCCGCCACTGCCGCTCGGCGATGCGGCCGAGCGGCGTGGGCGCGAAGCGGCCTCCGCGCATCGAGGCGAAGACCTCGCGACCGCGACACGCGGCCGCGACGGTGATGTGGAACCAGCCGAGCTGCATGCGGGGAGACTACCACGCCCGCATGCGCATGCGCAAGCGCAAGCGCCGGTGTGGGGCAGGCCCCGCGCCTGCA
>CACXEY010000157.1 GCA_902766695.1 uncultured bacterium
CCTCGTCCGCGTAGGTGCCGCCCCCGCCTGACTCCTGCCCTCCCCAGCCCTCCGCTTCCACTAAAATCCCCGAAGAACGAAAATATTGACGTTTTTTACGTTTTTCCCCCATCCTCCCGCCCATGAAAAATGCCCCCTCCCCACTGCGCCCTTGACCCCGCGCGGCATCTCCCCTACAACCCCGTAGCATGAACACGTCCCCTTCTTCCCGCCGCTTCCGGCTCCCCTGTCTGCCGGACCTGCTGTCCGTGGCCGTCCTCCTGCTCGGCGTGCTGGCGCGCGTGGCCCGCGCCTGGGCCGGCCGCGCGTCGCTGGACGTGGACCAGTCGGTGGTAGGGCTGATGGCGCGGCACATGGCGCAGGGTACGGACTTCCCTCTCTTCTTCTACGGCCAGAGCTACATGGGCAGCCTGGAACCCTCCGCCAGCGCGCTCATGTTCCGGCTCTTTGGCGAATCGGGGTTCACGCTGGGTCTGGGCCCGGTGCTGTTCGGGTGCATCGCCCTCTGGGCCCTCTGGCGCTGGGGCCGCGACGCGGCGGGACCGTGGGGCGGTCTGCTGGCGGCGCTGGGCGGGCTGTTCGGTCCCCTGATGCACTTCCAGTTCCAGGCGGCGGCGCGCGGCGGCTACATGGTGGCGCTGGCGATCGGCGTGCTGGCCCTGTCGCAATCCGCGCGCATGGCGGGGGCGTTGCGCGAAGGCCGTGCCGTCCGCCTCCGCGCCTGGATTGGGCTGGGCCTGCTGGCGGGCGTCGGACTCTGGTCGAACCTGATCGTGGTCCCGTCGCTGGCGGTGGCGGCGCTGCTGCTGGGGTGGGGGATGCGGTGGCGTCCGTGGCGGCAGTGGCGCGGCATCGCGGCGGCGGCGGCGGCGACCGTGGCGGGGGTGTCGCCGTGGCTCTGGGACATCGCGCGCCGAGGCGGAATGGACTCGCTGGTACAGGGCGGCGGCTCCCGCTCCCTCGCCGCGACGCTCCGCTGCAT
This sequence comes from uncultured bacterium, assembly GCA_902766695.1. Taxonomy (GTDB): domain Bacteria; phylum Verrucomicrobiota; class Kiritimatiellia; order CAIQIC01; family Lenti-01; genus CACXEY01. The sequence goes on from CACXEY010000157.1 coordinate 983, forward strand.
GGCCGACAACTACCGCATGTTCCTCGACGGCGACGCCCTCCCCCGCGCCGCCTCCGTCGCCTGCGTCGCGGCGGCGACCTCCCTCGCCCTGCTCGGGGCCGCGGTGGCCTTTGCATCGCGGCGGCGCGCGACGCCGACCCAGAACGCGGTTCGCGCGGCGGCGGTGCTTTTCGCGGTGCTCTTCGCGGGAGTGTATGGAACTTCCAGCTTCGCCACCGTCTCCACCGGCCGCTACTGGATTCCGCTTGCCCCGTCCCTCGCTCTCCTCTCCGCCCTCGCCTGCACCTTGCCCCGCCGCCGCGCCGTCCGCGCCGTCGCGCTCGCCGTCTTCGCCGCCGTATTCGCGTGCCAAACATGGCTGGCCGTCACCGGAATGCTCGGCACCTCCGCCCGTTCCGCCGAACTCGACGTCCGCCTGCGCACCGACGTCGCCGGACTGCAAGACGCCGGCGTCCGCGAAATCCTCGCCCCGACCCCCTTCTACTATCTCAACTTCCATTCCGCCGAGACCGTCTCCGTCTCCGACGGCCACAAGGGCTTCTACCGTCCCAACCTCCGCCGCACCGAGCTTTCGGAAAACCCCTGGTGGTCCACCGAGTACCCCGGCATCCGCGCCTGGCTCGCCTATACCGGCGCCGGCCACGAAGCCCTTCGCGTCGGCCGCTATTCCCTCGTCGGCAACCTCCATTGCCCCCTCCAGGCCGACCGTCCCCTGACCGATGCCCTCCCCTGCACCACTTCCGGCGTTTCCCTCCCCGACCTGGCCGACCGCCGTGCCGATACCGGCTGGGCCCCGCCCCCCGGCTCCCCCGCCGTCCTCGAATGGACCCTGCCCGCTGCCACGCCCCTCTCCAGCCTGCGCATCCAGCTCCCTGTCGGCGAACGGGTCCCCTGGTACTCCACCCCCGCCGCCGCCCGCATCGAAATCCCCGACCCGGACTCCCCCGGCGGCTGGCTCCTCTGGCGCGACCTCACCTTCCCGCCCCTCGCCACCTCCCTCGGCCGCCCCTATCCCGCCGCCACCGTCGACGTCCGCGAAATTCCCCTCGCCCGGCTCGAAACCGACCGCCTCCGTGTTACCCTCCTGCCGGACGGCGACCCCGCCGCCCTCCCGCCCGTGCGCATCGCCGAAGCCGCCCTTTTCGCACTCGACACCGACGCCCCGCCCGCTGCCGACCGCGCCGACCTCCTCCTCTCCCCCGACGCCGTCCGCGCCGTCGCCGATTTCATCCGCGGCCCCGCCGACTCCATCTGGTTCTACGCCCCGCGCCGCCTTTCCGGTCTCCTCGTCACCCGCGAAGGCATCGACCCCGCCCGCCTCGGCGGCCTCCCTCCCGACGGCTTCGAAACCTCGCCCGCCGCCGCCGTCCGCGGTGCCGTCCCCCGCGACCGCGTTGTCGGCTTCTGTGTCGAGTCCCGGATGGTCCCGGCGGCCGAAACCGCTCTCCGTGCCAGCGGCCGCATCTGGGGGGCAATGCCTTCCGGATCCTGGACCATTTTCGTCGTGGATTTCCAACCGGACGCTCCATGCGAACTCCTTTGGGACGGTGACGCCCCGCTGTCCGTCCTTCCCCCCCGGACCGTGGACGCCCAGGTCGACGACATCCTCTCGACCCTCGCCGCCGGCCTGCCCGCCGACGAACCCATCCGCGACCTCGCCTCCCTGCGTCCCGAGTCCCTCGCCGCCCTCCCCGCCGATGCCGTGACCGCCGTAGATCCCGCCCTCGCCGACCTCCGCACCGCCCGCGGGGCCATCCCTTCCATCCCCCTCGACGCCGTCTTCCGCGACGGACTCCGCCTGCGCGGCCTCGACGTCGTCCCCGCCGCCGCGCGCCCCGGCGGCACCGTCGCCATCACCCTCTACTGGCAATCCACCGGCCGTCCCCATTCCAATTACGGCGAAACCACCTTCATCCACCTCTGCGACGCCGAAGGCCGCATCGTCGCCCAGACCGACTGGCTCGGCCCTGCCAACGTTCCCGGCCGCAGCGACTTCGGCATCCCCCTCCACGAATGCCTTTCCGAGACCCGCCTGATTGCCCTCCCCTCCGACCTCCCTCCCGGCCCCCTCCAAATCCGCATCGGCCGCCACCGCCCCGGCTGGCGCTGGCGCGTGCCCCTGACCGCCGCCGGCACCGGCACTTCCGTCGCCCAGCGCGCCCTCCGCATCGACGGCCATCTCGCCGTCGTTCCCTGACTGCTTCCATGTTCCCATTCGGCATCCCCCATGAAAACCAGCGGGTCCGTTTGGAGAACTCCAGCGCGGTTCCGGAAAACGATTGATTGGCTGTTCCTTGATATCGCAAGCGGTTTCGGAGGGCCGGCGTTTGAGTGTCCGGGACGTGGGCGGGGAAGATTTGCGGGCGGCTCCCATGGAACTTGAGGGGGCTTGCCGGAGGGGGCGGGCATCTTTCGGACTTGCGCGGCGGTGGGCGTGGGAATAGGGTGGGGGATATGAACGCAACGTCATCCCCGACCGCCCCCTCCTCCACCCTTGACGCCTCGTCCGCGCTGCGGACCGCGGAACGCGCGGTCCGCGAAGCGGCGCGCGTGCTGATCGATCTCTCCCGCCGGCCTCTCGAAGTGGTGGCCGAAGCGGCGCACGACATCAAGCTCCGGGCGGACCAGCTGGCGGAGGCGCGCATCCTGGAGGTGCTGGCGGCGGATTTCCCGCTGCCGGTGCTGACGGAAGAAAGCGGGGAGCACGGGGCTTTGGCGGAGACCTCTCGGATGTGGGTGGTCGATCCGCTCGACGGCACGTTCAACTACTCCCGCGGGATGCCGATGTGCTGCACGTCCGTGGGGCTCTGGGAGAACGGCGAACCGGTCCTGGGCGCCGTCTACGACTTCTTCGGCGGACACCTGTTTCTCGGAGCGTCCGGCCTCGGGGCGACGCTCGACGGCGAACCGGTCCGGCCCTCCGGCGTGACGGACCCGGCGAAGGCGGCGCTGGCGACGGGGTTCCCTCACCACCGCGACCTGGGCGACGCCTCGATGGCGCAGTTCCTGGCGCAGGTCCGCCGGTACAAGAAGATCCGGATGCTCGGCAGCGCCGCCCTCATGGGAGCCTACGTCTCCAACGGCTGGCTTGACGCCTACGTGGAAGACGACATCTGGCTGTGGGACATCGCGGCGGCGGCGGCGATCGCGCGCGCGGCGGGCGCGACCGTGACGGTAGCCCCGGGCACCGCCGGCCGCTGGGCGCGGACGATCGTCTGCGCGGCGACCCCCGAACTTGCCGCCGCGCTCCGGCCTTGACTTCCCGCGCGCCCCCACGGCCTCCATCCTCTTGCATGTTCCGGCTTCCGCGGCGGGGGAACTCGCCGCCCAATCCGGCTTTGCACGAACGAAAATTGGCCTGGTGCGGCCGGCCGGCAGGGGCCGATCTCCGGGAGGCCCGTCATGGGCCATCCTGCCGCACGGCCCGCCCGGAGGCCGGGCCCTGCCGAAGGGAGCGCCCGACAAGAAATCGCAAGGTTTTCGCCTGGCAACTCCAAAGTCACAATTCTGTCCCGCACGGGCGAAACAGGGAGGGGCAAACGGGACTTGGAGAACGGACGACCTTGGCGTATAGTCCGCGGTCGTACATGAACCCCGTCCCGGACATCCTGGTCCTCTTCGACATCGACGGCACCCTGCTCGACACGCACGGCGCCGGGCGGGCCGCGTTCTGCCGCGGCCTGCGGCGCGCGACGGGCGTGGAGGACGACCTCCCGTACGTCTCCTTCGCGGGCAACACCGACCGGCGCGTCCTCGACGAAGTCGCCGCGCACCGGGGAACCGCCTTCACCGGCGCCCAGCGCAAGGCCGTCTTCGACGCCGTCGCCGACGAGCTGGCCGCCGCGCTCGCCGACGCCCCGGGCGCCGCGGTGCCGGGCGCCGCTGTCCTCCTCGCCGAACTCGCCCGCCGCGGCGCGCGCCTCGGACTCGTCACGGGCAACATCGAGCG
>CACXEY010000158.1 GCA_902766695.1 uncultured bacterium
CGTTTGTGTTACGTCATTTTCCCACACCTCCCCTCCCCTGCCAAGCCCAAAAAACCGCCCCAACCCCGTCCGTCCCGCCCGTCGCCTTGCCCTCCCACGATGCAAGCCCTCTTTGTGGGCCTCCGCCCAAAGAACTTTTGCACACAGGAAAATTCCTTGACTTCCACATATCCATCTCCCATGCTCCGGCCCATGAACAACAAGTTGAAATACGCCCTCCGCGAGGCCGCCGGGATTGCCGGCGATACCGCCCGCTTCTATGTCGGAGCCCTGGCCCTGCCCGTGGTCGTGCCCGCCGCCCTCGCGGGGCTTGCGGCGATGTCGGCGGTGGCGCTGGGGGGCTGGCTGGCCGACGCCACCGGGGGCGCCATCCTCTCCGAGCTGCGCCGCCGGGCGCGACTGCGGGCCCCGCGGCCGCCGTCGCCGTCGTTGCGCGGGACGCCGACGCCGGAGGAGTTCGCCGCCGACGCGGCGGAGCGTCCGCGCACGCTGGCGGTGCGCCTGCGGATCGGGTCGCGCCTGGCCGACCTGGCGCCGACGCTCGACCGCGGCAACCTCTACGACGTCTCCCCGACGGGCGCCAAGCGCATCCGCGGACGTGGACGCGGCGTGCGGGGCTGGCTGGAGGACAACCGCGTGGGCATGAACTACTCGACGCTCATGCGCTACATGCGCCTCGCGGTCCGCCTCCGCGCCCTGCTGGGGCTGGACGAACGGTTGCCGCTGGAGTGGTTGCTGCCGGGCGCGGCGGTCTCCGCGGAGGTGCCGCCCGCCCTCCAAGCGCAATGCGTGGCGGCGAAGCGCAAGCTCGCGCGCCTGATGCGGGAACACTGGAATTTCAGCCGCCTGCAATCCCACGTGGACGGGGCCCTGGGCCTGCGGCGGTTGCCGCGTCCGGGGCGAACCGGCGCCGACAGGCGGACGCGGCCGCTCGATGAAACCCTTGCGGAGAACACGCGCCGCGAGCTGGCGGATTTTTTGCAGGCGCATGACCTTCCGCCCAGACTGGAGGCGCTGCAGCAGGCGGCGGTGGCCGGATTCCTGGAAGCCGGACAAGGGGGCGTGTCCGGTCCCGGGATTCCTTGTCATGTCCCGGCAACCGGGAGTCAGGGCATGGGGAAGAAGTGCAGGACGGGCGGCTTGTCAGCGGAGCGGCGGGGAAGGGCGAGCTGGAAGCCGGTGGACGAGGGCGTGTAGGCCAGAGGTTCGCCGGTGCGGTAGTCGAGGGGGAGGGCGGGAAGATAGTCGGGGATGAGGGTTTCGAGGTCGGGGGGGAGGGTTCCGGCGTGGTCGCGGCGGTAGAGTTCGATGGCGGCGGCCGCCCGCACGTAGTCGGCTTCGCCGCGTGCGCGCACCGGCAGATGGTTGTTCAGCGGTTCCATGAAGGAGGCGCGGCTGTACTGCAGGCGCGCGCCGAGGGGGAGGTCCGCTTCGGCGTCGGCGAGCCACCCGGCGATGGCGCGGTGCGCGGCGGCACGGTCGGGGCCCGGCGGGAGCGCGAGGGTGGGCAGGAAGCGGTCGAGGAAGTCGGATGCGTGGCGGTAGAGGGCGTTCTGGTCGTACTGGCACCACCAGTTGCAATACGGGGCGAGGACGGTCGGCAGGCGGACGTACGGGCAGTCCAATCCGGCGGGCGCCGCGGAAGGGGGCAGGGCGTCGAGCCAGAGCGCGCCGAAGAGCATTTCGCCGCCGAACCAGTCGGGCCAGCGGGCGTCGACAAGGTCGGTCCAGGCGTCGGCGGCGCGAACCGCGTCCCGGAGCGCCTCGGCGGGCCAGGCGGCGAGGTTCTCGGAAATGGCTCCGGTGTCGATGGGGATGCCGTGGATGGCTTCGGCCATGAGGGCGCCGATGAGGAGACATTCGCGGGCGGCAGTGCGGGCGAGCTGGTCGAGGCGGGCGAGGTCGGCCAGCCCCGCGTCCGCGTCGCCGCGGGCGAAGGCGAGGCGGGCCCGCCAGGCCAAGAGGCGGGACAGGGTGAGGATCTCGTGGGGGATGCGGGGTTCGATCCAGAAGAAGTCCATGCTCTCCTCGCGGGGATCGAGCCTCTTCGGGAAATCGCCCGGCGTCGTGGCGCCGGGCAGCGAGGAGCGGTAGCCGGGGACGGCGGCGGCTTCGGCGGCGGCGGTGGCGTCGGGATGGGCGTCGAAGAAGGCCGAGAGGGCGTCGAGGGCGTCGGCGTCGAGGGGCCCGGGGCGGGTGTTGGGGTGGATGGGCCCCGTGATTTTGTAGAGAGCGGTGCCGGCTTCGGCGATGCGGTCGGCGGCGGGGGCGGCCAAGGGGTCCTGGTCGGCGGGTACGGGTGGGGTGGCGCCGGGGAGGGTCGCGTCGGGGCGGATGGAGCAGCCGGCGCGGCCGAGTAGGGTTTGCAGGCGGGCGGCGTTGCCGGCGCGCAGAGCGGGCGTGCGCAGCGCGGGATGGGTCGCCAGCGAGGCGGCCGCCGCCAGGATGAATACGGCGGTGAGGAGGCGGGCGGTGGGGCGCGGGTACGGGGTCTCCATGAGGAGGGCGGCCCTGGGGAGGCATCCGGTCATGTACCACGCGAAGCAGGCGGGCCAGAAGAGGGAGGTCTGCGGGGTCCAGTACGAGACGACCGCCAGCACGGGCACCGCAAGGAGCGCCATCCCGCCGACCGCGGTCCACCATGCGGCAGGCCGGTTGCCGCGGCGCAGGGCCGCCGGGAGGAGGATTGCCAGCGGCCAGGTGCAGGTCGCGACGGCGAGGATGGCCAGCACCGTTTGCAGGACGGTAAGGCCGGACCGCGGGCGCACCGGCGGCGGGCGGCGGGCGGTGCGGAGCCGGAGGAACACGAGTCCGGCACAGAGGGTTCCCGCCGACAGGAGCACGAAGAGGAACCAGATTCCGAGGCATCCTTCGATGGGTGCCAGGCGGGCCGGATCGCCGCCCAGTGAGGGAATGTAACGGTGGATGTTGCGCACGAGCCACATGTAGGGCAGGTGCAGGAAGGAAAACGCGACGAACAGGCCGAGATGGCCGAAGGCGATGGCGCGCGGGCGGTAGGGGGCTTTCATGAGGAGAGTTTTTACGTGGTTCCGGTTCGGATTGCAACAGGAAAACCGCGGGTGCGTTCATGGGGGAGACAATGGGGTTGAAAGCGAAGAAAACAATGGATTTTTCCTATTTCCAAATGCGGGATCGCGGGAAAGCGTCGGATGAATCAATTTTGAATGGAGGATCAGTGCGGGGAGACCAGCCGCCGGAACAGGTCGATGTGGCGGTCGGCGACGGTACCGATGGCGTAGCGGGTGCGGGCGGTTTCGGCGGCGGCCGCGGCAACGGCGCGGGCGGCGGCGGGATGGTCGAGGAGGTCTTCCATGGCGTGGAGCCAGGCGATTTCGCCGCGCGGGGGCAGGAGGTGGCCGTCGATGCCGTCTCGGACCATGTCGCGCACGCCCGGGATGTCGGAGGCGAGGACGGGCAGGCCGCACGCCATCGCTTCGAGCACCGCCAAGCCCTGCGATTCGCGCTCGGAGGCGAAGACGAAGGCGTCGGACGCCTGGAGCCACGAGACCACGTCGTCGGTGTAGCCGGTGAAGCGGACGCTCTTGCCGAGGCCGTTTTCGGCGGCGTAGCGGCGCAGGTCGTCCTCGCAGGAGAGGCTCTGCGCGCCGCCGGAACCGATGAGCAGCAGCACGGCGACCGGGCGCATGGCGTGGAACGACTTCCAGACGCGGAGCAGGAAGCCGAGCCCCTTGCCGCGGATGAGCTTGCCGCTGTAGGCGAAGACGGGGCGGGCGGGGTCTTCGGGGAGGCCGAGCCTGAGACGCAGGTCCGTCTTGGCCGCGGGGTCGGCGAGGGGGCGGAAGCGGGCGGGATCGTAGCCGTTGGGCAGGAGGGCGATCTTCTCGTCGGGGATGCCGCACTCGCGGTATTCGTCGCGCACGGGCGTGCTGACGGCGAGGAAGGCGGCCGCCCGCCGGTAGAGGGCGTTGCGCAGCGCGATGAAGGGCCGCGCCAGGGCGCGCTTGCGCGCCGACACCGCGCCTTCGGGGGAGCGCCAGATGAACGCGCCGTCCATCTCGCCCATCGCCTCGGCGCGCAGGATGCACGGCTTGCGGGCGAGCAGCTGGGCGAGGACCCCGCTCCAGCCGGCGACGCGCAGTCCGCACACGTACACGACGTCCCAGCGGCGGCGGTTCGCCACCAGCCATCCCAGTGCCGGCGCGAGCAGCAGGTACTTGCCGAGGCGGACGTGCCCCGGCCGCCCGAAGCGCAGGATGCGCGCGCCCTCGAATTTCTCCTCGGAGGCCCAGTCCGCCTCGCGGCGGCGCGTCAGGACCGTCACGGCGCAGCCGCGTGCCGACAGCTCGCGGGCCAGCAGGCGGGCGTGCGTCTCGCCGCCGCCGACGGCCGGCCAGAACGACGGCGCCAGGATGCAGACCTTCGGGGGCGGCGGGGGCGGCGGATCGGCGGGGACGGCGGCGCGCCGCTGGGCGGCTTTCGGGGCGAATCGCAGGGGGTAGAAGCTCATGTCACAGCCATCCGTGCCGTTTGTACCAACGGGTGGTCGCGCGCAACCCCGCGTCCTCGGTCCAGCGGCAGGCGAAGCCGAGGCGGTCGCGGATCTTGCGCGTGTCGAACGAGCGGTCCTTGGTGAAGAACGCGACGCGCCGCTTGTACAGCGGCGGGGCGATCTTCAGCGGCTTGCACATCGCCTCGCACAGGCCCGCCGCCCAGAAGAACGGCGTCGCCGGAATCCGCACCGGCCGCAGCTTCTTGCCCAGCTCGTCCGCGATGATCCGCCCCATCCGCTCCAGCGGCGTTGCTTCGGGGTTCCCGCAGATGAACGCCTCGCCCTGCGCCGCCGGATGCACCGCCGCCAGCAGGAAGGCGTCCGTCAGGTCGTCCACGTGGATGAGGTGGTAGAGGCACTTGCCGTGCCCGAGCATCGGGAACACGGGCGCGGCGGCCATCTTGAAGACCTTGAGCAGGCGCCGGTCGCCCGGACCGTAGATCGCCGCCGGGCGGATGACCGCGTAAGGCAGGCCCCGCTCCTTCGCGAAGGCGTGGAGCCAGGTTTCGGCCTCGGCCTTGGTGGTCTGGTAGAGGTCGCCCGGCGCGAAGGGGTAGTTCTCGTTTGCGGGCGGATTCTCGATGTGCCCGTGGACGCCGACCGTCGAGACGTGCACCATCCGCCGGAAGGCCGGCTGCTTCAGCGCCGCCTCCGCGATGAGCTGCGTGCTGACGGCGTGCACCCGGCGGTACTCGTCCTCGCCGATGCCCGGCGACCGGAACGCCGCCGCCACGTGGAAGACGTACTGCGCGCCGGCCATCCCCTTTTCGACCGCGTCCGCGTCGTAGACCTGCCCCCTCACCCACTCCACCGGCAGCCCTTCCAGCCCCTTGAGGTCGGAGGAGGGCCTCGCCAGCGCCCGCACCCGCAGCCCCGGTTCCGTGCACAGTTTCCGCAGCAGCACGCTGCCGGTGAAACCGGTCGCGCCGGTGACCAGCACCGTCGCCCCGCGTTCCAGTGGCGGCAGGTCGAACGCCCGCGGCGGCGACACGTCCGCGTCCGCCGGAACCCGGCTCCCGTCGATGTCCGTTTTCTCGCTCATGTTTCCTACTATGCCACAACCCGCTCCATCCCGCCAGCCCTTACCCCACTTTCCGCACGGTCCACCCTGCGCGAAATTCGGACGGGGCGGGCTTGCGGTCCGGGGGGCGGGCGGGGTATGATGGGGGCAACCATTTTTCTACAGGAGCCCATCCATGCCAACCCCCGTTTTTTCGATTGCCAACCAGAAAGGCGGCGTGGGCAAGACCACGACCGCCGTCAACCTCGCCGCCTGCCTCGCCGAGCGGCGCAAGCGCGTGCTGCTGATCGACCTCGATCCGCAGGCCAACGCCACCAGCGGCCTCGGCGCCGAAAAGCGCGAAGGCGACAGCATCTACGACGTCCTCCTCTCCGACGCCCCCGACCTCGCCCCCATCATCCAGCACACCGCCGACAAGCGGCTCGACCTCATCGCGTCCGAAGTCAACCTCGCCGGCGCCGAAATCGACGTCGCCCGATCCGAGAACTACCTCGGCCGCCTCGCCGCCGCCCTCGCCCCCCTCGCCTCCCGCGGCGACTACGACTTCATCCTCCTCGACTGCCCGCCGACCCTCGGCATCCTGACGATGAACGCCCTCTGCGCCTCCGACGGCCTGGTCATCCCGATGCAGTGCGAATACTACGCGCTCGAAGGCATCAGCGTGATCCTCGACCTCGTCGCGAAGCTGCGCGAGAGCGGCGCCGCGCCGAACCTGGACGTCGAAGGCATCGTCATGACCATGTACGACATGCGCACCAACCTCTCCCAGCAGGTCGTCCGCGAAATCCGCACACACTTCCCGGACAAGATCTACTCCTCCCTCATCCCCCGTTCCGTGCGCCTGGCGGAAGCCCCGAGCCACGGCCTGCCCATCATCGCCTACGACCCCAACTGCACCGGCGCCGCCGCCTACCGCCAGCTCGCCCGCGAATTCCTCAAGCGCCGCAAGGCCGCCGACACCGCCCCCGACACCCCCGCCCCCGAGGAGCCCCCCGCGGAATGACCCTCCGCCCGCCCAGGCGCCGCCGGATGGAAGCGATTGCAGTCGCTTGCAATCGATTGCAGTCGCTTGCAGTCGATTTTTTCCCCGCCCCCTCCGGCTCCCGCCAGCACCGCCCACTCGTCACTCGTCTCTCGTCACTCGTCACTCTCCTTCTCGCCCTCCTCGCGCCCGCCCCCGCCCTGGCCGGCCACTTCGACATCACGGTCGATCCCTTCTACAACGACACCCTCCTGCGCGGCTCCTTCGGCGGCTCCCCCGTCTACTTCTTCCTCGGGCCGTCGCCGACGATGGAGAAGGCGGTCATCTCCTTCATCGACGCCTCCGAAAAGACCCTCGACGCGTGCCTCTTCGACCTCGACATGCCGTCCTTCACCCAAGCCTTCATCGGCGCGCACAAGCGGGGCGTCAAGGTGCGGGTCCTCCTCGACAAGGACAACGCCGCCAAGGCCTACGCCGTCGCCGACGACCTCAAACAGATGGAGCAGCTGGGCATCCTGCAGCTCGTGCACAACCGCTCCGGTCTGATGCACAACAAATTCATGGTGGCGGACGGCGTGCGCGTCTGGACCGGCAGCTACAACCTGACCCGCAACGGCTCCGTCTACAACGACAACCACGCCATCGTCCTCGAATCCCCCGACCTCGCCGAAAACTACACCAAGGAATGGGAAGAAATCGCCGAAGGCCGCCACGGCAAGCGCTTCGCCTGGCCCACCCCGCATCCCGATGTGCGCATCGGCAACACCGTCGTCCAGAACTACTTCCCGCCCGAGGACGACGCCCGCGGCGCCATAAAAAACCTCATCGACTCCGCGACCAACGAAGTCGTCGTCCTGGCCTTCTCCTTCACCGACGCCACCCTCGTCGAAGCCCTGGGGGCGGCGGTCAAGCGCGGCATCCGCGTCCTGATGGTCCTCGACACCGGCATGTCCCGGCAGGCCGCCGCGCGCACCCGGCAACTGCGCGAACTCGGCGTCAACGTCCGCCTCTCCCCCGGCATCCTCCTGCACCACAAAGTCGTCGTCGCCGACCGCCAGACCGTCGTCCTCGGCTCCGCCAACTTCTCCTCCGGCGGCTTCGACCACAACGACGAAAACGTCCTCGTCATCCAAGCCCCCCACTTCGCCCGCGCCATGATCCAGGAAGCCCTCCGCTGCTGGCGCGCCGAACCCTACTCCGTCACCAAATGGCGCACCCAAATCCCCAATTCCCCCTGACCCCCAACCATCCAACCATCCTACCATCCAACCATCAAACTATCCAACCATCAAACCATCCAACCGAAAGGCCCCCCAAGATGAGCATCCGCCCCGACTTCCTCCCCTTCTCCGTCCCCGGCATCGACGAAGACGACATCGCGGCCGTCACCGCCGTCCTCCGCTCCGGATGGATCACCACCGGCGCCCGCGCCGCCGAATTCGAATCCGCCGTCTGCGCCTATACCGGCGCCGCGAACGCCTGCGTCCTGACCTCCGGCACCGCCGGCTGGCACTGCGTCGCACAGGCCCTGCTCAAGCCCGGCGACGAAGTCATCATGCCCTCCATGACGTGGATTTCCGACGCCAACGTCGTCGAACTCCTCGGCGCCACGCCCGTCTTCTGCGACGTCGATCCCGACACCCTCCTCATGACGCCCGAGCTCGCCGAGCCCCTCATCACCGAAAAGACCCGCATCCTCCTCCCTGTCCACTACGCCGGCGCCCCCGTCGACCTCGACGGCTTCCGCGCCCTCGCCAAAAAGCACGACCTCATCCTCATCGAAGACGCCGCCCACGCCATCGGCACCGCCTACAAAGGCGCGCCGATCGGTAAGACCGGCACCGCCATCTTCTCCCTGCACCCCATCAAGAACATCACCACCGCCGAAGGCGGCATCGTGGCGACCGACGACCCCGACCTCTTCGCGGCCGTCAAGCGCTTCAAATTCCACGGCATCGCGAAAGACGCCTGGGACCGCTACTCCAAGAAAGGCTCCGGCACCGTCTCCGGCGTCGTCGAACCCGGCCTCAAGTACAACATGCCGGACACCCTGGCCGCGCTGGGCACCTCCCAGCTCAAGAAACTCGACGCCTTCAACGCCCGCCGCACCGCCCTGGCCGACCAGTACGACGCCGCCTTCGCCGAGATTCCCGAAATCCGCCCCCTCAAGGCGCCCCCCTACCCGCACGTCCCCGCCCACCACCTCTACGTCGTCCGCCTCGACAGCCCCAAATACACCCGCGACGCCTTCCTGGCGGCCCTGCGCGAAAAGAACATCGGCACCGGCATCCACTTCAAGCCCGCCCACACCCATCCCTACTATGCCGACAAATACCCCGAAGCGACGAACCACCTTCCCAACACCAACTGGTCCGGCGACCGCCTCTTCTCCCTCCCCCTCTTCCCGGCCATGACCGACTCCGACCTCCAGGACGTCGTCTCCGCCATCAAGGACGTCCTCGCCTCCTGACCACTCCCCAACCCTCGCGATCCTGCTGGGCGGCCTCTGGGCCGCCCTTTCATTTTCCGGAACGGCTCCGGCGCATCCTCACCTTGCCCCCCGCCATCTTCCACGACCAGGCTCCCGGGAACTTGGCGGGACTCCCGCTCCTCCTCCGGCGGCGAGTCCGGACAACCAGTGCTGGATGCGGTTTCGGAGATGGAGGGTGGAAGCGGACGGATTGTCCTCTTCCAGCAACCGCCCAATGGCTTCCCGCGTCGCATCGAGCCGCCCCTCGGTCACGATGGCCGCCCGTCCTTGCGAGATTACGGAAAAACCGGCCGTTTTCCGCTTTTTCGCCCCCGCCGCCCGCCGCCGCCCCGCCGCCTTCCGGACGGCCACGAGCCGCACGATCCCGAGGGCCTTTTCGACGGCGCGCGTGAGGGAGACCAGCGTCCGGTTCTCCCGGAGAAGCCGGGCGAGGCGGTGGGCCGCGGCGGCGCAGGGCGCGGCGAGGTCGGCGGGGAGCGCGTAATCGGCGGGAACGCCGGACATCACCCATTCGAGGGGGAGGCGGTCGTCGAGGGCGAGGACTTGCCGGAGGCGCTGGGCGAGTTTCTTGTAGCGCATGACGGTGGAATAGCCGACGGCGACGCGGTGGTCCTCCAGCCAGCCTTTCATGCCACCCTTCCGGGCGCGGATGACGAGGCGCCCGGCGGCGTCGGGCTTGCGGACGAGGGAGTGGTCGAGCCTGGGGTCGAGATCGGCCAGGCGCGAGCCGAGGCGCAGGCAGGTTTCGAGCGTGCGGGGCTGGGCGGCCCAGTCTTTTGCCAGTTCCTTGGGGGTCGGCGTGCCCCGGAGAGACGGGGAAGCGGGACGCTTTTCGCGGATGCGCATCTGGCGGCCGAGTTCGGAGAGGGCCCAGGAGCCGACTTCGGTGACGGCGAAGGCGGCGAGGATGGGTGGGGTCAGGGCCATGAGGATCATCCAGGTGTTGTTGTGGGCGGCGCACCCGGTGTCGCGGAAGGCGCCGTGGATGGCCCGGAGGGTGTGGGTGGTGTTTTGGAAGACGCGGTTTGTTCGGGTTTTCATGATGGGGGAGGATGGGGGATGGGCGGTGGAAAATCAAGGAAAATCCGTAATCTCTCGGCATAGGGGAAAATCAGGGGGAGAGGAGGAGGGCGGTGGAGGAGGCGGCGCGATAGCGGGGGAGCCAGGCGGCGGCGGGGAGCCAAACGTCGCGGCGTTCGCCGGTATGGGCGCGGAGGGCGCGGGTGCGGGGATCGTAGCCGGTGGCGACGAGGAAGTGTCCGCGGGGGTCGTCGGGCGTGTCCGGGTCGGGGCCGAGGAGGAGGATGAGGGGGCGCCCGGCGAGGAGGTGGGCGTGGATTTCGATGGGCTCGAGGGTGCGGATTTCGGCGGTGAAGCCGTCGCGGCGGGCGGCTTCGGCGAGGAGTTCGGGAATGGTGCCGGCGAGGGCGGGAATCTGGACGTAGGCGAGCAGGGCGTCCATGTCGGGGGAGGCGCCGTGGTAGCGCTCGACCATGGCGAGGGCGGAGGCGCCGCATTCGTCGGGGGGCTGGGGGAGGAAGGGAACGCGGACCTTGGCGGTGCGTTCGGAGGGCGGCCCCATGCAGGACGCGGCGGCCGCGAAAAGGACGGCGGCCGCCGCGGGGAGGAGGAAGCGGCGCGGGCGGTCAGTCCGCATTGCGGGCGACGCGCATGCCGACGCGCGGGGCGCCTACCTGTTCGTGGCCGAAACCGCGGGCGGTGCAGCGGAGGAAGGGGAGGCGGTTGAAGTAGGAGCCGCCGCGCATCACGCGCGAGGCGGCGGGAGCGCCGGGTTCGGGGTTGAGGAGGGCTTCGATGGCGCCGGAGCGGTAGGCGGTGGCGTAGGCGTTGGGCGCGTAGATGTCCTGGCACCATTCCCAGACGTTGCCGGCCATGCCGTAGAGGCCGGAGGACTGGGCGGGGAAGGCCTTGACGGGGTTGGTGGTGGGCCAGGGATCGAGGAAAAGTCCTTCGGGGCGGAAGTTTGCGAATCCCTGGGCCTCGGCCTCGGTATCGGCCGCGCCCCACGGGAAGAGGATGTCCTGGCCGCCGTTGCGCGCGGCGTATTCCCATTCGGCTTCGAGCGGCAGGCGGTAGCCGTCGGCGTCGAGGTCGAGGACGATGCGGCGCCCGCCGTCGCGGATGGTGTAGGCGGGGGCGAGCCCGGCGCGCTTGGAGCGCCAGTTGCAGTAGGTGGCGGCATCGATCCAGGCGATGCAGACGACGGGGTCGTCGTCGGTCTGGGTGAAGCCGGGGAGGAGCCAGGTCTTTTCGCCGGGGGCGGTTTCGGCGACGGTCTTGTAGCCGGTGTCGTCGACGAACGCGCGGAACTGGGCGACGGTGACGGGGGTGTTGGCGAGGTAGAAGGGCGGAACCTGGACGTTCACGGCGGGGACTTCGTCGGCGGGCCCTTCTCCGGAAGCGCGGCCGAGGCGGAAGACGCCGCCGTCGAAGAGGACTTCGTCGGACGCCTGGGCGGAGGGGCCGGCGGGGATGCGGGAGGGAGGGAGGTCGGCGGCGGGAAGAGGGCGGACGGCTTCGAGGTTCTTGGAGGGGATGTCGAGGGTAACTCCGGATGCGGCGAGGCGGACGGTGTAGCGCTTGTCGGGCCAGGCCCCGTCGGTACGGGGCTGGGGAATCGTGGAGGGAGAAGCGACGGCGGCGGGACTCGCCACGGCGGCGATGCGGCTGGCGGCCGCGGCGGCAACGGGCGCGGCGGTGGGCACGGCGGCGGCGGCTTCGTCTTCGTCGCCGCGCTCCCAGTCGCCGACCAGGATGTCGCCGGAAGCCAGGCGCCAGGCGGCGGCGGTGTCGGGGAGGTCGGGTTCGGCGTGGTCGCGGAACTCGATGCGGTCGGCATCGGCGAACGCGACGGGCGTCTCGCGGACGGGGGCGGCGGAAAGGACGGAAGATGCCGGTTCGGGCTGTTCGGGGAAGGAGAGGCGGCCGGTCAGGATGTCGCCGGCGACGGTGAAAACCGTATGGGTGCGGTCGGCGTTGCGGACGATCCGCGACAGACGCGTGCCGGGCAGGAGGATGTCCCCGGCATCGCCGCGCAGGGTCAGTCCGTACACGGGAAAGGGCATCGTGCGGGCGGGGGCATTCGTGGTAACGACGTCGGCATCCTGGGCGAAACGGAGGGACTGTCCGGAAACGGAAGAATTTGCGGCGGAAATGGATGTGACATCCGACCACGGCACGGAGAGGGTGCGTCCGGCGGCGTCGGAAATCCGGAGTTCGGCGCGCGGGAGATAGCTGCGGAAGGCGTAAGGGGCGTCCGTGAGTCGGACGAGCAGCAGGTCGGTACCGGCATTGCGATCGATGGCCGCGACGAGCGGGGCGGGCAGGCGGAACGCCCCGGCGTCGGATTCAAACGACAGGACGTCGTCACGCAAGGCCGCGTGCAGGACGGTGCCGTTGGACAGCCGCACCACCCAGGGGGACTCGGCCGACGCCGCGGCGTTGGCGGCGGAAGTCGCGAAGGCGATGGCCGCGGCGTCTCCGTCCTCGTCGTCCAGCACGTCGGAGGCTTTCAGCAGGCGGCGGAAATCCCCGAAGGGGCAGCGGCCGACCAGCACGTCGCCGTGCACGGTGACGATCCGGCACTCGTCGGGATCGACGTCGGAATCGGCGGCGGTGGCGGCGGGGTAGCGGACGCTCTGGATTTCATCCAAAGGCAGGTCGAGCGAACCGCCGGGCAGGCGGAGGCGGACGGTGCCGTTGCGGAAAGGCACGGCCAGCGCGCCGCCGCGGGCCATGACGAGCCGCGCGCCGATGTCCTGTACCGGATGGCGCGGCGGGACCGGCGTCTCGCCGGCGAAGGCCAGGCCGGCGCCCATCGAGATGCCCAGAATCAGTCCAAAGCAAAAACGTTTCGTGTTCATGGCGCGGGACTCTCCCAAATAACAGTCCGGCATTCAATCCAAAAGCGTTTCACCGGGCGGGGCGGCCGCCGGACGCGGCCATCGGGCGGGGCGGTTGCGCGGCGGGGAACACGGGGTGGTGTTCATGGCGGAGGATGGTGGTTGAAATCGCATGATATCGGGTGTTTTTCCGTAATCTCACGCGATGGCGGGAAACGGGGGCGGGCCGTGGGCCTGCACTCCCGCCTTGCGCCGTCCCCCACCCCGCCCTATACTCCGCCGCCATGAACACGCCCATCCGATACATCTCCACCCGCGGCAACCAGGCCCCCCTCTCCTTCAAGGACGCCGTGATGACCGGCCTCGCCCGCGACGGCGGACTGCTCATCCCCGACCGCATCCCCGACGTCTCCTCCGAGCTCGACGCCTGGCGCAACCTCGACTACCCCGACCTCGCCTTCCGCATCATCTCCCTCTTCGCCGACGACATCCCCGCCGACCGCCTCCGCGCCCTCGTCGACGGCGCCTACGCCTCCTTCGACACCACCGAAGTCGCCCCCGTCCTGCGCGTCGGCCCCGTCCACATCCTCGAGCTCTTCCACGGACCGACCCTCGCCTTCAAGGATGTCGCCCTCCAGTTCCTCGGCCGCCTCTTCGAGTACATCCTGGCCGAGCGCGACGGCCGCCTGAACATCCTGGCGGCGACCAGCGGCGACACCGGCAGCGCGGCCATCTGCGGCGTGCGCGGACAGCAGCGCGTCAACATCTTCGTGATGCATCCCCACGGCCGCGTCAGCCCGCTCCAGGAAAAGCAGATGACCTCCGTCCTCGACTCCAACGTCTTCAACCTGGCCGTCGAAGGCTCGTTCGACGACTGCCAGTCCATCATGAAGACCCTCTTCAACGACCTCCCCTTCAAGGACGCCTACTCCCTCGGCACCGTCAACTCCGTCAACTGGGCGCGCGTCCTCTCTCAAATCGTCTACTACTTCTGGGCCGCCTTCCGCGTCCAGGACGAAACCAACGCCACCCACGTCCAGTTCACCGTCCCGACGGGCAACTTCGGCGACATCCTGGCCGGCTGGTACGCCAAGCGCATGGGCCTGCCCATCCGCCGCCTCGTCCTGGCGACCAACGAAAACGACATCCTCGCCCGCTTCTTCCACACCGGCATCTACTCCCGCGGCACCGTCGTCCCGACCGTGAACCCGTCGATGGACATCCAGGTGGCGAGCAACTTCGAACGCTGGCTCTACTACAAGCTCGGCTCCGACCCCGCCGCGACGGCCGCCAAGATGGCCGAGTTCCACAAGAACAACCGCATGGCCATCCCCCTCTCCCGCAACGGAACGGTCGATGCCGAAATCGTCGCCGGCACCTCCGACACGGCCCGCACCCTCGCGACCATCCGCGACTACCACGCCAAGCACCACTATCTCCTCGACCCCCACACCGCCGCCGGCGTCTTCGTGGCCTCCCAGTACAACGAACTCGAAGACCCGATGATCTGCCTGGCGACCGCCCACCCCGCGAAATTCGCGAAAGCGATCCACGACGCCACCGGCGAAGACGACCTCGCGCACCATCCCATCCTCGACGCCCTCGCCGACGCCCCGACCCGCTGCGACGTCGTCCCCGCCGACCCCGCCGCCGTCAAATCCTACCTCGCCGCCCGCGCCCCCGGCGCCTGACGCGCCCCCCGCCGGGTTTTCCAACCATTGGAAACTTTTTTTCCAATCATTGGAAAATCCGCGGAAATTTTTTCCAATCATTGGAAAACGGCCGCAAATTTTTTCCAATCATTGGAAAAATCCGCCCGTTTTTCCAACCATTGGAGAAAAGTTTAGTTCTTCGGGGATTTTAGTGGAACCAGCCATGAGGAGGGCCGGGGATGAGGGAGAGACGCGTCTCATGGCACAAGGGGGCCAC
>CACXEY010000159.1 GCA_902766695.1 uncultured bacterium
CTCGGGGAGGGGGCGGAGGAAGAGGCGGAGGAAGAGGCGGGGAGGGGCGTTGGTGGGGGTGGGACGGAAGCGGGGGAGGGCGGATTCGGCGCTTTCCACGGAGGGGAGTTCTTCGGGGGTGGGGAGGCGCCAGGCGGGCGGGGTCAGGGTGTCGGTGACCTGGATCTCGGCGGCGATGCCGTGGTCGCCGGGGGTGAAAGAGAGGGCGTAGGTGCCGTCGGGGAGGGTCTGGTGGAGGGTTGCCACGGCGTTGGTTTCGAGAAGGTATTCTTCGGGGTAGCCGCGGCCCGTGGCCGGGTTGGTCGTCCACGGGGTATCGATGCCGCGGTCGGCGGCCCAGATTTCGAAGTCGGTGCCTTCGCGCGGGACGAAAAGGGCGGTCACGGCGATGGGGTTCGTCGGGACGAGGGTGAAGACGGTGTTGGTCGAGAGGAGGGTGCCGGGGACGTTGTCGAGCGAGCGGGTAACGGGAAGGTGGCGGGAGGATGCAGAAGACTCCGCTTCGGCGGGGGCCGTCACGGTGATGTCGTTGAAGAGGAAGTTGCGTTCGGGGCCGGAGCCGGCCATCCAGTTCAGGAAGCCGATGCCGCGGACAGGGGCGGAGAGGGGGATGCCGGTGGCGAGGGGGGTGCCGTCGAGGATGAAATCGACGGAGGTGTCGGTGGCAAAGCGGAAGGTGGCGGTGTGGGCGGTGTTCGGGGTCTTGGGAACGTCAGTGGCGAGGTCGAGGGTGTTGGTGCCGGCGCGGATGTCGCAGAGGTCGCTGTCGCCGTGGGCGTAAAAGGTGAAAAGGCCGTTTTCGTCGTCGTCGAGAAGCGCCCAGCCGACGAGGCCGGACACATAGGCGTACGGGGGCTCGGGGCCGATGGGGCCGTGGGCGAAGCGGAAGGAGAGGGTGCGTCCGGCGGTGGGCTGGGCATTGGTGGGGAAGGTGCGGGTGGCGACGGCTTCGGGGATGTAGTCGAGGGGGTTGGTAGAGCCGGCGTAGAGGTAGAAGGTGTCGGGGCCGAGGATGGCGGAGTATTCGCTGCCTTTTCCGGCCCAGCCGCCGCTGGTTCCTTCCCAGATGCGGAAGTCCCAGTTGGCGAGGTCGGCGCCGGTTTCGTGGAAGAGGGTGGACGGGTCGGGCGTCGGGTCGGGATCGGACGGGGCGGGGGCGGTGCCGGGGTCGGCGCGGACCCACACGCGGTTGGCGTAGACGTTGCAGTCGGTGCCGGGGCCGGCGGTGCGGTTGAAGAATTCGATGCCGGAGATGGCGGTCGGGGCGGAGAGGGCGAAGGGGCGTCCGGCGACGGTGACGGCGAGGGTGCCGTCGGCGGCGGGGGCGACGGTGACGTCGAGGCCGGTTTTCACGACGGGGATGCCGGTGTCGAGGGGGGCGCCGCTGCCGGCGGGAATCAGCACGTAGTCGGACACGCCGGCGGCGGCGAGGAGGGTGAAGGATTCGCCGGTGTCGGTCAGGAGGATGGCTCCGGCGGAGGCGGCGGGGGCGTCGAGGGTGTTGTTCTGGAAGGAGAAGGCGAGGTCGCATCCGGTGGCGAGGGCGAAGCCGAAGCGGCGGCGGAGGGTGGCGGTGCCGCCGTTGTTGGCCCAGAGTCCGAAGGAGGGGGTGCCGATGTTGCAGAGGAGGTCGGTGTTGCGCCAGGCTCCGGCGGAGCCGGTGGTGGCGAGGGTCCAGGCGTCGAGGGAGGCGCCGTCTTCGTAGAAGAGGGTGGTGCGCTGGAGGGGGGCGTCGAGGGGGACGGTGGCGTCGGCGGCGGGCGCGCCGGAATCGGGGGCGGTGCGGAGGCGGTCGAAGAGGAGGTCGGTGGCGGGGCCGGCGGGGCGGGCGGGGTCGGGGTTTTTGTAGAGGCGGACGCCGGTGATGGCGGTGCCGGCGGGAAGGGCGACGTCGGCGAGGTAGGTGGCGTCGCCGCGCGCGAGGCGCAGCTGCCAGGCGTCGGCGGCGGGATGGGCGAGGCTCATGCGGATGGGCATTCCGGGGATGTGCTGGAAGTTGGAGGCGAGGTAGGTGGTGCCGGCGATGCGGAGGCGGTAGGTTTCGCCTTCGCCGCCTTCGTCGGCAAGGATGAGCTGGACGGGTTTGCTGGCGCCGCCCGCGGTGATGAAGGCGACGCCGGCCCCGCCGTTTCCGCCGGAGAGGCCGAAGGCGACGTCGATGGACATTTCTTCGCCGACGGCCAGCGCGGAGCCGCCTTCGAGTTCGCGGAGGAGGGTGACGTAGCCGCCGTCGCCGGCGCGGAGGGCGAAGGCGGTGCCGTTTTCGCTGCGTCCATGGAGGGGCATGGCGGAGGTGCCGACGAAGGCGGTGCGGGTGCCGTCGCCGTAGTAGGTGGCCGCCCATGGCCCCCAGCCGGTGCCGAGGGAGGAGGCGGGGAAGGAGGCGGCGGGGGTGTAGTTGGCGGCGCAGTCGGCGGCGCGCGGGGTGGGGTCGGCGGGCGGGAGGAGGTCGGGGGTGGCGTACCATCCGGCGAAGGCGTTGCCGGGCGCGGGTACGGCCTGGAGTTCGAGCGGGAGGTCGCTGGGGAAGGTGGCGCGGAGGGGGAGAGGCACGTCCGAACCGGCGAGGCGGATGGTGCCGCGTCCGGTGCCGCCGGCGGCGAGCGCGACGTCGCGCAGGGGGCCGAGTCCGTAGCGTTTGCGGGTGTGCCAGGCGAAGGCTTCGGGGCGGGCGAGGAGCCCGCGGCGGATGTCGTCGATGCGCCGGTCGAAGTCGGCCGCGGTCTGGGGCTGGCGCCAGCGGGCGCCGTTGTCGTCCATCCCGGCGTCGCGGAGTTCGGCGGCGATGCGGTCGAGCGCGGCGGTGGCGGCCGGGGCGGACCAGGCGGTGGCGAGGCGGAGGTGGAGGTGCGCGAGGTAGCGGTCGCGGAAGGCGGGGTTCGTCATGGCCGCGAAAAAGGGGCGGACGGCGTCGGGGAACCAGTCGCCGACGTAGGGGCCTTCGCCGGGGAAGAGGCCGGTGTAGGGGTCGTGGGCGGCGCCGAGGCCGTCGGCGTGGTCGGGGACGTAGTCGAAGGGGAGCGCGAACGCGAAGTCGAGGTCGTGGAAGGTCCAGTTCCAGCGGCCGTCGTTGCGCGGGCGGGCGCGGTCCACCGCGGAGCCGGCGTCGCCGTCCGGCCAGGCGCGCCACCAGCGCTGGTTGTTCTGCGGCCAGTCGGAGTTGCCGGCGTAGAGTTCGCCGGCGAAGTGGCGGAGGAGGGAGTCGGGGTTGATCCGGTTCGTGAACCACGTCCAGCGGGCGGGGACGGAGAGGTCGTCGTCCCAGGCTTCGAGCTGGCGGAGGATCGCGTCGAAGTCGGCGTATGCGGCGGAGGTGCGCTCTTCGTCGTCCTCGCCGAGGCCTTCGTTGACCTGCGGGAAGGGCTTGCCGTCGGCGTATTCGAGCAGCGTGAAGGCGTCGGAATCGGCGATGCCGAGCTGGTTCTTGAAGAAACCGGATTCGTAGCGCTCGCGGAGCTCGTGGACGCCCCAGTAGACGCCGTCGAGATAGAGCACGCACGTCGCGCCCGCCTCCCACTCCACCTCCGGGTCCGCGAGGAGGAGCTCCGCGAGGCGGTCGCGCAGGATGGCCTTGTTCCAGTCGTTGCCGCCCATCCGCACGATGAGGCACGCGTGCTTGCGGACGTCGGGCTTGTCCGCGAAGAAGGGGTGGTCGAACGGGTCCTTCTTGCCCTTGGTCGGGTTGTAGTCCTTCCAGCCCGTCAGGCGGAGCGACTTCTTGGGGCGGCCGACCGTGCTCGTTCCCTGCACGCGCAGCTCGCACCATTTCGCGAACCGGCGCGCGCCGTCCGCGAAGTACTCCACGTGCGCGTTCGGGACCTTGGATTTGTTGGCCGCCGTCGGATGCCGGTAGATGCCGGGGCCGTTGACGTTGTCGAAGAGGTCCGCCCACTCCGCGCAGAGCGAGACGACCGGCGCCGACCCGTGGCGCGTCGCCATGGAGCCGAGCAGGTAGCTGGCCGTGGCGATGGGGCCGACCCGCCCCTCCGCATCCACCGCGGCGGCGCGCAGGACCGGAATCGTGCGGGGCGGCTCGGCGGGCGGGTACCACGGATCGTAGATGTCCTGTTCGTTGGCGCCGGTCATGATGCGGCTGATGGCGTCCGGTCCGTCGTCGCGGCCGTTCGCGAGGGCGAGCGGCGCGGTGTATTCCTGCACCGTCGGGCTCCACAGCACCTCCCCGGCGGCGTTGGTGCAGACGGGACGCGACCCGTCGAGCGTGTAGTAGATCGCGCACCCCTCCGCCGCCGAGAGTGTGACGGCGATTTCTTCCCCCGCCTCCGGGTACACCCCCGCCGGCGGATCGATGGACACCGCCCCTGGCCCGTCCGCCGCCGTTGCCGCAAGCGTACCCGCCAGCACCGCGCAAAGCGTTGCTGCCGCCTGTCGCCACCATCCATTCATCCTGCACCTCCGCATGGCCCCAAAGCTACCCCATGCCCGCGGCTTCCCTCAACCACAAAATCGGGGCTGGCGGACGGACACGTCCGGCAGAGCCAGGCTCGGGGTTCTTTCATGTAGACGAGAAGGTTGGAAATCGGGTGGATTCCAAGGGTTTTCCTTGATATCCCGCATGGGGCCGACGTGCGGCCGGGGAAGAGGGGGCGGGAGGAGAAAGGCTGGTCGACGGCGAAGGGAAACGGCGCCGGGGGCGGGGGGTCAGAAGGTGGTGCGGAGGGCGAGGGCGGCGCCGGGGATGGGGGAGGAGGGGGAGAGGAGGTCGGGGGAGGCGGTGACGGGGACCAGGGTCAGGGGGGCGCGGTCGGCGGTGGCGGAGGCGCGGGCAATCACGGCGTCGAGGTCGGGGGAACGGGTGGGGGCGGCCTCGGAGTAGCGTTCGACGTCGGACTGGAGGCCGACGAGGGCGTAGACGGCCACGACGGCGATGGCCAGGCCGGAGGCGATGGCGACGCCGGTGTCGGCGTCGTCGGCTCGGGCGGGGCGGGGGGCGGCGAGGGGGGCGAGCAGGAGCGCCAGGGCGAGGGGGAGGGAGAGGTGTTTCATGGGCGGGGGCCTTTTAGAAGATGCCGAAGAAGACGCTGGAGAAGGTGGTGATGGGGGAGGTCTCGCGCAGGTCGTCGATGGCGGCACGGCCTTCGCGGAGGATGGCCCGGAGTTCGAGGTAGAGTTCTTCGTCGGTGATGATCTTGCCGAGGGTGCCTTCGCCCGCTTCGAGGCGTTCGCCCACGCCGCGCAGGGAGGAGATGGTGGCGGCGAGGTCCTGGTACATCTGGTCGTCGCTGGAGAGGAGTTTGCCGAGGGTCCCTTCGCCCGCGGCCAGGCGGTCGCCGATGGTGCGAAGGTCGCTGATGGCGGCGGAAAGGTCGCTGTAGAGCTGGTCGTCGGAGGAGAGGAGTTTGCCCAACGTGCCTTCGCCGGCGGCGAGGCGGTCGCCGATGCCGCGCAGGTCGGCGACGGTGGCGGCGATGTCGTCGTGGAGCTGGCCGTCGTGGATGAGTTTGGAGAGGGTGCCGTCGCCGGTCGCGATGTCGTCGGAGATGCTGCGGATGTTGGCCATGGTGGCCTTGAAGTCGTCGATGATGCCGTCGTTGAGGGCGGTGCGGATGTCCTGGACGAGGCGGGTGGCGCTGTCGATGAGGTCGCTGGTGGGGGCGCCGGAGAGCTGGTCGGGGATGGCGTCGAGGACGGCGGCTTCGGGGGTGCCGGGGTCGAGGTTGAGGTAGCGGCCGCCCAGGACGGAGGAGGCGAGGACTTCGACTTTGTAGTCGGCCCGCAGGGGGACGTCCTGGGTGAGTTCGGCGCGGACGAGGACGCCGTCGGGACGCAGTTCCATGCCCTGGACCTTGCCGACGACGACGCCGCGGGAGTTGACGCTGTCGCCGACGCGCAGGCCCATGACGTCCTGGAAGAGGATCTCGACGGGGTGCGCCTTGCGCAGGAAGGCGTCGCGGCTGAGGACCACCGTGAGGAGGAACAGCGCCGCGAGGACCGCGAACGAGAAGAGGCCGACCAGGGTTTCAATCAGGATTGTTTTCCGTTTCATGTTCGAACGCTTTCTCCACGTCTCCGAGGTTGGCGATGCCCTGCGCGCGCAGGAAGCGCTGCACGACGGGGTTTTCCGATTGCACGAACTCCGCCGGCGGCGCGCACACGGCGAAACGGCCATGGTCGAGCATGGCGACGCGCGTGCCGATGCGCAGGGCGCTGTAGAGGTCGTGGGTGACGACGACGCTGGTGACGCCGAGTTTCCGGCGCAGGCGGTCGATCAACAGGTCGATCTGCCGCGAGATCACGGGGTCGAGGCCGCTGGTGGGTTCGTCGTAGAGGACGATTTCGGGTCCGGTCACGATGGCGCGCGCGAGGCCGACGCGCTTGCGCATGCCGCCGGAGATGCTGTCGGGGAATTTGGCGCCGGCGTCGGCGAGGCCCACCATTTCGAGTTTTTCGCGGGCGCGGGCGCGGATTTCGGCGTCGGGGAGCCTGGTGCGCTGGCGGAGGGGCAGGCAGACGTTGTCCTCGACGTTCAGCCACTGGAGGAGCGCCCCGCTCTGGAAGAGGACGCCGAAGCGGTCGAGGCAGCGCGAGAGGACTTTTCCGGAGGCCTCGCTGATGCAGTCGTCGCCGACCCAGACCTTGCCGCTGTCGGGGACGAGCAGGCGGATCATGTGGCGGAGGCTGACGCTCTTGCCTGCGCCGGACTGGCCGACGATCACGAACGTCTCGCCGCGTTGGATGTGGAAGCAGGCGTCATCGAGGACGGTCTTGGCGCCGAAGCGCTTGGTGACGTGTTCGAAGCGGATCATTGGTAGAAGAGCCTCGTCACGAAGTAGCCGATGATCAGGATCAGCAGGAAGGAGATGATCACGGTCCGGCGCGTCGCGCGGCCGACGCCGACCGCGCCCTCGGTCGCCGTGAAGCCCTGGTAGCAGGCGACGTCCACGATGATCAGGCCGAACAGGAACGCCTTGAACAGGCCCACATAAAGATCCTTGTTCTCGGCGTAGCGGAAGGCGTTGTCGAAGTAGGCCTCGTAGGAGATGCCCAGCTGCGTCAGGCCGACGAGGGCGCCGCCGAGGATGCCGAGGAGGTTCGTGTAGACGGTGAGCAGCGGCATCATGATGGCGAGGGCGGCGAGGCGCGGCATCATGAGGTAGCGGAGCGGGTCGATGCCCATCACGTCGAGGGCGGCGATTTCCTCGGAGACCGTCATCGTGCCCATCTGGGCCGCGATGGCCGAGCCCACGCTCGCCGCGATGACCAGCCCCGTCATGAAGGGCCCCATCTCGCGGAGCATCGAGATGCACACCAGCATGCCGATGTTGTTCTCCTGCCCGTAGCGGCGGAGTTCGAGGCCGACCTGCAGCGCGAGGATCATGCCCGTGAAGAGCGCGACGACGCTCACCACGCCGAGGCTCTTGAGGCCCACTTGCCAGAGCTGCTGCACGACGTCGCCGCGATTGCGCTTCGAGAAAACGTGGGGCAGGTTCGCGATGGCGCCCATCAGCATCACCAGCGCGCGGCCGGTGTCGCGGCAGGCCTGGATGACGGGGCGCCCCATGGACGCGAAGGCGTTCGCGGGCGGCGGCAGGAATTCTGGTTCGCGGGTAATCATCGGTCCCACCATCCTCCCACATCCGCCCCCTCCGCACAAGCCCTCATTGCGCATCCGCATCGGCGCGCGCGGCGCCGCCGTCCGCTACCGCCGCCGGTTCCGCCGCGCCGCCAACGGGGCGTTCAGCCACGAACGGATGTCGGATTGCAGGCGGAGCGTCTCCGGGTCCGGGTTCCGCTCGCCCAGAATCCGGCGTATCGCATCCCAGAAGGCTTCCGCCCGGGCCCCGTCCGCCGCCACGGAATACCCGGCACGGGATATGCGCGATATCAAGGAAAGATTGGTGTTTTCTTTCGCTTTCCGCCGCTTGCCGCGTCCCGGCTCCGGTGGCTGGATGCGCCGGATCGTCACCATCCGCATGATGCCGAGCCGGGATTCCACGGTCCGGGTCAGGTGCGTGAGCTTCGGATTCCCGTCCAGCAGGCGGGCGAGTTTGGACTTCGCTTCGGCGGCGGCCTGACGGAGGGCGGCCGGAAGGGAGGAAAGGGCCGCCGCTCCCTCTTCGCTGTCCGGCAGGAGCCATTCCACGGGGATGCGGGCATCGAGGCCGACGAGCTGCCGGAGGCGGGTGGCCAGCTTCTTGTAGTGCATGGCGGTGGAGTACTTGACGGAGGGGACGTTCTTCTTCATCCACCCTTTCAGGCCGGGACGGCGGGCGACGATGCGGCGGGAGCCGTTGCGGGCCTTGCGGAAGACGAAACGCGAGTCGAGCGTCGGCTCCAAGTCCGCCAGGCGCGAGCCGATGCGGAGGCGGCCGCACAGGGTGCGCGGATCGATGTCCCAGACGTCTTCGATGTCCTCCGGTGTCGGCACGCCGCGGAGGGAGACCGCCTGCCGGGGGGCGGCGGGGGACAGCGGCTCCGGCGGGGAAACATGGCGGCGGATGCGGGAAAGGAGGGCTTTCCCGCCGTACCACGCCAGATGGAGGACGATGGCGCCGGTGCAGGCGACGAGGCCGACGGGCAGGGCAATCTGGTCCTCGAAGCGGGAGTAACGGCGGTCGAGGCAGGGGAGGAAGTCCTCGCGGAGGGCCTTGAGGTATCCTGGGGGGAAGATGGGGGACGAATTCATGGTGGGGATGGTGGTGGAAAGTGGATGGAAATGCAAGGGTTTTCCTAAATATCGCGAGTTGGTGGACGAAGAAGTGGAGGGGGAGGAAAAATGCGCGGGAAAGAGCGGGGGAGTGGGTCAGGCGTCGGGGAGGGTGGCTTCGTAGGCGTCGGCGTCGAGGAGGGAGCGGAAGGCAGACGGGTCGTCGGGGCGGATGCGGCAGAGCCAGCCTTGGTCGTAGGGGGATTGATTGACGAGTTCGGGGGTCTCGGCGAGGGCTTCGTTGATGGCGGTCACTTCGCCGGAAACGGGGGCGTAGACGTCGTTGGCGGCCTTGACCGACTCGACCACCGCCATCTCTTCGTCGGCTTCCACGCGGTCGCCCACGGACGGCAACTCGACGAAGGTCAGCTCGGACATCTGTTCCTGCGCGTAGTCGGTGATGCCGACCGTCAGTTCGCCGGTTTCTTCCTGGCGGCACCAGCAATGGGCCTTCGTGTATCTCAGTTCGCTCATCTCGTCTCTCCTGGCGTGTACGTTCGGCCCCGCTTTTAGCGTCCGGCGGCGCGGACTGCAAGCCCCATCTGCGGACCACGGTTCCGGGCCTTCCGCGACGGCCCTGCGGGGGAGCCGCAGGGGAGGTTCCAAGCATGTGTGAGATTATGGGAAAACAGGTGTTTCCCAGCGGTTTTTCGCCATTATTTCCACCATGAACGTCACGGGGTAGGGGAGGGGGGTGGGAGGATGGCTTGAAAATGACGTTTCTGGTTTGAAGTTGTTTATGTTTTTTTCTTCCTGTTGTCAAAAACTTGATTTCGGATTGCAAAACACGTATTGTTTTCTTGAAACAAGTGATGGATCGAATGGAATACGACTTGTTTTGACGGAATGAAATGAAAACAGGAGCAACAACTGGCGCGGAGGCACTGATTCGGTGTCTGCTGGCGGCGGGAATCGACCAAGCGTTCGGAATACCGGGGGGGGCGGCGCTGACGCTGTACGACGCGCTGTACGCGCACCGGGACCGGATGCGGTTCGTGCTGGCCCGGCACGAGCAGGGGGCGACGCACATGGCGGACGGCTACGCGCGCGCGACGGGGCGGCCGGCGGCGGTGTTCGTCACGAGCGGACCGGGGGCGACGAACACGGTGACGGGCATCATGGCGGCGTACATGGACAGCATTCCGCTGCTGGTCGTCACGGGCCAGGCGACGCGCGCGATGCTCGGCAAGGATGCGTTCCAGGAAACCGACGTGTTCAACCTGACGATGCCGATCGTCAAGCACAGCTACCTCGTGAAGTCGGCGGACGACGTTCCGCGCGCGGTGCGCGAGGCGGTGTACATCGCGACGAGCGGCCGGCCGGGGCCGGTGCTGATCGACGTGCCGCAGGACGTGGCGCAGGAGCCGTGCCGGGCGCCGCTGGATGCGCCGGTGGAGCTGCCGGGGTACCGTCCGGCGGTGCGCGCGTATCCGCCGGAGGCGGTGGAGACGGTGGCGGGGTGGCTGGCGGAGGCGCGGCGTCCGGTGATCCTGGCGGGGCACGGCGCGGTGCTGTCGGGGGCCTCGGCGGAGCTGCGGCGGCTGGCGGAGGCGGCGCGGGCGCCGGTGGCGGTCACGCTGCTGGCGAAGGGGGTGTTCCCGGATTCGCATCCGCTCTGCCTCGGGATGCCCGGCATGCACGGCACGGCGTGGGCGAACCTGGCGCTGCCGGAGTGCGACCTGCTGCTGAGCCTCGGGGCGCGCTTCGACGACCGGATCCTCGGCGAGCGCGGCGGGTTCTGCACGGGCGCGCGCATCGTGCACGTGGACGTGGACCCGGCGGAGTTCGGCAAGATGGCCGCGCCCCACCTCCGGTGCGCGGGCGACGTGCGCGCGTTCCTGTCCGACCTGCTGCCGCGGTTGCGCGGGCCGTGCGACGACGCGGAGTGGCTGGCGGAAATCGACCGCAACCGGCGGAAGCACGCGCCGAAGACGCCCATACACGGGGGCATCCGCCCGGCGCTCGTCTTCGGGGCGCTCAACCGCCTGCTGGCGGGACGGGACGCGACGCTCGCGACCGACGTCGGCCAGCACCAGATGTGGGCCGCCCAGACCTACCGCTGCGAGCGGCCGGACCGGTTCCTCACGTCCGGCGGCGGCGGCGCGATGGGGTACGGGCTGCCGGCGGCCATCGGCGCGCAGATCGCGCGGCCGGGCGACACGGTGGTCGCGGCGGTCGGCGACGGCGGATTCCAGATGACGCAGTGCGAGCTGGCGACGGTGGTCAACCAGCGGCTGCCGATCAAGATCGTGGTCTTCGACAACCGCGAACTCGGGATGGTGCGGCAGTGGCAGGACCTGCTGTGCGGCGGACGGCACAGCGCCGTCGCGCTCGACGGCAGCCCCGACTTCGCGAAGCTCGCCGCCGCCTACGGCATCCCCGCCTGGCGGCTCAAGCGGCCCGCCGACGTGGAGAAAATCCTGCGCCGCGCCCTCGATACGCCCGGCCCCGCGCTGGTGGATGTCGAGACCGTGCGCGGCGAGACCGTGTACCCCATGGTGCCGCCGGGACACCCCCTCGCCGACATGCAGCTCCGCGACCCCGCCCGGCGTCCGCCCGGACGCCCCCGCAAGGCAAGACAGGAGGCCAAACCATGATTCCGGAAACCGCCCCGGCCGCATCGGTCCGCACGCACAACCTGAGCATCTACGTCGCGAACCGCCCCGGCGCGCTGGCGCGCATCGCGCAGACGTTTTCGCGCCGCGGGTTCAACATCGAGAGCCTCGTCGTGAGCCCCGGCAAGACCGCCGAACTCTCGCGCATGACCATTACCGTCAAGGGCGAGGAAGCCGGCCTCGAGCAGGTCATCCAGCAGTGCTCCAAGCTGGTGGACGTCGTGGCCTGCCGGGAGCACGACGACGCCGAAGTCGTGTCGCGCGAGCTCGCCCTGGTGAAGATCCGCGTCGAGGCGCCGCGCCGCGCGGAAGTCCTGCAGATCGCCGAATACTTCCGGGCGAAGACCGTGGACATGGCCGAGCAGGCGATGGTCCTGGAAATCACGGGCATGCCCGACAAGATCGATGCCATGATCGGGATGCTCCGGAAGTTCGACATCGAGGAGCTGATCCGCACCGGGAAGGTCATCGTCGCGCGCGGCGACCGGGAGACGTGACGGGGGCGGGCGAAGGGGGCGGGGGCAGAAGGAGGGATGTTTTTCATGGCGGGAAGAATGTGGAAAATCCGGTGGAAACGCTTGTGTTTTCCTTGATATCGCGAGTGGTGGAAACAGGAGGGGAGGCCGTGCGGGGGGAAGGGGGCGGGCGCGTGGGGAGGAGAGGGGGTCAGCGGCCGCGGTTGCCGTCGAAGGGGGTGTCGCGGTCAAAGTCGGGCATGAAGTCGGAGGTGTCGGAAAGGGGCTGGATGAAGAGGTTCTCGAAGCCGAGTTCCAGGGCGCACTCGACGGCCTCGCGGTACTCGTCGGCCGTCGGGGGGCGGTCGAAGGGGGGACGTCCGGCGGTGGCGGGGATGGGCAGGTACTGGCTCATCAGCGAGAGGGGGAGGTAGCGGCCGAATTCGTCATGCAGCAGGCGCAGGACGCACTTGGTGTTCTCCACGTGGCCCGGAAGCAGCAGGTGGCGGACCAGGACGCCGCTGCGGGCCGGTTCGGCGCCGGTCGGATCGAACGGGTCGAGGAAGCCTTTCGCGGCCACCATCGCGCGGAGGGAGGCGATGGCGTACCCGGGGTAGCGGGCGTCCCCCATCACGGCGCGGGCGAGGTCGGGGTCCGCGAACTTGAAGTCCGGCAGGAAGATATCCACGATTTCGGCCTGGCGGGCCGCCAAGTCGGGCAGGGCGTAGCCGGAGGAGTTCCAGAGGAAGGGGATGGTTTCGCCTTCGGCGCGGAGGCGGCGGCACAGGGCTTCGACGTGCGGCCACCAGGGGTCGGGAGTGACGAAGTTGAGGTTGTGGACGCCGCGGGCGATCAAGTCGAGGGCGAGGTCGTGGAAAGCGTCCGCATCGAGCGCGCGGCCCGGGGTGCGGAATGTGGAAATCTGCCAGTTCTGGCAGAAGAAGCAGTGGCAGGAGCAGCCGGAGAAGAAGATGGCGCCGCTCCCGCGCGTTCCCGTGAAGCACGGCTCTTCGCCGAAGTGGGGGCCGGAGGAGGCGATGCGCAGTTCCGCGGTACCGCCGCACACGCCGCGGTGGCCGGCGGTACGGTCGACGCCGCAGGCGCGGGGGCAGAGGTGGCAATCGGCGTAGGCGTTCATCGGGTCAGGAACAGAAGTGCTGCCAGCCGCCGGGGGGGAGGGGGCGGGCGACGGGGTCGGGGAGGATGCGGCCGATGGGGGTGGCGGGGAGGCGGGGGAGGAAG
>CACXEY010000160.1 GCA_902766695.1 uncultured bacterium
GATGTGCCAGATTTCCTTGGCGTATTCGGCGATGGTGCGGTCGGTGCTGAATTTGCCGGAGTTGGCGATGTTCATCAGGCACATGCGGGACCAGCGGTCGGGCTGCTCGTACACCTTGGCAATCTCGGCCTGCTTGGCGACGTAGGCGGCGAATTCGTCGAGGACCAGGAAGTGGTCGCCGTGCGTCAGCAGGGTGTCCCAGATGGGCTGGTAGAGGCCCGGCTGGTCGAGGTTGAAGAAGTTGTCGCGGATGGCGTCCAGCACGCGGCGGACGTCGGCGTTGTTGTTGTAGACGTCCCACGGGTTGTAGCCGGCGCGGCGCAGGGCTTCGACTTCTTCGACGGTCTTGCCGAAGAGGAAGAAGTTGTCGGCCCCGACTTCTTCGCGGATCTCGACGTTGGCGCCGTCGAGGGTGCCGACGGTCAGGGCGCCGTTGAGCTGGAATTTCATGTTGCCGGTGCCGGAGGCCTCCGTTCCGGCGGTGGAGATCTGCTCGGAGAGGTCGGCGGCCGGGATGATGCGCTCGGCGAGGGAGACGCGGTAGTCGGGCAGGAAGACGACGTTCATGCGGCCCTTCATGGCGGGGTCGCGGTTGATGACGCCGGCGACGTCGTTGATGAGTTTGATGATGAGTTTGGCGAGGAAGTAGCCGGGCGCGGCCTTCGCGGCGAAGATCCAGGTGCGCGGGGTGAAGTGCGCGGAGGGGGTCTCCTTGAGGACGAAGTACTGGTGGATGATGTCGAGGACGTTCAGCAGCTGGCGCTTGTATTCGTGCATGCGCTTGATCTGGACGTCGTAGATGGAGTCGGGGTTGACGTCGACGCCCAGGGTGGCCTTGATGATTTCGGCGAGGCGGATCTTGTTGCGGCGCTTGACGTCCATCAGGCGGCGCAGGAAGTCGGCGTCGTCGGCGTATTTTTCGAGTTTCTTGAGCTGGGAGAGGTCGGTGACCCAGCCGTCGCCGATCTTTTCGGTGATGAGGTCGGCGAGGGGGGCGTTGGACTTGAGGAGCCAGCGGCGGGGGGTGATGCCGTTGGTCATGTTGGTGAAGTGGGACGGCCAGAGGTCGTAGAAGTCCTTGAAGAGGGTGGTCTTGAGGAGTTCGCTGTGGAGGCGCGCGACGCCGTTGACGGCGTGGGAGCCGACGACGGCGAGGTAGGCCATGCGGACTTCGCGGTTGGGGCTTTCCTGGATGAGGGACATGCGCGCGATGCGGTCGTTGTCGCCCGGGAAGCGGGTCGCGATTTCGCGCAGGAAGCGGCGGTTGATTTCGTAGATGATCTGGAGGTGGCGGGGGAGGATGGTCTCGAAGAGGTGGACGCTCCAGCGCTCGAGGGCCTCGGGCATGAGGGTGTGGTTGGTGTAGCCGAAGGTGCGGACGGTGAGGTCCCAGGCGTCTTCCCATTCGAGGCCTTCCTGGTCCAGGAAGATGCGCATGAGCTCGGCGATGGCCAGCGCGGGGTGGGTGTCGTTGAGCTGGATGGCGACCTTGTCGGGGAAGGCGTGGATGTCGGCGTTGTCGGACTTGAAGCGCCGGATGATGTCCTGGATGGAGCAGGAAACGAAGAAGTACTGCTGCTTGAAGCGCAGTTCCTTGCCCTTTTCGATGTTGTCGTTGGGGTAGAGGACGGAGGTGATGTTCTCGGTCAGGGTCTTGGATTCGTAGGCCTTGATGTAGTCGCCGTTGTTGAAGAATTCGAGGTTGAACGCCTCGGTGGATTTCGCGGTCCACAGGCGCAGGTTGTTGACGGTGCCGTTGCCGTAGCCGGGGATGGGGTTGTCGTAGGGGATGCCCAGCACGGTCTCGCAGTCGAGCCAGCGCGCGCGGATGCGGCCGTTTTCCTCGGAAAGGTCGACGCGGCCGCCGAAATGCACCTCGAACTGCGCCTCGGGACGCTCGATTTCCCACGGGTTGCCGAAGCGGAGCCAGTTGTCGGGTTCCTCGACCTGGTAGCCGTTCTTGACGGCCTGGCGGAAGATGCCGTAGTCGTAGCGGACGCCGTAGCCGTAGCCGGGCAGCTGGAGGGTCGCCAGGGAGTCGAGGAAGCACGCGGCGAGGCGCCCGAGGCCGCCGTTGCCGAGGCCGGCGTCGCGTTCCTGCTCGCGGAGGTAGTCCCAGGAGAGGCCGAGCTCCTCCATGGCCTTGTTGACGGCGGGGTCGAGCTTGAGGTTGATGACGTTGTTGCCCATGGTGCGGCCCATGAGGTACTCCATGGAGAGGTAGTAGGCGCGCTTGACGTTGCGGGAGTGCTGGGCGACGGAGGTGCGGATCCAGCCGTCGACGAGGCGGTCGCGGATGGCGAGGGCGAGGGCGTAGTAGCGGTCGTGGTCGGTGGCGGAGAACTCGTCCTTGGCGAGGGAATACTTGAGGTGGGACTGGAAGCCGGCCTTGATGTCCTCGACCTGGCTGCGCAGGTCCTTGGATTCCGGGGCGGCGGACGACGTCGATTTCTTGGCGCTCATGCAATCTCCTGTGGGTTGTGCAAGTGGACCGGGCCGGGCCCGGTAAACCGTTTCGACCGCCCATAGTGGCGGATTCCGGGCGCACGGTCAAGAAAGAAGGATGAGTTGCCCGCGGCGGTCGACGGCAGATCGCCCGGAGAGTTCGACCCGCAACGGGGCGGGATGGCTGTCGTCAGGCAACCCGGGAGCGGAACATGGGAAAAGCAGACACTCCGGGTCGATTTTTCATGGACGGGACCATGGGGTAAAACAGGAGAAAACGTCAATGTTTTTCGTGTTTCCAAAAGATGCGGGCCAGCCTCACCCGAGGTCGCGACGCCTCGCCCAGCACAAGGGAGTTGTCAGGCGAAAACCCTGCGATTGAGGATGGGCAGGGAGGGCCGTCCCTGCCCGCCGGAGTCCGTCCTGCCAAAGGTCGTTGCCGGAAATGTGCGGACGCATGTTCCACCAGATCCCGGACGAATGGCATCCGCACCTCCAATGACATTCACTTGCACGTTCCGGTTTCCGGCGGCGAGGGGGGGCGCCGGCCTGCCAAGGAGGGCGGAGGCATTGCACCATCCCGCGCTGGCCCCGATTCCGAAGGCCGTCGGGAAATGCCCCCTTCGGGGTCCGACGGGGGCGATTGGCGGGGAGGGCGGGCGGATGGCGGGCGGCCCGGCCTTAGGGTCGGGCTGCGGGATGGAGGTCGAGGGGAGACCCCTTCCTCAGAGGCCGGCGGCGGACGCGGCGTCGAGGGCGGCCCAGGCGGCGGCGTAGTCGGGTTCGTTGCGGAGTTCGGGGACGAGCTGGGCGTGCAGGACGGTGCCGTCGGCGCCGATCGCCACGACGGCGCGCGCCTGGAGGCCCATCATCGGGTGGTCCACGATGAGGGTGCCGTAGTCCATGCCGAATTCAGGGGCGCGGAAGGTCGAGAGGAAGAGGCCGCCGGGCGTCTTGAGGTTTTCGCAGAAGCGCGCCTGCGCGAAGGGGAGGTCGGCGGAGATGGTCAGCACCCTGACGCCGGGCCGCGCCGCGGCGTCGGCGTTGAACTTGCGTGCGGAGAGGGCGCATACGGGCGTGTCCA
This sequence comes from uncultured bacterium, assembly GCA_902766695.1. Lineage (GTDB taxonomy): Bacteria > Verrucomicrobiota > Kiritimatiellia > CAIQIC01 > Lenti-01 > CACXEY01. The sequence continues at coordinate 3,530 of CACXEY010000160.1, forward strand.
GCGACGGGACGATGTTCAGCAGCAGGCGGGTGCCCTTGAAGTCGGCCAGCGTCCAGTCTTTGAACTGCGCGTCGGCGAGGTGGAAGTCCGGCGCGGGCGAGCTGACGGCGGGCAGCGCGTCGAACGTCCACGCGGGCTGGCCGCCGATGGTGAAAGGCTGGGGCGCGAGTTCCTGAGCGTTCGGATTCATGGGGTTTCCTTTCGTCGTTTCGTCCATTCGTCGTTTCGTCGTGCTTTTCTCCCTCACAGCCAGGCGTATTTGATGGCGGAGAGGACGAAGAGGGAGGCGGTTTCGACGCGCAGGACGTTTTCGCCGAGGGTGACGGGGCGTACCCCGGCGGCGAGGAGGGCCGCGACTTCGGCGGGCGTGAAATCGCCTTCGGGGCCGATGAACACGGCGAGCTCGGGGCAATCGGCGCGGTGCAGGGCGGTCAGGCAGTCGGGGAGCGGCGCGGCACCGGGCTGGAGGGCGCCGAAGCAGGCGTCGCGTCCGGCGAGGCGGGCGATGGCGGCGTCGAGGCGCATGACGGGGGCGATTTGCGGCAGCCACGGGTTGCCGCTCTGCTTGCAGGCGGCCCAGGCGACGGCGCGCCAGCGGTCGGCCTTGCGTTCGGCGTCGGCGGGGGGCACGCGCACGACGCACCAGTCGGTCTGCAGGGGCCATATCTCGGTGACGCCGCCCAGTTCGACCGCCTTCTGGACGAGCCAGTCCATGCGCTCGGCGCGGATGACGGCCTGCGCCAGGATGCGGCGCGGGACGGGCGGGGCGGCACGGGAGACGGAGCGGACGACGACTTCGGCGTGCTTCCTGTGCGGGCGGGAGAGTTCGGCTTCGGCGATGCCGCCGCGGCCGTCGAGGAGCGCCACCGCGGCGCCCGTTTCCGCGCGCATGACGGCGCAGAGGTGGTTGGATTCGCCCTCGGAGAGCTCGACGGCGGCGCCGGGCGCCCAGAGGGAGGAGTCTTCGTGCTGGCAGCGGATCATGGGGATGTTTCCAGCGAAAACGGCACGCCCGGAGAACCGTGGCGTGCCGCTTGCGTGCCGGTCCGGGCGGGCCTCAGAAGAGGAACTTCAGGCCGAGGCGGAGGAAGAGGCCGCGGAAGGAGGTGTCGCGCAGGTCGTTGTCGCCGCATTCGGTGTCGGCGCGGACGATGTCCACCTGGTAGCCGACGCCGCCGGAGATGTAGAACTTCTCGCTGAGCATGTATTCGTACTCGGCCTCGATGTTCCACATCAGCGCGTTGTCGACGTCGATGTCCTGGCGCTTGCCGGCGGCGGAGTCCCACGCGGACAGGTCGCTGTCGACGATCAGGTACTGGATGCCCGTGCCGAGGACGAGGTTCCAGTTGTCCCAGTCGATGACGTTGAAGAACAGGTCCAGGCCGAGCGGGACGACGTTGCATTCGCCCTTGAACTTGCCGAGGGTGGAGACCTTGTAGGAGCCGGTGTTCTTGTCGACCTTGTAGTAGCCCCAGCCGGCGTTGAGGCCGATGCCCCACGGGAACGCGAACCACTCGCGGTAGGCGCCCTGGACGCCGGCGGCGCCGTCGAAGACGGTGAAGTCGCCGTCGCCGGGGAACAGGTACCAGCCGTGGACCGAAGCCTCGCCCGGCTCTTCCGAATTGAGCACGCCGGCCGACGCCGTGCCCGCCGCGACCGCCATCAGGCCCGCGAGGGCCAGAACCAAAATCTTCTTCATGCGAATATCCTTCCTTGCGCGGACCCCTTCGGCCCGCATTTCTTTCCACTCTATCCCATCCCGCCCCCCCGGTGCAATGCTTTTTCCGCCGCACGGGAGCCCGCCGCCGCCGGACGCGTTTTCCAATGATTGGAAAAAAGTTTCCAATGGTTGGAAAAATCCGGACGTTTTTTCCAATGATTGGAAAAATTTTTCGGCGGTTTTCCAATGATTGGAAAAAATTTCCCAATGGAGATGTCGGGCAAAGAACTTGTGGTTTCGTTCGTGCAAAGCCGTGGTAGGGCGGCGAGTCCCCTCGCCGCCGGCAACCGGGACGTGCAGGTGAATGTCATGGGAGGTGCGGATGCAAGTCGGCCAGCATCTGGGGGAAAATGCGTCCGCACATTTCCGGTCACTCCCTTTGGCATGACGGACTCCGGCGGGCAGGGACTGCCCGCCCTACCCATCCCTGCGCCCGGGAAATCGCAAGGTTTTCGCCTGACAACTCCAATGGTTGGGAAACGTCCGGGGCGGGCGGAAAGCGGCCGGCCCGCGCGGGTGGGGCGCGGGCCGGTCGGGGGAAGGGTTGGAAGAAGGGTTACTTCTTGGCCTTCTTGGCGGGCTTCTTCGCGGCGGGCTTCTTGGCGGGAGCCTTTTTCGCCGGGGCCTTCTTGGCGGCCTTCTTGGCGGGTTTGTCTTCGGGGATTTCGTAGCTGACGGGGAGGGTCGTGACGTCCAGGACGCGCTCGATGCCTTCTTCCATCAGTTCGGCCAACGTCGCGGGGGTGTCCTTCATGCGGTTGGTCAGCATCATGGCCGCGATCACGAAGGGTTTGTAGCCCGCTTCCTTGTAGGTCGGAATGCGGTATTTCTCGAAGACTTCGGCGGAGACTTCGCCGGCCTTGCAGGAGACGTCGGTGATGTCCGCCGGCAGGCAGTGCATGTAGAGGGCTTCGCCGTTCTTGGTCAGGGCCATCTTCTTGGCGTCGCATTCCCAGTTCTTGTACTGGGCGTTCTGGGCGAGGCACTTCTTTTCGAGCTTGGCCAGGCCTTCCTTGTCGCCCTTCTTGAGGAGTTCGGTGCGCTGGCCCATGACTTTGTAGGGGGCCCAGGATTTGGGATAGACGATGTCGGCGCCTTCGAAGGCTGCTTCCATGGAGTTCACTTGCCTGAAGCTGCCGCCGCTTTCCTTGGCCTGCTTGGCGGCGAGGTCCTTGACTTCGGGGATGAGGTCGTAGGAGGGCGGGTGGGCGAGGGTGACGTCCATGCCGAAGCGGGTCATCAGGCCGATGATGCCCTGCGGGACGCTGAGGGGTTTGCCGTAGGAGGGGCTGTAGGCCCAGGTCATGGCAATCTTCTTGCCGCGCAGGTTCTCGAGGCCGCCGAAGTGTTCGCGCAGCCAGCAGAGGTCGGCCATGCACTGGGTCGGGTGGTCGATGTCGCACTGGAGGTTGACGATGCCGGGGCGCTGGGCGAGGACGCCGTGCTCGTAGCCGTCGTCGAGGGCCTTGGCGACTTCGACCTGGTAGGTGTGGCCTTCGCCGAGGTACATGTCGTCGCGGATGCCGATGATCTGCGTGAGGAAGGAGATCATGTTCGCGGTCTCGCGGACGGTCTCGCCGTGGGCGATCTGCGACTTGCTTTCGTCGAGGTCCTGGACGGCCAGGCCGAGGAGGTTGCTCGCGGAGGCGAAGGAGAAGCGCGTGCGCGTGGAGTTGTCGCGGAAGTTGGAAATGGCGAGGCCGGTGTCGAAGACCTTGAGGGAGACGTTCTTTTCGTAGAGGGTCTTCATGAGGTCGGCGACCTGGAGGATGAGCTTGAGCTCGTCGAGGGTCTTGTCCCAGGTGAGGAAGAAGTCCTTCTGGTAGAGGTTGGCGTCGAGCTTCTCGATGGCCTTGAGCATCTTGACGGGGTCTTTCATCGGTATCGTCCTTTGTTGGTTGTGTCTTTCGGCGCGCATGATACGCCCGGGCAAGGGGGCGCGGCAAGCCTGTTTGCGGGGGGAAGGCGGAAAATCAGTCGGGTTCGACGATGCGGAGGGAGGGGTAGTGGCGGCGGAAGTCGGCGGGATTGCGGGTGACGAGACCGTCGTGGCGCAGGGCCAGCGCGCCGATCAGCACGTCTGCAATCGGCTTCTTCGCCGCCAGGCCCTTTCGCTTGGCGTCGATGTGCGCCGCCCAGGCCGCCTCCGCCGCGCGCCGCGCCGCGATGTCCCAGCTGGAGGAAACCATGATGCCGAGGCCGCGCAGGAAATCTTCCTGCCGCCGGAAGTCGCCGTAGAAGGCGGGGGCCAATTCGACGGACGTGACGGGCGAGATTTCGAGGCCGTCCGGCGAGAGGCGGTCGATGGTCCGGGCGGAGGCGGCGCCGAACGTCGAATCGGCGTCGAGGATGTCCAGGAGGATGCAGGTGTCGACGAGCCAGCTCATGCGTCGTCTTCCTCGCCTTCGCGGAGTTCCTTCATCCACTCGGCGGTGGACCGGGTCTCGCGGAACGTCCGCGCGTAGCCGAGCATGTCCGCGGCGCTGCGGCGCCGCGGCGGCTCGCACACGGTCAGGCGGAGGGCCCGGTCGCCGTCTTCGGTCCAGAGCAGTTTCTGTCCGGGATGAAGCCCGAGGCCGGCCCGGAAGTCGGCGGGGATGGAGATCTGTCCGCGTTCGGTGAGGGTGGTGACGTGCGTTTTCATGCAATGCATCATGCATCATGCGTGGATATCATGTCAAGACGGAAGCCCGCGGAGGGAATGGCAACGATTGGAGGTTGTCGCCTTTTCATGGAGAGGGGCATGGGGGGAAAAGCGGGGAAAATATAAGGATTTTTCCTGTTTCCAAAAGTGGGGACAAGGGTAGGCGATGGCAGCCGGAAAAGGTGGGAGGCGGGAGAAAAAAAATCAGGTCGCGGGGGCGGAGGCGATGATCTTGGAGAGGAAGTCGCGGGTGCGGGGTTGGGAGGGGTTCTCGAAGATCACCGAGGGGGGGCCTTCTTCCAGGATCACGCCGCCTTCGAGGAAGAGGACGCGGTCGGCGACGTCGCGCGCGAAGTTCATTTCGTGCGTCACGATCACCATCGTCATGTGGTTGGCGGCCAGTTCCTGCATCACCGCCAGCACTTCGCCCACCATCTCGGGATCGAGGGCGCTGGTCGGTTCGTCGAAGAGGAGGACGCGCGGCTCCATCGCCATCGCGCGGGCGATCGCGATGCGCTGCATCTGGCCGCCGGAGAGCTGCGAGGGGTAGGCGCGGGCCTTGTCGGGGAGGCCGACGCGCTCGAGAAGCTCCATCGCCTTCTTTTCGGCGGCTTCGCGGCTGACGCCGCGGATCATGCGCGGCGCCATCGAGATGTTGTCGATCACCGTCATGTGAGGGAAGAGGTTGAAGCGCTGGAAGACCATCCCCATGTCGGAACGGTAGCGGTTGAGGTTGCGCTCGCGGGCGCGGTGGGAGAGGCGCCGGTCGGTGCCGTCGCGCTGGAGGGAGCCGCCGGAGACGATCTCTTCGCCGCCGAACCAGATGCGGCCGGAGGTCGGCGTCTCGAGGAGGTTCAGGCAGCGCAGGAAGGTGGATTTTCCGCCGCCGGAGGGGCCGATGACGACCACGACTTCGCCCTTCTTGATGGTCGTGGTGATGCCGCGCAGGACGTGGAGTCCGCCGAAGGATTTGTGCAGGTCTTCGACTTCGATGAGGGGTTTGCCCGGCGGCACGACGGGGCGGTCGGAGAGGAAGGGGTCCGGCGTCGGCGGGTCGAGGACGGGAACCGCCGGGGCGGCAGGGGAGGCGGGTTGCTTGCGGGTGGAACGGGTCATAGGTCAGCGGGAGGAGCGTTGGAGGTGGCGTTCGAGGCGGGCGAGGAGTTTGGAGAAGATCATGACGAGGACCAGGTAGATGCACGCGTCCGCCAGGAAAGGGATGTAAGCCTGGTAGGTCTGCGACCGGATGATGGACCCGCCGCGCGCGAGGTCGTCGAGGCCGATGAAGGAGGCAATCGATGTGTCCTTGAGCATCACGATGAATTCGTTGCCCAGCGCCGGCAGGATGTTCCGGATGGCCTGCGGAAGGACGACGTGCCGCATGCCCTGGCCGTAGGAGAGGCCCAGGGAGCGGGCGGCTTCCATCTGGCCGACGTCGATGGAGACGATGCCGGCGCGGATGATTTCGGCGACGTAGGCGCCGGAATTGAAGCCGAAGGCGAGGATGGCGACGAGGATCTTGTTGTTGATGGAGGAGAAGATGATGAAGTAGGCGATCAGCAGCTGGACGGTCATCGGGGTGCCGCGGATGACGGTGATGTAGGTCTTGGCGACGGCGTCGAGGACGACAAAATGCCCGTGCTTGTCGTGGGTGTAGCGGACGATGGCCGCCAGGAAGCCGAGGATCGCGCCCAGCACGACGGCGCAGAGGGCGACGGACAGGGTGTTGCGCAGGCCGTTGGTGATGTAGTGCCAGCGGCCTTTGTAGACTTGTTCGGTGCGGACGGTGACGGTGCCGTCGGGGGCCGTCTCGCGGACTTCGCGCGTGCCGAAGGGGATTTTCTTGATGAAGCAGACGTAGAAGTTGTTCTCGAACGACGCCAGCCAGCTGCGCCGCACCGGGCACAGCATGCGGTAGTGGTCGGCGGGGTCGTCCTCGCGCTCGAAGCGGAGGTCGCAGTTCTCTTCGCGGGAACGCGCGGCCGTGAGGGTGAAGGCGGCCTCTGTCTGGCCCTCGGCGAATTCGAGGCGGTCGGTGGAGAGGGCGAAGGCGCCGTCGGGGGCGTTGTGGATGGCGAGACGGTAGGCGGCGGGGGCGGCGGCCGCGTCCGCGGCGCGAACGACGCGCACTTCGACGGGATCGCCCGCGAAGAGGCCGAGCGGCAGGGACGGGAACTCGCCCGGCTGGCCGTCGGGGCCGGGCGGGAGGGAGAGGGTGGAGGCGTGGCGGCCTTCGCGTTCCTGGACGGTCAGCGAAAGGGTCGTGTTGGTCTGCCCGGTCTCCAGCGGGAGGCGGGCGGTGAGGGGAATCTTGCGGCCGGGGATTTCCAGCGTCAGTTCGTAGACGATCCGGTCGGCGGCTTCGCCGCGCACTAGGTCGATTTCGTGCGCCGCCGGGGCGTCCACCGATACCGCCGTGCGCGCTGCCGCGTCCCCGCCGCCGTCCGACAACCCCACGTCCACGTCATCCACCGCACGGGCGGCGCGGATGCAGAGGAACGGGACCAGCGCCGCCGCGCACAGGAGTGCAACGGCGGCGCGGGGAACGGCGGAATGCGGGAACGCGCGCGCGGACATGGCCGGGCTTACTCGGCCGCTTCGCCGGCGGACTGGAGGGCGTCGGCCTTGGCGGTCCATTCGTCGACGATTTCGTCGAGGCGGCCGCTGTCCTGGAGGCCTTCGATGACCTTGTTGACGGTGGCGAGCAGCTCGGGCTGGCCCTTCTTGATGGCCACCGCGTACTCTTCCACGGTCAGGAAGTCGGAGATGTCGTAGTCGGGCTCGCCCTTGATGAGGTTCTTGGCGGGGTCGATGTCGGCGATCACCACGTCCACCTTGCCCTGCTTGAGGGCCGCGAAGGCGGAGGCGGGCGAGTCGAACATCTCGGGCTCCTGGCCGAGCTGCTCGCGGACGTAGTCGGCGGAGGTGGTGCCGTTCTGGACGCCGATGCGCTTGCCGGCGGCGGAGGCGCCGTCCTCGCAGGGCTCGGCCTTGGCGTAGACGAGCACGATGCCGGTGCGGACGTACGGGACGGAGAAATCGACCTTCATCTTGCGGTCCTCGGTGACCGTGATGCCGGCGGCGGCCAGCTCGGCCTTGCCCGCGATCAGGGAGGGCAGCACGGAATCGAACTCGACGTCCTCGACGACGAGGCCGCGGCCGAGCTCGGCGGCGATGGCCTTGCAGATTTCGACGTCGATGCCGACGACGTCGGTGCCCTGGCGGAACTCGTAGGGCGGGAAGGTGGCCTCGGTGATCATGCGGACGGGGGCCTGCGCGTCGGCGGCGGGGGCTGCGGCGGGTTCGTCTGCGAACGCGGCGGCCGCGGCGAGGAGGGAGGCGAGGAGGGTCAATGCAATCTTTTTCATTCGGTTCCTTTCGGGGTTGAAAAACAATGCGGGGACCCTACCACACCCCCGCCCGCGAACACAAGCGCGCGTTGCGGTCCGCCACCCGCCGGGACGCCGGACGGAATCGTGACGCGGGGATTGTCCGGCGAAAACCTTGCGATTCCCTGCCGGGCCGCGTTCGGAGGGGTCCCTCGCGCACGACGAGAGGCGCGTCCGGCCGCCCGCCGCCGGCCCCGGAATTTTCCAATGATTGGAAAAAAAGTTTCCAATGGCTGGAAAAATCCGGCCGTTTTTTCCAATGATTGGAAAAATTTTTCGTCAGTTTTCCAATGATTGGAAAAAAGTTTTCCAATGGTTGGAAAGGTTTCGCGGGGCGGCGGGCGGGCGGCGGATTTTTTCCGCGCGCGCGTGTTGATTTCGCGGGGCGCGGTTGCTACATTCCGGGGCATGACGACAGCCCGGAAATCCCGATCCGCAGCCGCCGCGTCCGCCGCGGCGCTCCTGGCCTGCGCCCTGCTCGCCGCCGCC
>CACXEY010000161.1 GCA_902766695.1 uncultured bacterium
ATTGATGGCATGACTTGTTTCCATGGCGGATGCTTTTACGGGAAACGGTGAAAACTGCAAGCATAATCTCGTGACTACACACTCTAGGTATCTAGCCCCCGTCCGCCCCCCGTAAACCACTCCTCCAGCCTCCCGTTGAACTCCGCGCGCGGGAGCGCGGCCCAGACGGCGGCACGGTCGGTGATGTCTTCGAGGTGGAGCACGACCCGGCGGCGCCGCATGAAGGGTACCGCAAACAGCCAGAGGAACGCGCTCCCGAGCAGCGTCGGGACGAACGGCGGCGAGGCGGTGCGGCCGGCGCGGCTCCAGATGCTGCCCCAGAGTCCGGTTGTGCGGAGGGCGATGACGCGGGTGCCGGGCGGGAGCGTCCGGCAGGCGGTCCAGGCGAGGCGGCGGTTGCCGATGGCGTCGAGGCCGTCGGCCGTCTGGATGTGCCCCGCGGGATAGAGGAGGATAGAGCCGCCGGACGCCAATGCGCCGGGCACGAGGGTTTCGAGGGCATGGGCGGCGCCGGCGCGGTCGCGGCTGGCGGCGTGCGCGGCGAGGTCGGGTACGGGCACCGCGCGGAGGGTGTGCAGGACCAGCCGGGTCAGGAGTCCGGCGCGGAAGAAGCGTTCGTCCACCAGCGGGCGCAGGGGGACGCGGCGGAGGGCGGTCGCGACGATCATGGGATCGACCATCGCGGGGTGGTTCGGCAGGACGAGGAACGGTCCGGGCCCGTCGAGGCAGGCGGCGCCCTCGACCGCGACTTCGTAGCGGCGGGCGAGGGCGCGCGCGCCGAGGGAGAGCAGGACGGGGCGGTACGCCAGCGCGAAGACCGCCGGCGCCGCCACGAACGCCGCCCCCATCGCCCACAGGAACGCCCCCAGCCCGAACGCCCAGCTCAGCGCCGCGTAGAACGCGCTCGCCGCGAACATGAACAGGAACGTCACCTGGTTGAACCACGCGAGGACGGTGTTCAGGCGGGGACCCTTCACGACCCGCTGGATCTCCGCGTCGAGCGGCAGCTTGAAGAATCCCAGCGAGAACGACAGCACCGCCAGCAGTGCCGTGAACGCGCCCGACCCCACCGGACGGGACCCCAGCGCCAGCAGGATTCCCCCCGCCAGCCATCCCGCGGCGGGCACGAGGGCGAGCAGCGGGCGGCGCTTGTCGGCGAACCCCGCGAGGACCTGCCCGGCGACGATGCCGACCGCCGCCGCGCACAGCATCAGGCCCGTGCGCGTGGCGTCGAGGCCGAGCCCTTCGCGGCCGTAGACGAGCAGGCCCATCTGGAGCATCGCCGCGCCCCACCAGAAGACGCACAGCGCCATCACCACCGCCATCAGCCCCGGATACCCCCGGACGATCCGCACCGATTCCGCGAAGAACCGCACCGGCCCCACCGGCCGCCGCTCCGTCCCGCGCGTTTCGTCCGCGCGTATGAAGTGGCTCGCCGCGAGCCCCGCCAGCGCGAACCCCGCCAGCAGCGCCCACTGCACCGGCGGCGGGGCGCGGTCCGACGCCACCGACCCCACGATCGTGCCCGCCAGCATCCCGCCGAACGCGATGCCTTCCATGCCGCCCATCCCCGTCGAGATGCGGCCCTCGCCGCCGATGTCGCGGATCAGCGCGTAGCGGGCCGGGGAGTAGAGGGAGCTCTGCAGCCCCATCAGCAGCACCGCCGCCACCACCGTCCACGCCGAATGCGCGCGGAAGCCCGCGACGGCCACCGCCATGATCGGCAGCTCGGCCCACTTGGCGAGGCGGACGATGGTCTTCTTGTCGAACGCCGTCGCGAGGCGGTCGGCCAGGGGCGAAAAGAGGACGTACGGCAGCACCAGCGCCGCGGCGGTCGCCCCCATGTAGAGCGGCTTGAGGCGCGGGTCCTCGATCCAGCCGATGACCGCGAAGCTCGCCAGCGTCTTGAGGAAGTTGTCGTTGACCGTCCCGAACAGGTTCGTCGCGAACAGCGGCAGGAAGGAGCGCGGGCGCGCCGGGGCTGGCTTTTGGGGGTCCATGCCCCCGATAGTCGCCGCTTCCGCCCCCCGCCGTCAAGCCCGGAGACGGGGAGTGGGTTCATGGCGGCGGAATGGGGGCGGAACGGCGGAAAACCGGGTGTTTTCCCGTAATCTCGCAATGGGTCGGCAGGACCCGCGGGAGGGAGCGGGAGGAGGGGGGGGCCGTCAAGGACGGACGAGGCCGGGGAGGGCGTCCGCGAGGTCGCCGGGGAGGGGGATACCGGGCCAGGCGGCGGCGCGGTGGGCGGCGACCTGCCGGGCGAGGTCGGGTCGTCCGGCGCAAAGCCACGCGCGGGCGAGCTGGTCGCAGATGGCCGCCTGCACGTCCGGGGCGCGGTCCCGGGCGCGGGACCAGGCCCGTTCCAGGGTGGCCGCGGCGGTGTCGCAGTCGCCCGCGGCGATCTGGGCCCCCCCGGCGGTTTCGAGGTAGAAGGGGTTGGTCGGGACGATACGGCAGGCGGTCCCGGCGTGGTCGAGGGCGCCGGCGGGATCGGTTCCTTCCTGCAGCAGCGCGCAGGCGAGATTGTTGTGCAGCCGGGGATTCCCCGGATCAAGTTCCAGCGCCCGCCGGTACAACGGGATGGCCTCCCCCGGCTTCCCCGTCCGGACGAGCGAATCGGCCCGCCCGCAGAGGGCATGGACCGCCAACTCCGGCGCGGCGGCTTCTTCGAGGAGCCGTCCGTAGAGCGCGGCGGCCTGCCGGTCGTCGCCCTGCGCGGAATGGTAGTCCGCGAGCAACCGCGTCCGCTCCGCCGCGTCGATCGGCAGGCGGTCCAGTCCGCGCGGCGGGGAGAGGCACAACGCGGCGTGGGACAGGCTTTCGCGCATTCCGAAGAAGCGGCTTGCGGGCATCTCCTCCAACGGGCCGTCGCCGACCATGAGGCGGATCCGGTCGGACTCCGGATCCCAGCCCGCGGGCATGGCCAGCCGGATGCTCCGATGCCGTCCGCCGGGCAGGTACAGCAGGAGCGGGCGGTTGGCCCCGAAGGCCTCCCGCAGTCCCTCCGGATCGGTCTTCAGGGTGGCCGCGATGCGATTCCGCTTCCGGGCGGCCCGCAGGAGGGCGGCCCGGTCGAGCCGACCCTGCACGACGCCGGACGGCAGGATGTCCGCCCGCTCTTCCGGCGGCAGACCGATGCCGTACGCCGCGAAGAAGGCCGCCAGCACGGCATCCGCGTCGGATATCGTGCCGGCCGGGACCGACGGCGCCGGCGACAGGGCGAGAGGGCGCGGCGCGCGGGGACCGCGCGTGGCGCACCCCGCCGCCAGGAGGACGGCCGCGACGGCGGGAAGGACGCTCCGGATTCCGCCGGCGCCCCTCCCGTGCCGCGACGGAAAGCCCCCCATCAGAAGATGCGGGTGTGGTCCCGGACCTCGAAGATGCCGTCCGTGCGCTCCAGGATCTGGATGGCGCGCTGCCGCACCGCCTCGCTGGGCACGCTGCCGGTGAGGGTCGCCAGACCGTTCTCTACCGTCACGAGCAAGGTGGCGTCGGCCGTCATGGCGTCGCGGGCCAGGCCCTCCGCGGCGGCGGCCTGGATGCCGGCATCGCTCGCCGGATCGGGGGTCCATTCCTGTCCCTCCAGGAGGGCGCATCCGGAGGCCAGGGCCACCAACAGGGCCGCGGCCGCTCCCAACATGTATCTGCTCATCGTCGGAATCTCCTTCCGCCCGCGTGAATAGCGAAAACCCCGCCCCGTGTCAACGCGGAGCCCCACGCCATCCCCCCTTCCCGCCCGCGCAGCGGGCGCACCGCATCTCGTCACTCGTCTCCCGTCTCTCGTCACTGCGGGCGGGCGCGACGCGCCCGCTTCAGGATTTGCAGAGGTCTTCGAGGTAGGCTTCGACTTCGGAGATGCGGGTGAAGGTGAGCATTTCGCGGGCCTGCCATTCGGCTTCGTCGATGTTGATCTTGCCGATGGCTTCCTGGACGGCCGGGATGCTCGCGGAGTCGATGCTGATGGTCCGCAGGCCGATGCCCAGCAGGAAGGGGAGCATCTGGACGTCGCTGCCCAGGTTACCGCAGAGGGAGAGGGCCTTGCCGGTGGGTTTGACGGCTTCGGCGATGCGCGCCAGGGTGCGCAGGACGGCCGGATGGTGCGGGGAGAAGAAGCTCGAGACGGCGCTGTTGGTGCGGTCCACCGCCAGCAGGTACTGGATGAGGTCGTTGGTGCCGATGCTCAGGAAGTCGGCCGCTTTCGCGAAGTCGGCCGCGAGCATGGCGGTCGCGGGGATCTCGATCATGACGCCGATCTCGGGCAGGCGGCAGGGGATGCCTTCGGCCCGCAAATCGCGGTAGCAGGCGAGGGTGATTTCCTTGGCGGTCCAGTATTCGTCGAGGGAGGCGACCAGCGGGAACATGATCTTGGCCCGCTCGGACACGTGCGCGGCCCGCAGGAGGGCCCGCAGCTGCTGCTTGAAGATTTCGGGGTTGCGCAGGGAGAAGCGCAGGGCGCGGAGGCCCAGGAAGGGGTTGGATTCGTGCGGCGTGGGGAAGTAGGAGAGGGCCTTGTCGCCGCCGATGTCGAGGGTGCGGAAGACGACGGGCTTGCCGGCCATGCGCTCGAGGACGCTCTTGTAGCCGACGTACTGTTCTTCCTCGGTCGGGAAGGCGTTGCGGATGATGAAGGGGAATTCGGTGCGGTAGAGTCCGATGCCTTCGACCTTGGCGCTCATCGCGAGGTCGAGTTCGCTGACGAGGTTGAGGTTGGCCATGAGGGTGACGCGCGTGCCGTCGAGGGTGCGGGTCTCGGGCTTGCTGCGGCGGGCGAGCTGCTCGGTGGTGGCGAGGTTGCGCAGCAGTTCGCGCATGGTCTGGATGGCTTCCTCGCCGGGACGGATGACGATCTGCCCGCCCTTGGCGTCGAGGAGCACGGGGGTCTTTTCGGGGACGGCGAGGAGGCGCCGGTCGCCGCAGACGACGAGGGGCAGGTCGAGGGCCTTGGCGAGGATGGCGACGTGGGAGTGCTGTCCGGTGCCGAGCAGGATGAGCCCGGCGGCGCCCTCGGCGGAGAGTTTCAAAATGTCGGACGGCAGGAGGCTTTCGGCGATGACGATCTGCCCGGTGTAGTCGGGCATGTCGGCCTCGGCGGCGGCGGGATTGAGGTTGTGCAACAGGCGGTGGCCGAGGTCCTCGACGTCGAGGACCTTTTCGCGCATGAGCGAGTTGGGGCTGTGCTCGAAGAGGTCGGCGTAGTGGCGGATTTCCTCCATGACCGCGTCCCACGGGTTCTTGCCCGCGCGGATCTTGAGGCGGATTTCGCCGGCGAACGCGTCGTCCTTGAGCATCAGCACGTGCGCGCCGAAGATCATCGACGCAGCGTCCTGTATCTTGTCCTGGAGCCGTCGCTGCAGCTCCAGCAGCTGGCGTTCGGTGAGGGCGGCCGCGCGGTCGAAGTCGGCCTCCGTGAGCCCTTCCGGCGCGGGGTCGTTGAGGGCGGTGCGCTCCAGGTAGTGGCCGATGCGGGTGGACAGGCCCATCGCCATCCCGCCCGCGGCCCAGATGCCCGGTATGCAGTGCGTGCCGGTGGCGAGCAGCAGCGCCTCGGGACCGTCGGTTTCGAGCTTGCCGCCGGGGCCGTCGGCGGAAGTGGAGACGGCGTCCTGGTTCTTGCGGAGGGCGAGGAGCAGGTGGGCGTTCTCGACGACGCCAGCGAGCTGCGAGGCGATGACGCGCAACGCCTGGATGTCGTTCGCCGTGAAGTAGTTGTACTGCGGGTCCTGCACGACGATGACGCCCACGGGGTTCATCTTGCGCGTGATGGGGACCGCGAGGTAGGAGACGAACGCCTCCTCGCCGCTGTCGGGCACGAACTTGTAATTCGGGTTGTCGCGCCCGTTCGCCTCGCAGATGGGCTTCAACGTCTTGAGGCTGGTCCCGACGAGCCCCTCGCCGAGCGCGAAGCGGAGCCGCCCGACGAGCGCCGGATTGAGCCCCTGGTTGGCGCGGAGCACGAGGTCCTGGGTTTTCGCCTCGTAGAGGTAGATCGAGCACACGGCGGCGCGCATGTGCCAGGCGACCATCGACACCGCGCGCTTCAGGAACGAGTCCAGCCCGCTCTCGAAATCGAACAACCCGACCAACTCCCCGATGTCGCACATCAGCGCGACCGGATCTTTCTGGAAATCGCTCATGCCTTATGCCGCTCCATCCACGCCATCTAGATACCTAGATGCCTAGATATCTAGAAATCCAGCTCCTTCCCCCCCCTGCAAACCCCGCTTGACAACGCCCCGCGAAAGAGTAAGGTGGTGCGAGTTGCCTGCCCGATGGTGTAACGGTAGCACAGCAGACTCTGGATCTGTTTGTTCAGGTTCAAATCCTGATCGGGCAACCACCCTTCGGCCGGACCGCGCGTCCGGCCTTTTCCGTGCCCCGCCGCGGGCCGCCGGAAAGTTTTCCAACGATTGGAAACTTTTTTTCCAATGATTGGAAACTTTTTTTCCAATGGTTGGAAAACCGGGCGGAATTTTCCAATGATTGGAAAAAATTTTCCCGGTTTTTCCAATGATTGGAAAAAAGTTTTCCAATGGTTGGAAAACCCCATGTTCACCGCCTGACCTGTAGCCGACCTGTCCATCGTGCGCGGGATTGTACCGCCCCCCCCGCCCCCCTGCAAGAGGGAAAGTTCCCCCGCCGCCGCGCCGCGTGGCACGCCTTGGCGGAAGTGTCGTGAGATTACTGTAAACCGCCCGTTTTTCCCTGTTTCCAAACCATGCTCCCCTCCATGAACGCATCCGCCGCGGCGAGACGGGAGACGGCGGCGGATAACGGTTGAAACGGCGCGGGGGCGGGGATAGGATGGAGGCTCAAACCACGGCGGAGAGGTTCCGCCCCGGGGCAAACGGAATCCCGTGCGAATCGGGAGCTGTTGCGCAACTGTGAGCTTCCGCATGTCCCGGCCACTGCGCCACCCTGCGGCGGGGTCGTTCCGGCTTCCACGCGGCGGGGGAAGGCCCGGCCGGGTCCTACAGGAGGTCAGCCAGAAGACGTGTCCCGGGGAAGGGCATCCGGACAACCGGGTCCGAACCCGCCCCTCCGCGACGGTGGTCGCAAAGGAACGACAAATGAAGAAGACATCCAACACGGGGTGTGCCGCGCCGGCGCGCCTGTTTGGCCGCATCGCAGCCACTCTCCTCCTGGCGGCTTCCGCCGCCGCAACCGCCTCCGCGGATTCGCCCTACCCCTCCGGCCCCGACTGGGCGACCACCGTCGTCGCCGACCCCTCCGGCGGCGGCTACCACTACAACCCCGGCAACATCCCCTTCTCCTACCCCGGCTGGGCCAACGACATCGGCCACCTCTACCCCGATGCCCCCGTCGTCCTCGAATTCGACCACGACGTCCTCGACGACGACCGCAACCCCTACGGCCTCGACTTCATCGTCTTCCCCTCCTTCTACGGCAAATGGCAGTCCGGCCGGACGTCCGGCGGCTACATCGACACCGAAGACGTCGACGCCGTCTACGACCTCTACCGGGACGAATACGAAGACAACGACCAGTGGCAAATCCGCGTCTCCGTCTCGCTGGACGGCGAATCCTGGTACGCCGCCCCCACCCTCGCCACCCGCGAAAACACCGCCCCCGTCTACGGCATGCCCGCCAACGCCGACGGCTCCTGGGGCCCCGGCGCCAACGACTTCCTCTGGCCCCTTGACCGCGAAGCCTACCGGCAGGCCATCGCGGTGCGGGGCGGCGTCATCGGCGCCCTCGAACTCTCCTCGCTCTACAAAACCTCCGGCGGCGGCATCGCCTTCGACCTGAAGGAATTCCTCTCCGGCGGCAACGGCCCGACAAACGCGGAAGGCCGCCTCGCCATGCGCTACGTCAAACTCGAACTCGCGAACACGACGGACAAGGGCTACGTCGCCATCGCCAGCGCCTCCGACGTCCGCCCCGTGGACGTGGAAATCGAGGACTTCGCCGTCTCCGCCGCCGACAGTACCATCGGCGGCCATCCCGTCACCCACGACATGGCCTCCTTCTCCTGCACCCTCCCCCCCGGCGCCACCCCCTCCGGGCTCTTCCTCGAAGCCACCGACGCCATGACCGAAGCCTTCTACCGCTTCCCGGTATATCCCGTCAGCTCTTCGGAAAACCCCGATGGCACCCTCTCCATCCGCGCCATCGCCCCGCTGGCCGGCCAGAACCTCCAGTTCTTCCGGCTGGGGCATGCCGGCGAATGAGGAACGCCCCCCCTTGAACCGCCGCGCTTTCACCCTCGTCGAGCTCCTCGCCGTCATCGTCCTCGTGGGCGTGCTGGCGGCGCTGCTCGTGCCGACGCTGGAACAGGGCCGCGAGGCGGCGCGGGCCGCCGCGTGCGCCACGAACCTGCGGCAGCTCGCCGCCGCCGCGCTCTCCTACGCGGCCGACCACGGCGGCGAGTTCCCGTGGGGGATGCGCATCGAAGGCGGCGAAACGGCGTGCTGGGACTTCACCACCGGCGCCGGCGGCAAGGTGCGGCCGGGCGTGATCTGGGAGCGCATCCCCGAGTGCGCGAACGGGCGCGTCCTGCAGTGCCCGTCCTACGTCGGCGGCAGCGCGAACTGGCGCGGCGACCCCTACACCGGCTACAACTACAACTGCAGCTACGTCGGCAAGGTCGAGGGCGACACCGTCGTCCGCGACCGCCCCGCCCTCCCGTCGCCAATCGAGGTCCCAGCGCGCACGGCGCTCTTCGGCGACGGCCAGTACGCGCGCGGGGCGAACAAATTCATGCGCGCGCCCGACCCCGACCGCGCCCACGACGGCTCCGGCAGCGGCATCCGTTCCGCCGGCACCCAGGGCTTCCGCCACCGCGGGCGCACCAACGTCGCGTTCGCCGACGGCCACGTCGAGTCGCTCTCCACCCCTTACCGCCGCGGCTCGGAAGGTTTCGTCTCCGACGGCTGCGGCTTCCTCTCCCCCGACAACTCCCTCTACTCCCTCGCCAAATGACCTCCCTCCTCCGCTGCGAAAACCTCACCGTCCGCCTCGGCCGCAAGACCGTGATCGACGGCTTCACCGCCGACTTCGCCGCGGGCACCCTCGCCGTCCTCTCCGGTCCCAACGGAGCCGGAAAGACAACCCTCCTCCGTACCCTCGCCCGCGCGCTGGCCCCCTCCGCCGGACGCGTGCTCCTCGACGGCCACCCCTCCGACGGAATTCCCCGCGCCGCCTGGGCGCGCCGCGTCGCCTACCTTCCCCAGTCGCCCGACGCCCGTTCCCTCGCCGGCTTCCCCGTGCGCGCCGCCGTCGCCGCCGGACGCCTCCCCCACGCCGGATTCTTCGGCGCCCTCGCCCGCCGCGACGAAGACGCCATCGACCGCGCCCTCGCCGCCACCGGACTCACTCCCCTCGCCGCCGCGGACGCCGGCTCCCTCTCCGGCGGCGAAACCCGCAAGATGTTCCTCTCCGCCGCCCTCGCGCAGGAAGCCGAAACCCTCCTCCTCGACGAACCCTTCGAAGGCCTCGACGCCGCGGCCCGCGCCGCCCTCGCCGACACCCTCCGCGCGCAGCTCGCCGCCGGACGCGCCGTCGTCCTCGCCACCCACGACCTCGCTCCCCTCGCCGGCATCCCGCACCGCGTCATCGAGATACGGCCAATAAAAAACAACTCAAACAACTCAAAGACAAACGAAAACAAAATTGTTGTAGAAAGGGAAAATGTAAAGCGGGAGGGAAAGACCGGAGGGCCCAGTTGTTTGCCCTCCTTGTCCATTTTCAAAAGAGTTGTCCCGAGTTGTTTTACCCTTCTCCTCCCGCTCCTGCTCGCCGCCGCGCTTGCCGCGCTGGCGGTGCGCGGATGCCCGCCCGGCCTCCTCTGGAGCTACCGCGTGCCGCGGCTGCTCTGCGCCTTCTGCGTTGGCGGCATCCTCGCGGTGACGGGATGCATCTACCAGACCCTCTTCCGCAATCCGCTCGCCTCGCCCTACACCCTCGGCACCGCGTCCGGCGCGACCCTCGGCGCCTACCTCGCGACGGCGTTCGCGCCCGGACTCGTCTCCGTGGGCGGGGCCGCCTTCGCGGGCGCATTGCTGTCCCTGGCTCTCGTGCGAGCCTGCGGCGGATCGGGCGGACGCCCGGCACGGCTGCTGTTGGGCGGCATCGCCTGCGCCTACCTCTTCGGCGCGGGCACGATGCTCTGCCAGTTCGCGATGACGCCCTGGGAGAGCTTCTCCATGGCCCACTGGAGCCTCGGCGGCATCGTCGTCCCCGAAGGCCCGTGGCGCATCGCCCTCCCCGCCGCCTGGTGCGCGGCGCTTGCATCGACCCTCCTCTCCCGCCCCCTCGACGCCCTCCTCGCTGGCGACGACGCGGCCTTCTCGCACGGACTCGACCCCGGGCGGCTCCGCTTCGCCCTGCTCGCCGGCGCGGCGCTGCTCGTCGCGTGCGCCGTCGCCGTGTGCGGCCCGGTGGGGTTCGTCGGACTCCTGGTACCGCACCTCGCGCGGCTCGCCGGCGGCGCGGCGCACCGGCGCCTCCTCCCCGCCTGCGCCATCGGCGGCGGACTCTTCCTCGCCCTCTGCGACGCGGCCGCCCGAGCCCTCCCCTTCGCCGGAACGCCCCCCGTCGGCATCGTCACCGCCGTCCTCGGCGCCCCCGCACTCGCCCTCCTCCTCGCCCGGAGCAGCCGATGAAAAAAATATGTGTTTTGCTGGTTCTCCTCTTTGCTGCGGGCTGCACTCCACGCGCCGACCGCGACGCTCCGAAAGCGGACGCCGTGCGCATCGTCTCCTTCCTGCCGAGCGCGACGGAAACCCTCTACGCCCTCGGCCTCGGCCCCTGCGTCGTCGGGCGCTCCAGCTTCTGCGACTACCCGCCCGAAGCCGCGGCCCTGCCCGTCGTGGGCGACCTCTTCAGTACCAACGAAGACGCCCTCGCGGCCTTGCGCCCGACCCACGCCGTGCTGGGCCGCGCCGATGCTCCGCAAGCACCCCTCCTTCGCGCGCTGGGATGCGAAATCATCGAAGGCGGCGCCGAAACCGCCGCGGACGTCCTCGCCTTCGCCGATGAGATCGGCCGCCTTTTCCCCGACCGCACCAACGGACTCGCCTCCGCCGGATCTCCCTGGCGCACGGCCATGGAGGAACTGGCCCGAGCCGGAACCTCCGGAACTTCCGGGATCTCCGGAACTCCCGAACGCGTCCTAATCGTCGTTTCCCATGCTCCGGGCCGCTACGGCTCGGCCTTCGCGGCCGGCGAAGGCACCTTCCACGACGAACTCCTCCGCGCGGCGGGTTTTTCCAACGCCCTGGCCGGCGTCCGCGGCTATCCCTCGCTCGATCCCGACCGCATCGCCGCGCTCGCCCCCGACCTCCTGATCGACATCCACCCCGACGGCGATTCCCCGGACGAAGATGCCTGGACCTACCTTCCCCACACCCGCACCGAACTCCTCCCCGACACCGCCGCCCTCCGTCCCGGGCCCCGCCTCCCCGAGGTCCTCGCCCGCTTCCGCGCCATCGCCCGCCAGCCGTAGAGCGTCAGCGGCCGCCGGGGTTGCCGAGGGAGTAGATGGCGGCGGGGAGGTCGGGACAACGGATGGTGACGGTGGAGCCGGAGAGGGTGACGTTGGTGGAGGGGACGGGGTTCCAGGTCCAGGAACGGTTGGTGGGGTCGAGGGAGACGGCGTACCAAATGGAATCGGCGAGGGTTGCGGGGGCGTCGGCGTCGAGGGTGGCGGTCAGGACGGGGGCGCCGGTGGCGGGGTCGGCGGCGACGGTGGCGGAGGTGGGGGTGATGATGACGGGAGCCGGGGCGCCGGGGCGGACGACGGTGAGGGTCTGGGCGAGTTCGGGGGCGAGGTTGGGGTTGGCGGAGGTGATGGCCAGGTCGGTGACATAGAAATTGTGGTCGCTGCCGCCGCCGGCGGTGTAGTTCCAGAAGCGGACGGCGGCGATGCGCTCGACGCTGGCGTTCTTGAGGTTCCCGGTCCAGGTGTTGGTGCCGACGGAAAGGGTGTAGGTCCAGTCGGGGCCCAGGGTGAAGGCGATGCGCTGGAGGCGGGCGGTGAAGGGCAGGGCGTTGGTGGTGCGGGCGGCGGCGTTGAGGGTGTAGCCGTCGGTGCCGCCCTGGAAGTACCATTCGAGGGCGGTCTGGCCGTGGGCGTTGCGGAAGCCGAAGCCGACGGAGCCGCCTTCGTCGATGTAGCCGTTGCGGATGCCGAAGGTGACGGTGTCGCCCGGCTGGAGGGGGTGCACGAAGGGGCGCGTGGCTTCGACCATGGCGCCGGAGTTGGCCCAGAAGCCCCATCCGTCGGTGGCGGAGGTGAAGACGCCGGCGTTGGCGGCGGGCACGGCAATGCTCCAGGGGGCGAAGCCGTGGCCGCCGTTGGCGCCGGTGCGGAAGTCGGTGTAGTCGAAATCGGCGGCGCCGTCGTTGGGGTTGAGGGCGATGAAGTGGAGGGTGTTGGTGCCGAGGGCGACGGGGATGTCGGCGGTCCAGACGGGGCCGGGGCGGAGGGTGGCGGCGGCGCCGTTGGCGGTGTTGGTCCAGAGGAGGGGGCCGGGGAAGTTGGTGGAGGTTCCGCGGACGGCGACGGTGGCGTTGGAGATGGTGACGGGGGAGGCCGAAGGGGTTGTAATGGCGAAGCCGGGGACGGGGGTGGTGTCTTCGATGGCGACGGCGATGGTCCAGTTTTTTTCGTTGTGGTTGTCCCAGACGGAGGAGGCGCCTTCGCCGGTGTAGAAGCAGACGGGGATGTACCAGGTGCCGAGCGGGATTTCGACGTCGCACGCCCAGAGGTCGCCGGTGGTGTTGGTCATGGGGATGTCGCGGGAGGTGGACCATCCGTTGAAGCCGACGTGGGCGGTGATGCCGGCGCCGGCGGGGCGGTTGGTCAGGGGGCCGGCGTTGACTTCGTAGGTGAGGCGGAAGGTGCTGCCGTCGGTGGGGCGGGCGGGGGTGGCGGTTACGGCGGAAGGGAGGTCGCCGCAGTTGGCGACGGGGCAGAGCCAGTTGTCGCCGGAGTTGTTTTCCCAGAGGGTTTTGGTTTGGTCGTGGAAGCAGACGTGGAGGGCGGTGGTGCCGTCGGGGATGGCGAGGGTGCAGGTCCATTGGGCGCCGCCGCCGGCGCGCGCCATGGGGAGGGTGAGGACGCGGGATTCGGACCAGTCGCCGTTGGGGGCGACGAGGGCGTAGACGGGGTCGGCGTCGGCAAGGGCGCCGTCGCCGGGGTCGAAGGCGATGGTGACGTTCGTGCAGCCGTCGGGGAGGGGCGGGTCGAAGGCGACGGCGGCGTCGGCGGGGAGGGGGGAGGTGCCCCAGACCTGGAGGGAGTAGGCGCCGAGAGAGACGGCGGCGATGTGGCTGTCGCCGACGGTGACGGTGTCGCCGACGGCGGGGCCGACGTCGCCGAAGGAGCGGTCGTAGGCGCGGGAGTCGGAGTTGTAGAGGCAGTGCCAGGTGCCCTTGACGGGGAATTTGAGGGTGTCGTAGGGCTTGTAGGCGGTGGCGCTCCAGTTGAAGACGAGGAGGAGGCCGCCGCCGCGCGCGACGGCGACGACTTTGCCGTCGTTGTTCAGGACGGTGTACGCGGCGTTGCCGGTTTTGCGGAGGGCGCCGGTGACGCCCTTGGCGTTGCGGCGGAGGGCGATGAGGTCGGCGTACATCTGGACGATGCCGACGTTTTCTTCGGCGAGGCCGGTCCAGCGGAGGGAGTGGTCGTTGGAGAAGTCCCAGTCTTCGTTGTATTCGCTGCCCATGAAGAGCATGGGGATGCCCGGCGAGACGAGGGCGACGGCGTTGGCCAGGAAGGCGCGCTTTTTGGCCCAGTAGCCTTGCGGGGAGCCGCCGTCAATGACGCGCGGGAGGCGGTGCTTGTTGTTGAGGTCGCCGCAGGTGTCGTGGCTTTCGGCATAGAGGACGTTGTCGAAGCCGCCGTAGAGGAGGACCGCCGCCAGGGTGGTCATGTCGCGGTTGGCGTCGTCGGAGGACGCCGCCAGGTTGCGCACGAACTCCAGAAAGCCGTGAGCCCACTGGGCCTCGAAGTTCATGTTGGCGTCGAAGGCGTTGTCTTCGGCGATGCGGAAGACGTCGGGATACCGGTCCTTGAGCTCGGTGTTGATGGCGTCGAGCAGGGCGACGCCTTCGGGGTTCTGGTTGTAGCCGCCGTAGTAGGCGATGTTGAAGACGCTGTCCCAGCGGAAGCCGTCGACGTGGTAGTCCTCGACGAGCGAGAAGATCTGGTCGCGGACGAAGGCCACGACGTTGGTGTTGCCGTAGTCGGGACGGGTCTCGCCCCAGTCGGTGTAGCGGCGGTCGTCGTCGTAGAAGTACATGCCGCCGCTGTAGCCGCCGGTGCCGTCGAACTGCCAGATGGCGAGGTCGGTCGGGCCGTAGTGGTTGTGGACGACGTCCACGATGACCGCGATGCCCGCCTTGTGGCACGCCTTCACGAAGCGCTTGAAGCCGTCGGCGCCGCCGAGGCTCGACTCGGGCGCGAAGAGGTCGGCCGGATTGTACCCCCAGGAGCGGTCGCCCGCGAACTCGGCGATCGGCATCAGTTCGACGGCGGAAATGCCGAGGTGCTTGAGGTGCGGAATCTTCTCGATGGCTTCGTCGAAGGTCGATGGCAGCCAGTCCTCGCCGTTGAAGGAGCCGACGTGCATTTCGTAGACGACGAGGTCGTTGCGCCAGATGCAGGGGTGGCCGTCCGTGCCTCCGACGACATGCTCGGCGCCCTCCCAGTCGAAGAGGGAGTGGTCGTAGATGGTGCAGTTGGCGTCGGTGGCCGAGGAGTAGACGCGTACCGCGCGCGGGTCCTTGCGCCAGTTGCCGCCGTCGAGGATGAATTTGTATTCCTGTCCGTGGCCCGCGCCGGGGACGTCCACCGACCAGATGCCGTTGCCTTCGGAAGAGAGGGCGGTGCGGCCCCATCCGTTGAAATCGCCGGCGACCTCGACCTTCTTGGCGGCGCCGGCCCACACGCGGAAGGTGGTGCCGGTGCCCTTCGCGTCGGCGTAGGGAATGGCGCCCATTCCGGGACGGGTGGACTTCGCCGCCGAAGCGGTGCATACCGCCGCCGCCAATGCCATCCCCCCCAGCCAATTCCGCAATGCGACCGTCTTCATGTTCCCCATCCTATCCCACTTCCCGCCCCCCTCTCAAGCCCCGTTTGCAGCGTCCTCCGGACATCATTTGGAAACAGGAAAATGTTCATGCATTCCCCCCTTTTCCGGCCATGGTCCCATCCATGAAAAATACCCCGTCTTTCCCGGCCCATGGGAATCGCAGGGTTTTTCATCTGGCGACTCCGATGCGAAAGGGTACGCCGTCCGCCGTACCCGGACTCGGTTCGGTCATGCCGCCTTTGCCCCATGCGGCATGGGCATGGGGAGCGCCCGACGGGCGGCAGAGGTTCCCCCCTCCCCCGTTATGGGGCCGGAACCGGACGAGCGGCGTCGGCGGCAGGTTCGCCACCGGGGAGGAATGCGCGGACGAAGGCGGGGAAATCGGGAAAAACGCGGGTCGGGGTTTCGTCGCCGGGGGTGCCGAGGCCGCTGAGAAGAAACACGGAAGAGACGCCGGCGCGGCGGGCGGCTTCGAGGTCGGTATGGTGGTCGCCGACCATCCACGTGGAGGAGGGGTCGGCGCCGGTGCGGCGCATGGCCTCGAGGATGGGATCCGGCGCGGGCTTGAGGGCGGGAGTGTCGCCGCCGGACATCAGGACCGAAAACAGGGGCGTCCAGCCGAAATGGTCGAAGATGCGCCGGGCGTGGCGGGCGGGTTTGTTGGTGACGAGACCGAGGCGGTGGCCCGCGCCACGGAGGGCCCGCAGACCGGCATCGACGCCGGGATAGGGGCGGGTGGCGTCGGTTTCGCGCCCGTCGTAGCAGTCGCCGATCTCGCGCACGGCGGCATCGGGATCCACGGGAGCCCCTTGAAGGGCCCGCACGGCGAGCTTGCCCAGGCCGTCGCCGACGTAGGAGACGACGGTGGCCACGTCCAGCGGCGGCAGTCCGTGGAGCGCCCGCATCCGGTTGGTGGCGGCGGCGAGGTCGGCGCGGGAGTCGACGAGAGTGCCGTCGAGGTCGAACAGCAGCAGAAGGGGGAAGGGTCGGGTCGTTTGCATGGGGCTACTCAAACACAAGCGTCCCCCGCTGGCAAGGACGACGCGAGGGCATCCGGGACGGGGGCCGGACGCTCCGTTGACGGACGGAGGGGTTTCCAGTAGGGTTGGGGCATGAAAATTCGTCTGGTCCAATTCAATCCGGTGGCGGGGGATGTACGGCGCAATGCGGAGGGGATCGCGGCGGCGGCGCGCGATGCGGCGGCGGCGGGGGTGGATGCCGTCGTGTTCCCGGAGGGGGCGCTGGGAGGTTTTCCGTTGGGCGATCTGGCGCGGCGGGACGCGTTCCTGGAGGCCGTGCAGGCGGAGCTGGCGCGGCTGAAGAAGATGCTGCCGCCGGAGACGGTGGTGGTGTTCGGGACGCCGTTGCGGACGCAGGAAGGGAAGCGGAATGCGGCGGTGGCGTACCGCGGCGGGCAGGGGCCGGAGGTGATCTGCACGGAGCACGGGGCCGGAGGGTGCGGAGTGCTGAAGGTGGCCCAATCGCGATGGTGGGTGTGTCTGGACAGCCATCAGGCGTGGGAGGGGAGCGACGTGGTCGTGAAGCTGACCGCGCGACCGTGGCTCCGCGGCGGGAAGTGGAGCATCGAACCGGAAGCGGTCGCGGACGCGAAGAAGCACAAGGTTCCGGTGCTGTACGCGAACTTGTCGGGCGGGCAGGACGATCTCGTGTTCGGCGGCGACGTCGGGGCGGTGGGGGTGGACGGCACGGTACGGGCGCGGGGGACGCTCTTCGGCGAAGGGACGCTCGACGTGGAAATCGCGCCGGACGGCTCCGTGTCGGGGCCGCTCGCGCCGGAACCGGACGGGCTGGAGGCCGTCTACACCGCGCTGCGGACCGGCATCCGCGACTACGCGCTCAAGAACCGTTTCCCCGGCGCGCTGATCGCACTCTCGGGCGGCATCGACTCGGCGCTGGTCGCCGCGCTGGCGGTGGACGCGCTCGGACCTGAACGCGTGATGGGCGTGACGCTGCCCTCGACCGTCACGTCCTCCGAGACGCTGGACGACGCGCTGGATCTGGCGCGGCGGCTGGGCATCCCGTGCCTGCGGATCCCGATCGCCCCGGCGGTGGAGGCCGTCACCGGGATGCTGGCGCCGGCGTTCGCGTCGGTGGACTGGGCGAAGCCGCTGCCGGGCACGCTGGTGGAGGAGAACCTGCAGGCGCGGGTGCGCGGCGTGGTGGCGATGGCGCTCTCCAACCGCTACGGCCACCTCGTGCTCTCGACCGGCAACAAGAGCGAATCCTCGACCGGCTACGCCACCCTCTACGGCGACATGTGCGGCGGCTACGCCCCCATCAAGGACGTGCCCAAGACGCTCGTGTTCGCCCTGGCCCGCTGGCGCAACCGCCGCGGGGAGGTCATTCCGCCGAGCACCATCGAGCGGCCGCCCAGCGCGGAGCTGCGGCCGGGACAGAAGGATACCGATTCGCTGCCGCCCTACGACGTGCTCGACCCCATCCTCGATCGCTTCATGGCCGGCCGCGAAAGCGTGGCGGACCTCGTCGCGTCGGGCGCCCCCGAAGACGTCGCCCGCCGCGTGGCCCGCCTGGTGGTCCGCAGCGAATACAAGCGCCGCCAGGCCGCCCCCGGCGTGACGCTGTCGCCCGATGCCTGGCGAATGCCCATCACCGACGGCTTCGACGCCTGGTGATGTCCGCGGTCAGCAGTTGCCGCAGTCGTCGCAGCGCATGCCGGCGCAGCGGGTGAAGCGCTCGAGCAGGCGGTATTCTTCCTCGTCCATGCCGAGGAAGTGGATGACGTTGCGGTAGGCGCCGTCCTCGGGGTCGGATTTGACCACGACGCCGGAGCAATGGACGGGGCCGTGGTCGCTGCCGACCTTGATGTCGAACTCGTAGAGGCCGAACTCCGGCAGCGGCTGCGGGGAGAGGAACTTCATGCCGAGGTGGCAGATGTGGAGGTCGTCGAGCGAGGACAGCGGGTCGCTGGTGGTCAGCGACTGTTCCAGCGAGACGCAGGTTCCGCCGCAACGGTACTCGATGGACCGGTGCACGTGCATGGTCCGTTCGGCTCTCATCCGGCGCATCCTTCCGGGGCGGGGAGCGGCGTGCCGGAGAGCAGCGCGTCGCGGTGCATCTCGAAATCGGCGCGTTCGTCGGCGACCCAGCGGGCGGCTTCCTCGATGCGGGCGTCCAGTCCGTCGAAGTCGAGTCCGGCGGGGGCTCCGAGGTGGGTCTTGGCGGCGATGGCGGCGTCGGGGTCGCGGTCCTTGAGGTCGCCGAGGTGCGCCTTGACTTCGCGGTAGGCGTCGCGGAAGGGCATACCGCCGACCACCAGCTCCAGGGCGCGGTCGGTCGCGAAGACGTCGGGCGTGAAGGCGCGGCGGCAGGCGTCGGCATCGACTTGCAGGGAGGACATGACCGCCGTCATGACGCGCAGGCTGGAGATGGCCAGGTCGAAGCCACGCATGAAGGGTTCCTTGGTCTCCTGCAGGTCGCGGTTGTAGCCGGACGGGGCCGCGCGGACGATCTCGGCGGTGACGGACGCCTGCGCCATGACCTTGGCGGCCTTGGCGCGGAGCAGTTCCATGACGTCGGGATTGCGCTTCTGCGGCATGATGCTGCTGCCCGTCGTGTACTCGGCGGGGAGACGGAAATAGCCGAACTCCGGCATCGAGAAGAGAATCAAATCCTCCGCCAGCCGCGAGAGCGTCAGCATCGCCTGCGAGAGCGCGGAGAGAATCACCGACTCGAGCTTGCCGCGCGACTGGTTGGCGTGGAGCACGTTGGATACGGGCCGGGCGAAGCCGAGCAGGTCGCTCGTGAGCTGCCGGTCGATGGGGAGCGGCACGCCGTAGCTGGCCGCGGAGCCGAGCGGGCACTGGTCGTTGAGGTCGTACGCCGCCATCAGCAGGGAGAAGTCGTCCAGAAGGCTCTCCGCCCACGCCGAGGCCCAGAGGCCCACGCTGGACGGCATCGCCGGCTGCATGTGCGTGCGGCCGACCATCGGGATTTTGCGGTGCTGGCGCGCGAAGGCGGAGAGTACGCCCGCGAGTGCGGCGGCGGCCTGCATCGCGTCGAGGAGGCGCGTCTTGCCGAAGAGGCGCAGGTCCACGGCCACCTGGTCGTTGCGGCTGCGGCAGGTGTGGACGCGCTTGCCGAGGTCGCCGAGCTTCGCGGTGAGACGGCGCTCGACGGCGAGGTGGACGTCCTGGTCTTCGAGCGTGATCTTGAACTTGCCCACGCGCGAATCTTCCACGATGCGCGCGAGCTCGGCGGTCACGGCTTCGACTTCGGCCGCCTTGAGAACCGGCGGCTCGACCGGCATGGCGGCGAGCATCCGCACGTGGGCGGCGGTGCCCATGCAGTCGGCCTCGACGAGCGCGAGGTCGAGAATCCGGTCCTGCCCGGCGGTGTACGCGAGGACCTCGGCGTCCACCGTCCCGACGGTCGTGTTCCGGCGCATGGCGTCAGTGCTGGATGCGCTTGATCTTGAAGATGTGCTTCTCGGGTTCGGCCAGGAACTCGGGCGGCAGCTCGATGCGGATGGTCTTGCCCTTGTCGTCGTTGGTGGAGGGGGGCGGGGAAGGCGGGCGCTGGATTTCGGTTTCGATGAGGCCGCCGGGAATCTGGAAGCTCTTGTTGCAGACGGGGCAGTCGACGACCTGGCCGGCCATGTCGTCGGTGCCGTTGAGTTCCTGGCCGCAGTGCGGGCAGGTGAAATCGATTTGGGCCATATCCTTGTGCTCCTTGTTGGACGTTCACCGCCAATCTACCACGCTCCGCCCCGGTTGAAAAGGGGCCGCGCGGCATTTTTCTCCCGCCGCCCGCGGCCTCTCCCGCGCAAACGCCCCGGAAGGGCGGCGCGGCCCCGCCCCTCTCCCTTGCCTGCTCACTTGACCAGATAGACCAGCTTCTCGGGCCGCCCGTCGCGCTCGATGTCGAGGACGACGGCTCCCAGACCGCCCTTCACGAACTCCCCGATGAAGTATTCCGCCCGCTTCTGGCTCGTCATGTGCAGCGAGTTCACCCGCCGCACCACGTCGCCCTGCCGGAGTCCCACGTCCGCGAAGAAGTCCGCCTCGCCGCGTTCCGTGTTGACGCGGTAGCCGCCGATCTTGCCGTCGTCCCCGTAGTCGGGTTCGAGCGCGTTGAAGAGGCCGACGAGGCGGTCCGGGTGGTCCATCATCTCCTGGTAGTACTCCATGACGGCGTCGCGGCTGACCTCCCAGCGCGTCTCGCCCACGCGCGCGCCGAAGCGGTTGGTCGAGAGGACGGACGGCGCCGGTTCCGCGGCGGCGGCGGCCGCGGTCTCCCCGGCGTCGCGGGCGGCCGCGCCCGGCGCGATGGAGAGACGCTCGCGGCGCGTGCCGTCGCAGACCACCGCGTAATCCGCGCCGACCTCCTCGACCCGCAGCCCGTCCTCTTCCTCGCCCGTGGCGAGCAGCAGCTGGCGGCGCTCCTTCAGGTCGTCCAGGATCGCGCACGAGCCATCGGCCCCGGCCCCGCCGCCGCCGAGCATCCGGAACACGCCCGCCAGGCGGTAGCGTCCGGCCAGCGGCCCCTCCGGCGTTGCCGGGGATTCCCCTTCGCCGCGGAAATGCGCCCAGAACGCGCCGTCTGCCTCCCCCCACCCCGCTGCCGCGGTTTCCGCCGGCGACCCGGCCTCGACCGCCGCCCTCGCCGTCTCCTGCCGGACCTCGTGCAGTCGCGCCCGGCGGACGCCGGCCATGCACGCGTCCCACGCCAGCTGCGCCGCCAGCGCGGCCGCGAGGACCGCGCCCAGCGCCAGGGCCGCGCGGCCCGCCTGGATGCCGTTCAGTTCCATCTTGTCGTGTGCGTTCGCATCGGTAAGCAAGCGTTCTCCGACAGCCGGGACTCCGTGCGAATAAGCCGGATTCTGTCGCCGCGCCTCGCGGCGCGGCCCGGTCATTTGTCTGAGCGGCCAACCCGGACCCGCCCCGCCTTGCGGCGGACGGAACGGGCCGCTCCGTTTCGGGTCCCTATTTGGCCTTGCTCCGGGCGGGGTTTGCCTTGCGCGGGACCTTCCGGCCGCCGCACGGTGGTCTCTTGCACCGCCGTTTCACCCTTGCTCCGGCGCCTTGCGGCACCGGGGCGGTATCGTTTCTGTGGCACTTTCCTTTCCCGGCGTTTGCCACCGGGATCCCGCACCTCCCGGCGCGGGCGCCCTGCCCTGCGGAGTCCGGACTTTCCTCCGGCGGCGGCACTTGCGCGTCCCGCCGGCGACCGGCGCCCGGAGCCCCGGCTGTCAAAGAACGCCCCGACCATACCCCTTCCCCTCCCGGAACACAACCCGATTGCGCCGGCAAAGACACCGCCGGGGGACCGGGGAGAAGGGAATCACAGGACGATTTCGAGCCCGTCCCAGGCCGGATGGATGCCCTCCGGCAACAGCGCGTCGGCCTGCGCGTGGGAGGCGGCGTGGCACATGTGGATGATGTACGAGCGCTTCGCCCCCATGCGGAGGAGAAGTTCGCCCGCCTGGCCGATGCTCAGGTGCGTGGCGTGGAGTTCCGGGCGGAGGCCGTCGAGGACCGCGAGGTCCGCGCCGAGGCAGAGCGGCCAGGTGGTTTCCGGGATGCGCTTGCAGTCGGTGATGAGCACGCACGCGCGGCCGTCCGCCTCGATGCGCCAGCCGGTCATGAAGGACCGCCCGTGCTCGACGGGGAGCGGCGTGACGCGGAACGGCCCGTACGCGAACGGCCCCTCCACCTCGCGCAGTTCGACGCGCGCAAGCGACGTGCCCGGCAGCGGCGGGCGGCCGAGGTAGTCGAAGATGCGGCGGAGGGATTCCGCCGTGCGCGGCGAGGTCCAGACGGGCATCGGCGCGGCCATCCGGTTGGTGTAGGCGCGGAGGTCGTCGAAGCCGAACACGTGGTCGGCGTGGTTGTGCGAAACCAGCACCCCGTCGATGCGCTTCACGCCGTACCGCAGGCACTGGGTGCGCAGGTCGGGCGGCGTGTCGAGCAGCAGCACGGTGCCGTCGACGGCCGTGACCAGGATGGACGTCCGCAACCGCTTGTCGCGCGGGTCGTCCGACGTGCAGACGGGACATCCGCAGCCGGGCACCGGGATGCCGTAGGAGGTGCCGGTGCCCATGAACAGCAGCTTCACTGCATCTGCTCCTCGCGCCAGTAGATGGGGGTGACCTTGCGGTTGCCGACCTCGAAGATCGCCCACACGCCGCAGCGCACGCCGCCGTTCTCGCCGATGGAGGTGACGCGCACGAACGTGCGGTCGCTCACGGACAGCCGGTCGGAAAGCGACGCGTCGAGCCCGGTCTTGGCGATGGCCTCGCCGACGCTCTCGAAGCCGTCGTCCTCGGTGTTGGGCTCGCCGTCGTCGCCGAGCCGGTACTTGAGGATGTCGTCCACGACCCAGTCGTCGAGCATCTTGCCGTTGGCGCCCGTGAGGGTGAGCAGCACCTCGCGCGAGGCGGTGTTGACGTTGACCTTGCCGTCGCCGAACGTCGTCAGCAGGTGGGCGATCCCCCGCAGCGGCTCGGCCTTGGGGTCGGGCGGCGGGCCGCCGTAGACGATTTCGGGCGTGAAGCCCTTGACGAGCAGCAGTTCGTCCACCGTGTCGAGCGGCGCGTTCTTGGGAACGTAGCCCTTTTCCTTGTAGTAGGCGTCGTCCTCCTCGGCGCCGTTGAGGCGGTGCGCGTCGCCCTCGTCGATCCAGTCCATGAAGCAGTCGATCAGGTCGGGCCACTTCTCCTCCGGCACGCCGCACTGGTCGAGCAGCTCCTCCCAGTCCTCGTCCTCGAGCTTGTTGACGTTGCGGCGGCCGCTCTCGGGCAGGATGTCCACGGTGGCGGTCGATTCGCCCATCGTGACCTCCACGCTGGTCGCGCCGATGCCCTTTTCGAGGTTGAGGGCCATGACGCGCAGGGACTCGTGCTCCTCGTCGTCCTCCTCGAAGACGCTCGTCTCGAAGCTCTTCGCCAGCAGGAACTTCGCGTACTCGACCCCGCCCGCCGCCGCCGCGCGCGCCTTGACCAGCTTGCGCGAATGCGACGTGATGCCGGCCTCCACGTGCATCTCGTACGCCAGCGACCCGATCAGCAGGCTCAGCAGCAGGATCGTCCACAGCGCCACGATGAGCGCCGCGCCGTTCTCGCGGTGGTTGCGGCGGGGCGTCATGGCCGGCCGCCTCCCCGTCCGCCGCCCGTGATGACGAGCGAGCCGTCCTCCGTGCGCACGCCCGTGCGGCCGCCGCCGGGGCGCCCGGGGAAACCGGAGCTTCCGGAGGTTCCGGATCCTCCGGAACTTCCGGAGAAACCGGGCCCGGAGTCCTCGTGCCGCGGCGGTTCCGGGCGCCCTCCGCCACCGCCGTTGCGGTTCTCCTCCTCGCGCGCCGATTCGCGCTCCTCGCGGTCGAGCTCGTCCTGGGTGGTGCGGTCCTTGCGCTCCCGGCCGGGCAGGTCGGGGGCGACCTCCAGCTCGACGATGCGCTGCAAGCGTACCGGGTCGCCGTCCTTCTCGCGCGGCTCCATCGTGAGGGACACCTTCAGCACCTTGGGCAGCGAATTCGTCTCCTCCCACTCCTGGCTCCAGGCGTCCTCCTCGAAATCGTACCACTCGCAGCTGAACCCGCGCACGTCCGGCACCACGATCCACGGGTCCACGTCCTTGCCGTCCGTCTCCTCCGAGAGGTGGGGCCACGCACGCACCGCGAGACCCTGGCCGCCGCCGCGCGCGTGTTCGACCGTCACCGACAGCCGGTGCAGGCCGTCCTTGAGCGGCGAATCCGGCGGCAGGAAAGCCGTCCCGCTGGTGACCCAGCTGATCTCGTTCGCGGCCCGGTCCGAGTTCCCCCCGTTGTCGTCGAGCCAGAACCCGAACGCCTCCGGCTTGGACGAGAACCACGCCGCCCCGCGCAGCGCCGCGACGAGCTGGTCCATCGCGAACTCCCCGTAATGCAGGTTTTCGAGCAAATCGTTTGCGCGGTTCCACGTGCGCGTGATGCTCCAGAACGACCCCGCCGCCATCCCCGCCACCAGCGTGAAGATCGACAGCGCCAGCAGCAGCTCCAGCAACGTGAAGCCCGCCGTGCCGGCGTGCCGGCAAACCCCAATCCTGTTCCTTCCGCTTTCCATCAGCTCTTCAAACCCTTTGCGCCCTTTGCGTCCTTTGCGGCTACAACCCCTTCGGCTTGAGCGTCCGCTTCCCGTCGACGTTTTCCGGCACGTACAAATACCGCACCGTCTCCTCCGAGCTCGTCTTCCCGCTGCCGCTCCCCCAGTACACCGTGGTCGTCACCAGGTACAGCCCGCCCATCTTCTCGTCGTCCTCGCCCTCCTCCGACGCCGCCTCGATCTTGCGCGTCCACCGCCATCCCGGCGGCCCGTCCTGGAACGACCCGCCGTCCTCGCCGACCGTGATTTCGTCCTCCAGCCGCAGCGGCTTCTCCACCTCCACCAGCGCGAGCATCGTCCGGGCGGTCTCGTAGTTGCGGGCCTGCTTGACGACACCGATGGCCTGCGACGCCGCCCCCAGCAGCGCCGCCAGCGCGGACCCCAGGATCACGATCGCCAGCAGCACCTCCACCAGCGTCATCCCGGCCCGCGCCCCGCGCCGGGGGCGTTGCGATGTACCGACACCTTTCATCTCTCCCCTTATACTTCCAATCCCCCCGCCGCACAATCCCCCGACCGATGGTTGCCGGAATCGGCCGGGACGGAGCTTGCACGTTCATGGGCAAGGACCATGCATGAAACAAACGGGTTTTCGGATGTTTTTCCGTAATCTCAAGACATGGGAGAGAATGCCCCGCGAAAACCTTGTGCGGGTCCATCCGCGCGTCTCCGGCGCCATTCTTCGGCGTGTCCGGCCCCGGCGGGCAGGGCCTGCCCTCCCTACCCTTCCCTGCTCACGGGGATCGCAAGGATTTCGCCGGCCCCCCCTTCGGACGGGGAGGGGATTCCGGACAGGTTGCGCCTTGTGTTTTGCCGCGGGGCGGGGTACAAGGGGACATGGATCGGGTCCGCGCGGGCGCGCTCCGGAAAAGAAGCACACGGAGGATCATGCATGAAGGACAAATACACCAGCGAGCTTGAACCCGGCTTCACGCCGGTGACCATCGGAGGGGAGGCGGCACGCTGCCTGCTCTGCCACGACGCGCCTTGTTCCAAGGCCTGTCCCGCGGGGACCGACCCGGCGAAATTCATCCGGTCGGTCCGGTTCCGCAACTTCAAGGGCGCCGCGGAGACCATCCGCGAAAACAACGTGCTCGGCGCGGTCTGCGCACGCGTCTGCCCCCAGGAGAAGTATTGCCAGATGGGATGCTCGCGCAGCGGCATCGACCGGCCCATCGAAATCGGGCTGATCCAGCGGTACGTGACGGACATGGAGGCCGCGCTCGGGATGAAGGTCCTCGAAAAGGCCGCCCCCAACGGCAAGAAGGCCGCGGTCATCGGCGGCGGGCCCGGCGGGCTCGCGGTCGCCGCGGAGCTGCTCAAGCGGGGATGGGCGGTGGAGCTCTTCGAGAAGGACGCGAAGCTCGGCGGGTACCTGCGCTACGGCGTGCCGGAGTACCGCCTGCCGTCCAAGGTGCTGGACCTGGAAATCCAGCGCATCCTCGACCTCGGGCTCGTGGCGCACACGGGCGTGGAGGTCGGCAAGGATGTCACGGTCGACGGGCTCAAGGGCCAATTCGACGCGGTGGTGCTGGCGATCGGCCTCTCGGCCGGGAAGTGGCTGCCGATGTTCGAGGGGAATCCGGCGGTGGAGACGGCGGTGTCGTTCCTGCGCCGCGCGAAGGACGCCGGCGGGGAGATCGACATCCCGGCGAATGTGCTGGTGGTCGGCGGCGGCGACGTCTCGATGGATGTCTGCACGACGCTCAAGCTGCTCGGCGCGAAGAACGTGACGGCGGTCGTGTACGAGGAGCTCTGCGAGTTCAAGGCCAGCCGCAAGGAGCTCGCCGGGGCGCGCGAGGCCGGCGTGTCGATCCACGACGGCTACGTGCCCACCGCGGTCGACGGCAACAAGGTCACGTTCCGCCACCGCAAGATCGACGCGGAACTCTCCTACACCGCCGACAGGATCATCCTCGCCATCGGCCAGGAGGTCGCCGCGGGCGGGCTCGGGCTCGCGTTCGGGCGCAACCGGATCGGGGACGAATCCCTGAAGGCCGGGGACAAGTTGTACGTCGTCGGCGACGTCTCGGCGGACCCGGAGAAAACCGTGGTCGGCGCGGTCGCGGGAGCGAAGCGCGCGGCGGCCCTCATCGACGAAGAGCTGGGAGGAAAGTGAGATGATCAAGAAAGATTTGTCCGTCGAGTTCCTGGGGGTGCATTTCGAGAACCCCTTCTGCCTGTCGTCCTCGCCGGTCGGCAACTGCTACGAGATGTGCAAGAAGGCCTACGACACCGGCTTCGGCGGCGTGGTCTTCAAGACCATCGGCCCCAAGAGCTACTTCATCGACGAGGTCTCCCCCCGCTTCGACAAGCTCGACAAGGAATGCACGCCCTTCGTCGGCTTCAAGAACATGGAGCAGATCGCCGAGCATCCGCTCGAGCAGAACCTCGCCGACATCCGGCGCCTCAAGGCCGAGTATCCCGGCAAGGTCCTCATCGCCTCCATCATGGGCAACGACGAAGCCACCTGGGAAGAACTCGCCCGCCTCGCCGAAGAAGCCGGCGCCGACATGCTCGAGCTCAACTTCTCGTGCCCGCAGATGACGTCCCACGCCATGGGCTCCGACGTCGGGTCCAACCCGGACCTGTGCCGCAAGTACTGCGCGGCCGTCAAGCGCGGCTCCAAGCTGCCCGTCCTCGCCAAGATGACCCCCAACATCACCGACATGGTGCCCGTCGCCATCGCCTCCCTCGAAGGCGGCGCCGACGGCATCGCGGCCATCAACACCATCAAGTCCGTCTGCAACGTCGATCTCGCCCGCGAAATCGGCATGCCGATCGTCGACGGCAAGTCCTCCATCTCCGGCTACTCCGGCAAGGCCGTCAAGCCGGTCGCCCTGCGGTTCATCCAGCAGATGCGCGCCGACCCGCGGCTCAAGGACCTGGCGATCTCCGGCATCGGCGGCATCGAGACGTGGGAAGACGCGGCGGAGTTCATCCTGCTGGGCGCCACGACCCTGCAGATGACGACCTCCGTCATGCAGTACGGCTACCGGGTCGTCGAGGACCTCAAGAACGGCCTGATGCACTTCATGGCCGAGAAGGGCGTCGACCGCCTGCAGGACCTCGTCGGGCGGGCCACCGCCAACATCATCCCGGCGGAGGAACTCAACCGCGACTACATCGTCTATCCCGAGATCGACTCCGACGCGTGCGTCGGCTGCGGCCGCTGCTACATCAGCTGCTACGACGGCGCGCACCAGGCCATGAAGTGGGACGAGGCGGACCGCCGCCCCTTCTGCGACCACGAGAAGTGCGTCGGCTGCCACCTCTGCGCCCTGGTCTGCCCCGTCGGCGCCATCTCCAAGGGCGAGATCGAGATCAAGCCCGGCCGCTCCACCAAGGCGGAGAACGTGAAGGTCTAGGCCGCAACGCCAGCCGGTTCCCGCCCGGCGAACGCCCGGCGGACTTCGGGGAAGTGCCGTGAAGCATGCGGCGCTTCCCCGAATTGTCCATCGTGCTTCCCGCTCTTCCAGAGCGGGTCAGGAAATAGCGTAGCCTCAAACCGTTGTCGCATCAGCCATTTCCACTGCAGACGCGCTTCCGCGCGACCGTGGTGGAAAAGGTGGCGGAACAAGGAAGTTGCCAGGTGACAACCGTGTGTTTTCTTGTCGGGTGCTTCCGACGGTAGGGCCCGACCTCCGGGCGGGCCGTGCGAAAGGATGGCCCATGGCGGGCCGCCCGGAGGTCGGCCTGCCGCACGGTGCCCCAGACGTTTCCCAACCACATGGTCGCGCGGAAGCGCGACCCTCCCGGTGCGCTCTCCATGGGGAGGGACGCGCTTCTGCGCGTCCGCGGTGGGAAATGGCTGGTGAGACAATGGCTTGAAGCCACACAATTTTTGAAACCGCCGCGCTAGGCGGTGAAGTGCTGGAGGGCTTGGAGGAGTTCTTTGATTTTCAGGGGTTTGGTGATGTGGCCGTCCATGCCGGCGCGGAGGGATTTTTCTTTGTCTTCTTCGAAGGCGTTGGCGGAGAAGGCGATGATCTTGAGTTTGTCGCCGCCGGGAAGGGCGCGGATGGCCGCGGTGGCCTGGTAGCCGTCCATCACCGGCATCTGGACGTCCATGACGACGATGTCGTAGTAGGAGGGGCCTTTTTCGCGGATGGCGTCGAGGGCGAGTTGGCCGTTGGAGGCGGTGTCGACGGTCATGCCTTGTTCGCCAAGGAGGAGCATGCCGACTTTGAGGTTGAGGCGGCTGTCGTCGACGAGGAGGACTTTTTTGCCCTTGAGGGTCGTGAGGGGCGCGGCGGCGTCTTCGCCCGGGGCCGCGGGCTTTCCGCAGGCGCGCAGGAGGACGCGGCGGAGGTCGGAGGGGAAGAGGGGCTTGGAGATGAAGTCGGTGACGCCGGCTTCGCGGGCCTCGTTCTCGATGTCCACCCAGTCGTAGGCGGTGAGGAGGAGGTAGGTGGCGCCGGGGGGGGCGATCTTGCGCAGGTGCCGGACGGTCTCGATGCCGTTGATGTCGGGCATGACCCAGTCGACGATGTAGACGCGGAAGGGTTCGCCGATGCGGAGGGCTTCTTCGGCGCGGATGGCGGCTTCGCGCCCGGTGACGCACCATTCGCTCTGGAGGCCGGCGGCGCGGAGCATGTCGGAGATGCTCTGGCAGGAGTTGACGTCGTCGTCGACGACGAGGGCGCGCAGGCCGTGGAGTTCGGGGATGGCGGGAAGGGCGGTCTTGGCGTCGGCGACTTTGAAGGGGAGGGTGACGGTGAATTCGGTGCCTTCGCCCTTCTTGGTCTGGAGGGTGATGGTGCCGCCCATCATTTGGACGATGTTCTTGGCGATGGCCATGCCGAGGCCGGTGCCCTGGATGCCGGAGACGGTGGTGTTTTCTTCGCGGGTGAAGGGGTCGAAGATGATCTTGGCGAATTCGGGGGTCATGCCGATGCCGTTGTCCTTGCAACGGAATTCGTAGGTGGCGCGGCCGTTCTCGGCGGGGGTGGTCTGGGCGACGCGCAGGGAGATGGTGCCGCCGGGGGGGGTGTATTTGATGGAGTTGGAGAGGAGGTTGAAGAGGACCTGGTTGAGGTGCATCTTGTCGCAGTGGACGAGTTCGTTGCGGACGCCGATGGTGTCGATGTGGAAGTTGTGCTGGCGGGACTGGATGTCGGCCTGGACGATGTCGTGGAGGGAGTGGAGGATTTCGGCGAGGGATTCGACGTGTTCGTGGAGGGTCATCTTGCCGGACTCGATGCGGCTCATGTCGAGGACGTCGTTGATGAGGGCGAGGAGGTGTTCGGAGGATTGGGCGATGGTCTTGAGGTATTCCTTGACGTGCTCGGGTTCGGCGAGGTGGGTGGCGGCGAGGCCGGTGAAACCGATGATGGCGTTCATGGGGGTGCGGATGTCGTGGGACATGTTGCTGAGGAAGGTGGTCTTGGCGCGGTTGGCGGACTGGGCCATGCGGAGGGCTTCTTCGAGGTCGACCTGCTTGCGTTCGAGTTGCTTGCGGAGTTCGGATTCCTGGATGCCCTGCTGTTCGATGGTTTCGGAGTATTCGGTGAGGGCCTGGTTGATTTCTTCGAGCCGGCGGTTGCTGAGGCGGGAGCCGACGAGGGCCATGAGGAGGGCGGCGAGGATGGCGCCGGCGAGGATGGCGGCGAGGATGTGTTTGCGCAGGAGGTCGAGGAGGGAGGGGGTGTAGATGCGCCCGGCGTAGGTGTAGGCGGCTTTGTTGATGAAGTCGGGCTCGAGCATGGTCAGACCGCGGTTCATGAGCAGGAGCAGGCCGAGGTTGTCCTGGGCGAAGGCCATGTGGAATTCGAACCCCTGGCGGCCGCGCATGGAGCCGAGGAGCTGGTATTTTTCGGCCTTGAGGAGGCCGGCGGTGCGCAGGCCGTTGAGGAAGGTGCCGTCGGAGGTGCCGCCGAGGATGCCGTCGAGGCAGGCGTGGATGTCGTCGTAGTAGACGATCTGGGCGAGGGGGTGGGCGTCGCGGGTGTAGTAGTCCTGCATGAGGTTGTGGCGGTTGACGCCGATGCGCACTTCGTTGCCCTGGCCGATTTCGCGGCCGTCGAGGAAGGCGAAGTCGCAGGCGAGGGTGAGCAGGACGCGGCCGCCGACGATGCGGAAGTCGCGCCGGACGGAGCTGCTGAGGTAGGCGGGGACCATGATGTCGATTTCGCCGGATTCGACGGCCTTGTAGCCCTTGAGCTGGTCGTCGTAGCAGATGAATTCGAGCTCGACGCGGTCGTCGAGCTTGAGGCGGCGGACGATTTCGCGGATGGCGTCGATGACGGCGCCGGTGGGGCGGCCGAGGTTGTCGCGTTCGCAGAAGGGGAGGTAGTCGTCGAAGTAGCCGACGCGGAGGCGGGTGTGGGTGTCGATCCAGTCTTTTTCGTCGCGGGTGAGGTTGCGGCTGAGGACGGTGTTGGAGAAATACCGTTCCTGGAGGCGGGTGAAGTAGTAGAGGTCGTTGTTGATGACCTTTTCCATGGCGAGGTTGATGTCGTCGACGAGGTCGGGCCGGAGCTTGCTGGCGACGAGGAAGTAGGAGGAGGAGCCGATCTTGGCGACGGCGGCGAGGTCGCTCTTGGCGAGCATGCTGACTTCGAGGTCGAGGTCGATTTCGCCGGCGCGGAGGGCGTCCT
The DNA here is from genome assembly GCA_902766695.1 of uncultured bacterium. Lineage (GTDB taxonomy): Bacteria > Verrucomicrobiota > Kiritimatiellia > CAIQIC01 > Lenti-01 > CACXEY01. The sequence continues at coordinate 30,774 of CACXEY010000161.1, forward strand.
CCTTTTCGGGGATGCCGTCGTATTCGACGATGCGCAGGCGGATGTTCTTGCGCCAGGCCCACTGTTCGAGCAGGCCGATCTGGATGGTGCCGGTGGTGACGCCGACGGACTTGCCGTCGAGGGTGGCGTAGTCGTCGGGGACGATGGAGGTGTTGTCCTGGGAGGCGTAGAGGTAGTAGTACTCGAAGCCCATGGGCTCGTCGGGGAAGAGGAGGGACTTGGCGCGCTCCTCGGTGTAGCTGACTTCGTAGTAGACGTCGGCGTCGCCGTCCTGGAGCTGGCGGATGCCGTCGAAGAAGTTGTCGCAGGGGACGAATTCGACGTCCCATCCGGCGTAGGTGGCGATGGTCTGGATGAAGTCGTAGGCGTAGCCGGAGACGGGCTGGCCGTTTTCGTCGACGATCATCTGGCGGTTGAATTCCTGGCAGGGGACGCGCACGGCCTTGCGGGCCTCCTTCTCGGCGGCGCGGAGGGCCCCGGGGAACAGCAGGAGCGCCGCGAGGGCGAGGAGCCCGGCGGCCCGGCGGAACGCGGACGGGGCGATGCGCGGCTTGTCGCTCATCGCCGGCCTGGGGGCGGGAATTTACGTGGGTGGAACATGGCGCAGGGAATCTACCACACCCCCCGCCGCACGGCAACCCGAATGCGTCACGCGCCGCGGCGCGCGGAGGGGGGCGGGAGGGGAGCGGGAGGAAGGCTCACGCAGAGGCGCGGAGAGGCGGAGGCGCAGAGGGCTTGGGGGGGGGATTTTCTCGCGCGGAGGCGCGGAGGCGCGGAGAGGCTTGGAGGGGGGAACGGGAAAAAAAGGTTTCCTCTCCGCGCCTCCGCGGCTCCGCGCGAGTTATTTGCCCGGGGCGGGCGGCGGGAAAGTTTTCCAATGATTGGAAAATAGTTTCCAATGGTTGGAAAATTCCGGGCGGTTTTTCCAATGATTGGAAAAATTTTTCGGCGGTTTTCCAATGATTGGAAAACATTTTCGGGGAGGGGCGGGCGGCGGGCATGGTGGGGCGAGCACTCCGTGCGAGCCGTTCGGGGAAAAAAAAGGGGAAAAACGGCGCGCTCGGAGAGCTCGCCCCACCATGCGGGGAGACCAAGCAGGAAGCGGCCCCCGGCGCCAGAGCGGTTCAAGTTATGCTGTGGCGCACCAGGCGTTTTCCAACCACAAGGTCGCGCGGAAGCGCGACCCTCCCGGGGCGGTCTCCACGGGGAGGGTCGCGCTTCTGCGCGACCTTGTGGGAGGGGAATGGCCGGGAAGTGGCCGGGAACCCGGGCCCTGCGCTAGACGCCGAAGGTGCGGAGTTCGGTGAGGAATTCGGTGATTTTCAGGGGTTTGGTGATGTGGCCGTCCATGCCGGCGCGGAGGGATTTTTCGCGGTCTTCTTCGAAGGCGTTCGCGGAGAAGGCGATGATCTTCAGTTTGTCCCCGCCAGGAAGGGCCCGGATCGCCGCCGTGGCTTCGTAGCCGCCCATCACCGGCATCTGGACGTCCATGACGACGATGTCGTAGTAGGCGGTGCCTTTGGCGCGGATGGCGTCGAGGGCGAGCTTGCCGTTGGCGGCGGTGTCGACGGTGGCGCCTTTTTCGGTCAGCAGCAGGACGCCGATCTTGAGGTTGAGGTGGCTGTCGTCCACCATCAGGATTTTCTTGCCGGCGAGGGTGGTGTCGTCGGGGGCGGCTTTCTTCTTGGGCCGCACGGGGCAGGCGCGGCCGCAGGTCTGGAGGAGGACTTTGTGCAGGTCGGTGGGGAATACGGGCTGGGACAGGAAGCCGGTGACGCCGGCGGAGCGCGCCTCGGCTTCGATGTCCAGCCAGTCGTCGGCGGTGACGATGAGGATGTCGGCGCCGGGCGCGAGGTGGCCGCGGAGGCGGCGTACGGTTTCGCGGCCGTTGAGGCCGGGGGCGAGGCAGTCGACGAGGACCAGGCGGAAGGGGGCGCCGGCGCGCTGGGCGGCTTCGGCGCGCGCGGCGGCGTCTTCGGCGGTGGTGGAGGCGTCGCTCTGGAGGCCGGCGTCGCGGAGCATGCCGGCGAGGCTGCGGGCGGCGTCGGGGTCGCCGGAGACGGCGAGGGCGGGACGGCCGTGGAGTTCGGGGATGTCCGGGTCGGGGGTCTTGCGGGCGGCGAGGCGGAAGTCGAGGGTGGCGGTGAATTCGGTGCCTTCGCCTTTCTTGGAGGCGACGGTGATGGTGCCGCCCATCATCTCGACGATGTTCTTGGCGATGGCCATGCCGAGGCCCGTGCCCTGGATGCCGGAGACGGTGGAGTTGCGGGCGCGGACGAAGGGGTCGAAGACGGTCCTGAGGAATTCTTTGTCCATCCCGATGCCGTTGTCGCGGCAGCGGAATTCGTAGCGGGCGCGGCCTTCCTCCCCGGCGGGTTTCTGGGCGATGCGCAGGGTGATGGTGCCGCCGGGAGGGGTGTATTTGATGGCGTTGGAGACGAGGTTGAAGAGGAGCTGGTTGAGGCGGAGTTTGTCGCAATGGACGAGTTCGTCGCGGACGCCGAGGGTCTGGATGGTGAAGCGGTGGTGGCGGGCGCGGACGTCGGCGCGGACGATGTCGCGGAGGGCGTGGAGGATGTCGGCGAGGGATTCGTCCTTTTCGTTGAGGGTCATCTTGCCGGATTCGATGCGGCTCATGTCGAGGACGTCGTTGATCAGGGAGAGGAGGTGCTCGGAGGATTCGCCGATGGTCTTGAGGTATTCCTTGACGTGTTCCTTGTCGTCGATGTGGTCGGCGGCGAGGCCGGTGAAGCCGATGATGGCGTTCATGGGCGTGCGGATGTCGTGGGACATGTTGCTGAGGAAGGCGGTCTTGGCGCGGTTGGCGGCCTGGGCCATCTGGAGGGCGTCTTCGAGCTGGGCCTTGTTCTTTTCGAGCTCGTGGCGCTGGCGCTCGATGGTGGCGTAGTTCTCCTCCAGGCGGCGGTTGACCCGCGCGAGGTCGCGGTTGTGGATGCGGCCGACGACCGCGAAGGCGAGCAGCGCCGTCAGGACGATCGCCACGAGGATGATCGCCAGGATGTGGTCCATCAGGAAGTCCATCCACGTGGGCTGGGTGATCTCCCCGGCGTAGGTGTACGAGGCCTTGCTGATGAAGTCCGGCTCGAGCATCGAGAGGCCGCGGTTCATCAGCAGCATCAGGCCGACGTTGTCTTCGGCGTAGGCGAAGCAGAGCTGGAAGGAGTCCTTCGCCCGCACCGCCTGCAGGGAGTGGTACTGGCCCGGGCGCAGCAGGCCCGCCGTGCGCGCGCCGTTGACGAAGGTGGCGTCGGACGTCCCCTCCAGCAGGCCGTCGAGGCAGGCGCGGATGCCGTCGTAGAAGACGATCTGCGACCCGGGGAAGGCGTCCTTGCTGTAGTAGTACTGCATGAGGTTGTTGCGGTTGACGCCGATGCGCGGGACCTGGCCCTCCTCCGGCTCCTCCACGAACGCCAGGTCGCTCGCGAGAGTCGCCACGCCCTTGCCGCCGATGAGGTGGTAGTCCCGGCGGACGGAGGCGCTGACGTAGGCGGGGAACATCAGGTCGATCTTGCCGGATTCGAGCGCGCGGTAGGCCTCGTCCTGGTCGAGGAAGCAGACGAACTCCGTGCGCACGCGGTCGTCCAGTTCCAGGCGCTTGAGGATTTCCGGGATGGCGTCGACGAGGGAGCCGTAGGGGTCGCCGGACTCGGCCCTGGCGGAAAAGGGGAGGTAGTGGTCGAAATAGCCGATGCGGAGGGTGTCGTGCTCCCCGACCCAGCGGCGCTCGTCGGTGGTGAGGTTGCGGCTGCGGACGGCGTCGGAGAAGTAGTGCTCCTGGAGGCGGGTGAAGTGGTAGATGTCGTTGTAGAGGATCTTGTCCATCGCGGCGTCGATGTCCGCGAGCAGGTCGGGGCGGTCCTTGTTCACCGCCAGGTAGTAGGCCGAGGAACCGACCTTCTCCACCGCCGAGAAGCGCAGGGGGGCCATCATGCTCACCTCGTAGTCGAGGTCGATGCGGCCGGCGTCGAGGTCGGCCTCCTTGACGGGGAGGTCCGTGTATTCGACGAACTCGAGGCGGACGCCCTTCTTTTCGCACCACTGGCGGAGGAGGTCGATCTGCATGGTGCCGCGGGTGACGCCGACGCGCTTGCCCTCGAGGGAGGCGTAGTCGTCGGGGGCGATGTCGGTGTTCTCCTCGGAGACGTAGAGGTAGTAGTACTCGAGGCCCATGGGCTCGTCGGGGAAGAGCATCAGCTTCTCGCGCTCCTCGGTGTGGCTGAGCTCGTAGAAGAGGTCGGCGTCGCCGCGGACGAGCATGTCGATGCATTCGGCGAAGTTGGCGGCGGGGATGTATTCGACCTCCCATCCGGCGTAGGTGGCGATGGTCTGGATGTAGTCGTAGGCGTAGCCGGAGACGGGCCGGCCGGCGGCATCCGCCACCATCACCCGGTTGAGCTCCACGAGCGGAATCCGCACCACCTTGCGCCCCGCCTTCCGCTTGGCCTTGGCGAAACCCGTCGAGGGCAAGAGCAGCAGCACCAGCACCGCCGCCAAACAGACCCGCACGGCGGCCCGGAGGAACCCCCTTCCGGGGCTGGAAAGGCGGAATGATGCGGCGTCGGCTCGGAAAATGCGTTTCATCGTCATCATGGACCCTACTTGAGAAGGAGGGGGACGTCAACATCTTTGACCACCTCGTCCCCTCCCCTTCCCCTCCCGTTTTCCCCCCGTCCGCTCCTCTCGCCCCCCCGACCCCGTACTTTTGCACACAGGAAAAATCCTTGACTTTCGTCCCTGTTTTCCCCATGCTCCCC
>CACXEY010000162.1 GCA_902766695.1 uncultured bacterium
CCCGCGCCCATCACCAGCGCGCCCGGCACCGTCGAGTGCAAATTCTGGGGCATCGGCGGCGACGGCACCGTCGGCGCCAACAAGGACTCCACCAAGATCATCGGCGACCACACCGACAAATACATCCAGGCCTACTTCCAGTACGACTCCAAGAAGACCGGCGGCATCACCATCTCCCACCTGCGCTTCGGCGACAAACCCATCCGCAGCCCCTACTACATCAACCAGGCCGACCTCGTCGCCTGCCACAACCAGTCCTACATCGTCAAGGGCTACAAGATGGTCCAGGACGTCAAGCCCGGCGGCACCTTCCTGATCAACTGCCAGTGGTCCGACGAAGAACTCGGCAAGCACCTCAACGCCGCCGCCAAGAAATACATCGCCGACAACCACATCAAAGTCTACACCGTCGACGCCGTCGACATCGCCGGCAAGATCGGCCTCGGCAAGCGCACCAGCACCGTCCTCCAGTCCGCCTTCTTCAAGCTCGCGAACGTCCTTCCCCCCGAAGAAGCCATCGCCTACATGAAAGAAAAAGTCGTGGCCAAATTCTCCAAGAAAGGCCAGGACATCGTCGACATGAACTGCAAGGCCATCGACGCCGGCGCCGGCGCCCTCCACGAAGTCGCCGTCCCCACCGACTGGGCCAACCCCGCCCCCGACGCCCCCAAGGCCCCCCTCCAGGGCGAAGCCAAGACCGTCGAGATGGTCGAAAAACTCATGGAACCCATCGCCCTCATGGACGGCGACAGCCTCCCCGTCAGCGCCTTCGCCAACTGCGCCGACGGCCAATTCGAGCTCGGCGCCAGCGCCTACGAAAAACGCGGCACCGCCGTCATGGTCCCCGAATGGGATCCCGCCAAGTGCATCCAGTGCAATAACTGCGCCTTCGTCTGCTCCCACGCCACCATCCGGCCCTACCTCCTCGACGAACAGGAAGCCGCCGCGGCCCCCGCCGGCGCCAAACTCGCCGACACCAAGCCCAAGGCCGGCAAATACAAATTCACCATGTCCGTCTCGCCCCTCGACTGCATGGGCTGCGGCGAATGCGTCACCGTCTGCCCCACCAAGGCCATCCAGATGGTCCCGCAGGAGACCCAGGTTGCCTCCCAGCAGCCCGTCTTCGACTACATGGTCGCCAAGGTGTCCAAGAAAGACGACGCCGGCATGAACCCCCTCACCCCCAAGGGCTCCCAGTTCAACCAGCCCCTCCTCGAGTTCTCCGGCAGCTGCGCCGGGTGCGCCGAGACCTCCTACGCGCGCCTCATCACCCAGCTCTTCGGCGAACACATGTACATCTCCAACGCCACCGGCTGCTCCTCCATCTGGGGCGGACCGGCCGCCACCTGCCCCTACACCGTCAACAAAGACACCAAGAAAGGTCCCGCCTGGGCCAACTCCCTGTTCGAAGACAACGCCGAACACGGCCTTGGCATGCTCCTCGGCCAGAAATACATCCGCGACTCCCTCATCGCCAAACTCGAAGAAATGGCCAAGTCCGACAAGGCCTCCGACGCCTTCAAGGCCGCCGTCGCCAAGTTCATCGAAACCAAGAACTCCACCCTTGGCAACGTCGAACCCTGCAAAGCCCTCGTCGCCGAACTCGAAAAAGCCGCCGCGGCGGGCTGCCCCGACGCCCCGGCCATCCTCGAAAAGAAAGACTACCTCTCCAAGAAATCCGTCTGGATCATGGGCGGCGACGGCTGGGCCTACGACATCGGCTTCGGCGGCCTCGACCACGTCCTGGCGTCCGGCGAAGACATCAACGTCATGGTCTTCGACACCGAGATGTACTCCAACACCGGCGGGCAGGCCTCCAAGGCCTCCAACATCGGCGAAGTCTGCCAATTCGCGGCCGCGGGCAAAGAAGTGGCCAAGAAATCCCTGGCCGAGATCGCCATGAGCTACGGCTACGTCTACGTCGCCCAGATCGCCCTTGGCGCCAACCCCGCCCAGGCCGTCAAGGCGATCGCCGAAGCCGAAGCCTATCCCGGGCCGTCCCTCATCATCGGCTACGCCCCCTGCGAACTCCACGGCGTCAAAGGCGGCATGAACCACTGCCAGGACGAAATGAAAGCGGCGGTCAAGGCCGGCTACTGGAACCTGTTCAGCTTCAACCCGGCGCTGAAGGCTGAAGGCAAGAACCCCTTCACCCTCTCCAGCAAACCCGGCGACGGCAGCTACCAGGCCTTCCTTGCCAACGAAACCCGCTACTCCTCTCTCGCCCGCAAATTCCCCGACCGCGCCAAAGACCTCTTCGCCAAGTCCGAAGCCGCCGCCCAAGCCCGCTTCGACCACCTGCAGAAACTGGTCGACCTCTACAAGTAGGCGCCCATCCAAGCCCCGAAACACCGGCGGCGACCCCATCCCAGGGGCCGCCGTCGGCGTTTTGATGCGTCAGGGGAATGGAAGGGTCAGAAATACCAGAGTTACAGTAACCCAGTTGCCTGTCTCTGGCGCATCATCAGCCAGGTCTTGCCCCACGATGGAAAACTGACGAGCATCTTCGTCACGAACTTCTTCGTCAGTTGCCCCGCAAACTCGCCGAACGAAATGTCGCCAACCCGCCGACCTTCTTCGCGACCTCCCCACCTTCGGGCTCTGCTTTGAAACCCTCTGACGGCACCGTCCGCCACTACCGCGACAAGAGCGGCCTTGGAAGCTCGGGCAGTCAGTCTGGGCCATGTGAGTTTTGCAGTTGCGGTCGGGCTTTCAGCCCTTTTCGGATTGACCCAACTTGTCTCTCCCTTATCATGAAGCCAGTCTCCGTGAATGGAATTCATTTCGAAAAGCAGATGACGACATGATTCCCTGTACTGATTTTTTGTCTTGGCTGGAAAAGGTCGGCGACGGTTGTTTCGCCGACGTTTCCGATTCACTCTTGAAAAGCCTCTGCGCCTGTCTGACCGACATCCGCCCCGGATTCTGCGTCAGCGCCGCCAATGAAGGCGGTGCCGTTGTCCTTTACCTTCACTACTTCGAGGCTTTCTGCCGGAAAAACCGGGCCTCCGCCTGACCCATGACCGCCATCGTCCATTTCTTCGCCCTCCTCATGGAGGCCTGCCACCGACTGGTCCCGAACAACTGGGCGGACATCGTCCTGTTCACCCTCCTGACGAAGGTCCTCCAGTATCCCGTCTCCCTGTGGTGCCAGGCCCACGCGCTCAAGATGGTCTCGCTCCTGCCCCGGACCATCCGCCTCAAACTCGACCACTACGGCGACAACGACGCCATCGGCGAAAAAACAGCCGAGCTCTACAAGCAGGAAGGCTACCATCCCCTCCTGTCCCTCGTTCCCCTCGCCATCCAGATCGTCATCCTAATCGCCTTCGTCCGCGTCATCGGCGACATGGCCTCCGCCCCCGGCGCCGGCGCCGTCGGCCTCGTGCCCGCCAACGACGGCGGGCTCGCCTGGCTCATGCCCCTTGCCGCCGGACTGTCCGCGTGGTTGCTCGGCCTGGCCCAGAACCGCATCAACCCCCTCCAGCGCGAACAAGGCAAGGCCGCCCAGTGGACCACCAACGGCATCTCCATCGCCATCTCCCTCTTCCTCGGCGCATTCGTCGGCCTCGGCGTCGGCCTCTACTGGGTCTGCAGCAACCTCTTTTCCATCCTCGTCCAGTTCGCCTGCAACTGGAACATGCCGCCCACCCGCCGCGTCGACTACCCCGCCCTCCGCGCCGCCCAAGCCGAACTGGCCAAATTCGAGGCCGGGCTCCGGGCCAAGGCCGCCGTCTCCCTCGAGGACCGCAAGCGCGAGAAGCGCGACTGGAAGCGCTTCTTCTCCGTCGCCAACAAGCACGTCGTCTTCTATTCCGAAGGCGGCGGCTACTACCGTTACCTCCAGAGCGTCGTCGAATGGCTCCTCGACCACTCCAACGCCACCGTCCACTACGTCACCAACGACCCCAAGGACGCCGTCTTCGCCCTCGCCGAATCCCGGCCCAAACTCCGCGCCTACTACATCGGCCCCGTCCGCATCATCCCCCTCATGATGAAGATGGACGCCGACATGGTCGTCATGACCACCCCCGACCTCGGCACCTACCAGATCAAGCGCTCCTACGTCCGCAAGGACGTCGAATACGTCTACCTCGACCACGCCCCCGCCTCCGTCCACATGACCTACCGCAAGGGGGCTTTCGACCACTTCGACACCATCTTCGCCAACGGGCGGAACCAGATCGACGAACACCGCGCCACCGAGCGCCTCTACGGCCTCAAGCCCAAGACCCTCGTCCCCACCGGCTACCCCTTCTTCGACATCCTCTTCCGCGACGCCCCCGCGCCCAGCGCCCCGGTCCCCAAGCCCGCCGAAGCCCCCCTCCTCGTCCTCGTCGCCCCCTCCCACCAGCCCGGCAACATCCTCGAAGAACCGCTCGACGCCCTTCTCGCCGTCCTCCGCGGCCCCGGACGCGAAATCCACCTCCGCCCGCACCCCCAGTACACCCGCCGCTCCCCCGCCAAGATGCAGGCCATCGCCGCCAAGTACGCCGACGCCCCTGACATCGTCGTCGAACTCGACTTCGCCGCGCCCTTCCCCGTCCGCGACGCCGACCTCCTCGTCACCGACTGGTCCGGTATCGCCTACGAGTACGCCTTCACGACCCGCCGCCCGGTCCTCTTCGTCAACACCCCCATGAAGGTCGTCAACCCCGAGTGGGAAAAGATCGGCCTGCCGCCCGTCAACATCACCTTCCGCGACCAGGTCGGCGTCTCCGTCGCACCCTCCGACCTCTCCCGCGTTCCCGCAATCCTCGACGACTTCCTCGCCCATCCCGCCCAATTCGCCGAGCGCATCGACAAGACCCTCCGCGACAACTTCTTCAACCCCGGCCGCGCGGGCGAAGCCGCGGGCCGCTACATCCTCCAATCCCTCATCACCCGCCAAAAGGCAAAGAAAGGAAACTGACCATGCCCCTCGCCTACATCGACCCTTCCGTCATGTCCTACACCGTGCAGGCCATCGCCGGCGTCGCCATCGCCCTCGGCGTCGTCTTCGGCGTCGTCTGGCGCAAGATCAAGAAAGGCGCCAACAAAGCCCTCGGCCGCGACGAAAATGCCGGCAAGGAAGTCGAAGACGACATCGCCGAAAAATAGGCCGCTCCGAGTGCAGTTCAATTTGATTTTTGCTCGTATTCGAGCATCAATCTTCTGATTTGGGCTTTGAATCCGGATGGTGCTAGGTGCTCGCCGACAAGACGCACCATCCCATCGGAATCCGGCAGGATGCCGTTGAGTTGTATTTCGAAATTGCCGTTGGCCGCGGACAATGCCGTTTTGCGTCCCGGGTTGCCCTCCTGCCGCAAAATTGCAAAAACCGCCCCGTTCCCTTTTTCCCCTCCATCAGAGGGCGACCACATGTAAAAACTGATACTGGCGGTATATCTCTTTGACGGATCCGGAACCCTGAACGCGATTTTCATCTTCTGGTCCTCCGGCCACCAAGTGGGATAAGGATGGATCGGCAAATGGGAAAACAAGATATTCTCTGTTTCGCTAGCACTCGGTTTGCTCATGTCCAGATCGTAGGCATGGGAAATTGTTAACGGGCGCAATTCGTCCGGCCGGGGAACGGCCAGCATCCCGATTTCTTCCCGAACGCTACCGTCCACCGCCACAAGCAAATCCGTTCTCCTGGATCCGCTTGTGCGCCGGAAACGCCGTTCTCCGGAAACCAGCAACTGCCGGATATCCCCATCGGTCAGTTCACGGTGAGCTGCATCCTCCAATACGGCAGAAATCCGGGCATGGGACGTGGGGAGCGGACAGGTTTCGAAATCATGCGAACTTCCCGCCGGTTTGATCCACAGAAATGGCCGGGCCAACCCCGGCAAGCCTTCTTGGCTTCCCCCAATTCGGTTTCCGTGGTCGGCCAAAACCAAAATCAACGACTGGTCGTAAATGTGTTTGCTTCTGTATGCCTCCATCAACGCCGCCAATTCCCTTAGCACGAAAACACCCATTTCGGCATGGCCTTTGAAAGAATCGTCTTTGGTCGGCAAAAGATTCCCGTGCCGGTCGCGCATGACTGGTTCGTGCACGCCATCGGTATGGACGAAGAGGAATGATTTTCCATTCCCGGAATCGACAGGGGCATTGGCCAGTTTAGGGTAGAGGTCCCACTCCCGAGCGAAATCGTCTTGCTGCATCCGTCCGAGTTCCAAGATTGTCCCATAGCGATACTTGGCGCAGAACGGCAACCAACGGAATCGGTCTGTTTCCTGGATGCTCCACCCCATGCCCGTCGATCCGGCAAGACCGAGCACCCCGGTTCGTCCTTCAACAGGGGAATCTTCGCCTCTGTTCCGGTTGGTGTAACCATAACCAAGTGCACTGGTCCCGGCATACACGGAAAAACCTTCGTCCAACAAGTCCTTCAATGCCGATTCGGAGGAATAAACGGAGGCAAAATAATCGGCCATGCCCGAAGCCTTCTCCAAATACTTCCCGGTGAAAATGTTGGCTACAGCATACAGACTCGATGGGGCCGCCCCAACGTTGTCCGCATATTCCGTAAACCCGCGGAACTTCTCTCTCAATTCTGCTCCCGCCTCTGGGGCTTGGATGATGGCGTGCGCCTGTTCCCTCTCGAGAGAGTCAATGACAAAGACCAGCACGTTCCGGTTGGTCGAGTAGGTGACGCTGCGGATGACGGTTTCTACGGAGACGAAGTCATGGACGAGCAGCCTGGAGGTGTCGGCTTTTTTCTCATGGTTCACGTCGAACATGGAAGCGGCCGTCATGAGCATCAGACAAGTGGACACGAGACCGTAGTGGCGTTTGAGGAGAGGATGCAGGAGCGCGAACGAAACAAACACTCCCGCCCACGCCGCTGCATCCCACATCGCGCGCGTCCGGTTCTGGAAGAACCACCAGTCGCCGTTGAGGTCGGGCAACCCCGTCGAGAGGATTCCCGACTCCAGGTACACGCACACGGCAAAGGCCAGAACCGCTCCCAGCACCCACCGTCCGAAGCAACGCCCCAGAAGACCGATGGCGACGGCGCAAATGGCAAACGTCCAGGCAAACCGTACCGCAAGGGCCCCCGCCAGCGCACCGAAGGTGAACGGATAGGCCGATTGGTTGGCCCAATACGACTGGATGGGCAAGGCGACCTGCATCAATGCGGCCAGCGCCAGCGCCACCAAGCATACCGAAGACCATAGCGTTTTCCATTTTTCCTCGCGGTGGTGTTTGGCGAAAAGCCACGACAGTCCAAGCAAAAAGGCCTCCAATACAATCAGACCAATGGCACCGCTGCGTGATGCGAAGCCTATGCCGTCGAATCGTGGATTTGCGAAGTGCCAGCCATTTTCCATGTCTTCGGTTGGGGTCAGATTGGTTCCAGCCTTGCCCAGGCGAAACAGTTTCCACTTCTGCAAATCGATTCGTCCGATGGCTTCCGGTCCTGTCCCCGGGAGCAGGCGGAAGGCCAAGTCCTTCCAAGTCATGCCTGCCCGCAGGTAGAAGCGCCATACGGTGCCTTCGCTCCAAGCCCCATAGGCCTCTCCTTGCAGGACCATTCCGTCCGTCACGATGGCAACCGGATTGGGGGCATTGCCACGCCACTGGATTTTCACCTGGTCCGGCATCCAACCGAGGGCGATCCAGAAGAGAGGAACGAGGGCGAATAGGTTTACAATCAAAAAATTTCGACAGGTTCTCATAGGTGGATTCATCAGCAAATGTAAAACAACATCCCGGAAGTAGAAAGCAAGTTCGGTTTTGTGTGGACATCTCGGCGGGGCCCAAGCAAGACGGGGATGCTGGTCCGTTTGGCCGATTGCTACCGCTCCCCCCGCAAATCCCGCGCCAGCAGCCTGGAGGTACTCGACGAGATGCGGAACATCCGCTGGATCGAGCATTCGGACCGGCGCCAGGCGGGAAGGGGGGAGTTCCGGCGCGCGGCGGCGGAGGTCAGCGGCCCCAGCCGAGGAGGGTGGCGAAGGCGATCCAGGCGAGCTTGAGGAGGCCTTTGGCGTAGCGGCGCCAGAGGCGGCGGGGTTCCTTGTAGATGCGGTAGACCCATTCGAGACCGGATTGCCTCATCCAGACGGGGGCGCGGGGGACGTAGCCGGCCAGGAAGTTGAAGGAGGCGCCGACGCCCAGCACGACGCCGGCATTGAGGAGGTGCGAATGGCGCGATATCCACAGTTCCTGCTTGGGATGGCTCATGGCCAGGAAGAGGATGTCGGGCTTGGCGGCGTTGATGTGGGCGATGAGATCGGTCTGGTCGGCGGCCAGGTCGATCATGGCGGAGTTGAGGCCGGCGATGCGGATGGCCGGGGCGTCCTTGCGCAGGTTCGCGAAGGCTTCGGCGAGGACGACGTCGAGGCTGCCCAGGACGTAGATGCTCAGGCGTTCTTCGGCGCAGCGGGCGCAGATCTTCGGGACCATGTCGGAGCCGGTGACGCGTCCGGGCAGGGGCTTGCGCAGGAGCTTGGAGAGCCAGACGATGGGCATGCCGTCGGCGGTGACGAGGTCGGCCCGCTGGAGGTAGTCCCAGAGTTCGGGGTTGCCCCGGAAGGGCCAGAGGCGGATGGCGTTGGTCATGAAGTCGACGTTCATGGTGGCCACGCGCTTGGGCGGGCGGTTGTGTTCCTTTGCCCAGCCGACGATGCGGTCGATGGCCTCGGCTTCGGTCATCCGGGAGAAGGAGATGTGGAACATGCGGACGCGGGAATCGCTCATGGCGCGGTCTCCGGGACGGTCTGGAGGAGGTGGACCATGGCCTTGGCATGGGCGGGCCAGGAGAAGACGGCGGCGCGGTCGAGGCCGCGGCGGATGCGGGCGGCGCGGGCGGCGGGGGACTCGGTCAGGAGGCGCCGCAGGGCGTCGGCGATGCCGGCGGGGGATTCGGGGTCGAAGGTCTCGGCGGCGCCGCCGGCGACTTCGGCGAGGGCGCCGTTGGCGGAGCAGGCGCAGGGGATGCCGCGGGACATGGCTTCCGCGAGGGAGATGCCGAAGCCTTCGAAGAGGCTCGGGAAGACGTAGAAGGCGGTGGACCGCCAGAGGTTTTCCATCGGGGGGCCGGGTTCGACGAAGCCGGTGAAGCGGATGAGCCCGGCGTGGGGGGATGCGGCGGCGGCGGCGCGGACGACGCCGGCGTCTTTCCAGTCGGAGCCGGCGAGGACGAGGGGATGCCGTTCGGCCAGTTCGCGCGGGAGCATGCCGTAGGCTTTGATGAGGCGGACGTGATTCTTGCCGGGGTGTTCGATGCGGGAGATGTAGAGGAGGTCGCGCGCGGCGGGGTCGGGGGCCCATCCGGGCGGGGGGACGGGGAAGCCTTCGTGGAGAACGGTGACGTCGCCTTCGCGGCAGCCCCAGTGGCGGACCATGTCGTCGCGGGTGGAAGCGGAGACGGCGACGAGGCGTGTGGCGCGCCGGGCGTAGTGCGGGAGGACGTGCGCGAGGTAGAACATGCGGGAGGGGGAGTACTTGCCGGGGATGCGGAAGTTGGCGAGGTCGTGGACGACGGCGGCGGTCGGGAGGGGATAGGAGGCGCAGACGCGGCGGTTGGCGGCGCAGACGACCATGGCGTCGTGGTCGCGGCGGAGGGCGCGGAGTTTCCGCGGGAGGCAATAGAGGTGCCAGAGCATGCTCAGGACGGGTTTCCGCGTCCAGCGGGGGGCGCGGAGGACGGGGAGTCCGGCGGCTTCGGGGATGTCGGCGCCGGGTTCGCAGAGGATGGTGAGGGCATGGCCCTGGCGGCGGAGTTCGGAGAGGAGTCCGCGGGTGTAGGCGGAGATGCCGCTCTTCCCGCCGTCCCAGGGGATGCAATCGAGGAGGATCCTCATCGGGAGGCGAGCTCCGCGAAGAGGTCCGCGAGCTTGGCGCCCGTGACCGGCTTGGCGAGGACCTTCGCGAAATGGCGCGTGTCGTGCGTCGATTCGACTTCGACGTCGGCGGTGATGGCGACCAGGGGGATCGCCGCGAGCCGCGCGTCGCGCTGCATTTCCTCGGAGAACTGCTGGCCGTCCATTTCGGGCATCCACATGTCGGTGAGCACGATGTCCGGCGTCCAGTCCGCCAGCGCTTCCAGGGCCTTGACGCCGTTTTCCGCGTAGCGGATTTCGCCGACGCCCAGCTTGCCGAGGTGGATGCCGAGGACCTTGCGGTTGATCGCGATGTCGTCGACCACCAGCACCGACTGCGGGATGCCGCGCGCCTTCGCGGGGGCGGCGGGCGGCGCCACCGGGACCGGCGCGGGGGCTTCGCCGCCGGCGGTCTCCAGTCCGGGGATCTCGATGGTGAACGTGGTGCCGTGCCCGAGGCGGCTCTGGACGGACACCGTGCCGCCCGCGCTGTCCACCAGCCGCTTGACGATGGGGAGCCCGAGCCCGGTGCCTTTGTTGCCGGCGGCCTGGTCGTGCATGCGCGAGGAGATGTCCTGCACGAAGGGGTCGAATAGCTTGGACATCTTCTCGTCGGAGATGCCGCATCCGGTGTCGCCCACCTCGATGTGGAGCAGCCCGCCCGCCGCCTGCCACCCGTACTGCACGGAAATCTTCCCGTCCCGGGTGAACTTCGCGGAGTTGCCGACGAGGTTGATGAGGATCTGGCGGAAGCCCTGGCGCGAGAGGCGGAGGGGCGGAATCTCCCCCTCGCTCGTCTGGTGGACGGTCAACCCCACGCCGTTGCGCTCCAGCAGCTGGCCGAAGATCGCCGGCAGTTCGCCCGCCAGTTCGGGGACGTTGCACGTCCCGGCGCGCATGTTCATCGCGCCGGTTTCGAGCTTGGAGAGGTCGAGGATGTCGTTGATCAGGTCGAGCAGCGCGGTGGCGCTGGAGAGGATGCCCTGCACCCACTCGCGGCGCTTGGCCTCGACCCCGCCTTCCTGGGAGAGGAACTCGGCGAAGCCGATGACGGCGTTGAGCGGCGTGCGCAGCTCGTGGGACATCATGGCGAGGAAGCGGGACTTGGCCATGGCGAGCTCGTGCGCCTGGTGGGCGGACGCCTGGGCGAGCTGCGCCTGCCGCTTGAGCAGGACGATGAGCGAAACCGCGTACACCAGCAGCAGCGCCCCGAACACCACCGCCGCGCTCGTCGCGTACTCCTTGAGCTGCTCGTCGGTCAGCCCGAAGAACGTCCGCTCGGCGAGCCGCCCCGCCGCCGCGGCCATGAACATCTCCTGCCACTGCTGCGAGGGGATGCTTTCCATGGTCTTGCGCAGGATGCCGGTGAGCTCGTTGGGCGTGGAGGCGTGGGTGAACATCACGAACTCGGTGCGGAAGTCCTCGGCCCCGTAGAGTTCGCTGCAACTCTGCGGCACGGGCAGCGAGAAGACGTCCAGCGCCCCGTACGCCGACGCGTCCGGCCGCTCCGGGTAGGGGATCCAGAAATCCGTGTCCCCGCGCATGAACTTCGCCTCGGCCGTCTGGATGCCGGTCTGCGGAGCGACCTCGAACTTGAGCCCCGTGTGGCGCGCGAGCTCCTCCAGCAGCGCCTTGGGCAGGCCCATGGGACGGCCCTTTTCGTCGCGCACGGGGAAGGGCCACGGCGAGAAATCGATCACGATCGGCGCCGGGTCCTCCATGCGGCGTTCGAGCCATTCGGACTCCTGGAACGTCAGCTCGCTCATGTCGCTGTGGGCGCCGTAGTGCTTCTCGCTGATGAGGCGCATGTACTTCGGCGCGTCGTCGCACACCACGTCCAGCGCCTCCTCCAGGTCGCGGAACAGCTCCGGCTTGCCGTTCGCGCACACCAGGTACATCGGGTGCGACGCGTAGAGCCGCAACGCCCGCTCCCCGTCCAGCTCCTGCATCTCGATGTTGACGCACCCGTCCACCTCGCCCGAGAAGTACGCGTCCAGCAGCTCCCGGTTCGACGTGAACTCCCGCAGCTCCACCTCGTAGTGCCGCTCCTCCACGCGCTGCTTCACCCGCTGCGCGCTGAGGGACCCCGCCAGCAGGCCGATCTTCATCCCCTTCCACGTCTCCGGCCGCCCCGCCTGGTAGGGGCTGCCCGGGCGCGCCCAGAGGTAGATCCGGAGCATCCCGATCGGCGTGTGCGGGAACTCCATCGCCGCGCCGCGCGCCGGACTGAACCCCAGCCCGCCCACCAGGTCCAGGCGACCGGCCTTCACGTCGCCGACGCTCTGGTCGTAGTCGCCGTACACGTAGTCCGGCGTCCAGTGCGTGATGGCGCAGAGCGACCGGATCCAGTCCTCGATCAGCCCCGACCGCGCCCCGTCCGGCGACACATTGAACAAATCGCCGCGGCTGTAGGCCGCGATGCGCACGCGCTTCGCGGGCCGCTGGATGCCCAGCAGCTCCTCGCGCCAGTCGTCATAGCACTCGATGTTGTCGATGTACCACTCCCGGTAGGCCGCCGAGAGCCGCGCCATCAGTTCCGGGCGGTCCTTGCGCACGGCGAAATACACGTTGCGCATCCCGATGGGCACGATTTCCTCGAGCCCCTCCGGACGCTTCCCGTACGGCGTGTAGAGGAACAGCGCATCCGCCTCCCCGGCCTTGAGCGCCTCGACCGCGCCCGCGCTCGTCGGGTACTCCACGTATTCCGGCTCCAGGTTCGCGTGGGCGAAATACCCCTCCCGGTCGGGGTTCATCCCCTGGGACACCGGCGAATAGGCGACCTTCATGCGCGGCCAGTCGGTGATCTTCATCGAAAGCATGAGCTCGGCCCGGTCGGGCGTCGCGTACAGCGCATAATGCATCCGGCCGAGCGGCTGGCGCGGGAAATCGTAATCCTCGAGGAGCTTCGGCGTGCGGAACGCCGAGCACACCACCTCCGCGTTCGAGACCACGAGCATCCCCTCCCCGTCGAACTCCGCCCTCACCGGCTCCAGCCCGGCCCGTTGGAAAACCTCCCCCATGACCCTCCGGCAGAACTCCACGTCCGGCGCCGCCCACACGTCGACCTCCGAATTCCGCTCGCAGTCCGCCACCGACACCGTCTCGGCGCGCACCGCCCCCGCCGCCGCCCAGAGCGCCAGAAGCGCCACCGCGGCCGCACCCCGCAGTCCCCCCCGCGTCGTCCTTCCGGTCCCGGCACCTCTCCAATGACTGTTCATCGTGTAGTCTCTTTCGGTAAAACGCGGTTTTTATAGCCCTTTTTCCCTGCCCCGGCAAGCTCCGATCGCGTCCCTTTTCCCGCCGCGGACGCGCGGAAGCGCGTCCCTCCCCATGGAGAGCGCAACGGGAGGGACGCGCTTCCGCGCGTCCGCAAACGTGCAAAGCCGGGTAGGGCGGCGAGTCCCCTCGCCGCCGGAAACCGGAACGTGCAAGCAAATGTCGTTGGTGATGCGGATGCCATTCAGCCGGAACGCGGGGCAACATGCGTCCGCACATTCCCGGCGCCGTCCTTCGGCATGACGGCCACCGGCGGGCAGGGACTGCCCGCCCTACCCATTCTTGCACATGGGAAATCGCAAGGTTTTCACCTGACAACTCCATTCATCGACGGCCGCGCGCCGTACTCCCCCCGCCGCCCTTTTCCTTCCGCTCCGCATTCGCAATCCACAAGCCGTCTTCCCCTTCCATTCAAATTCCCGGCGGGCCAAAATATTTTCCAATCATTGGAAAACCGCCGCAAATTTTTTCCAATCATTGGAAAATTCCGCCGATTTTTTCCAACCATTGGAAAAAACTTTTCCAATCATTGGAAAACTCCGCGAGCCGCCGCCGGCTTCGGGATGGGGGCAGCCTCACCCTGCCAGGTCGCGGAACAGCGACTGCAGGCGGTGCGTCGTGACGGGCTTCGGGAGGATTTTCGCGAACCGCTTCACGCTGTGGGTGTTCTCGACCTCCACGTCGGCCGTGATGCCCACCAGCGGCACCTTCGCCAGGCGCGGGTCGGCGGCCATCGCTTCGGCGAGCTGCTGGCCGTCCATTTCCGGCATCCACATGTCCGTGAGCACCAGGTCGGGCGTCCAGGACTTCATTTCCGCGAGCGCCTTCACGCCGTTTTCGGCGAAGCGCACGTCCTTGACGCCGAGGTTCCAGAGATGGATGCCGAGGACCTTGCGGTTGACCGAGATGTCGTCCACCACCAGCACCGCGCCCGGCGCCTTCACCTCGCCGGCGGCCGGCGCGCCCGCGGCCGGGCCGGCGGCCCCTACGGCCCCCGCCTCCGCTTCCGCCTGCTCCCCGGAGGGCTCCGCCACGCACAGCGACGGCAGCACCACCGTGAATTCCGTCCCCTTGCCGAGTTCGCTCTTGACCGAGATCGTCCCGCTGGCCGCCTCCACGAGCCGCTTCACGATGGGCAGTCCGAGGCCGGTGCCCTTCGTCTTCGCGTCCGCGCCCTCCATCCGCGACTGGATGTCCTGCACGAACGGATCGAAGATCCGGTCCAGCTTTTCCTGCGAAATCCCGCATCCCGTGTCCCGCACGACCACGCGCAGGGTTCCCACCGCCGCCGACTCCGGTTTCCAGCCGTATTCCACCGTGATGGCCCCCTCCTTCGTGAACTTCGCGGCGTTCCCCACCAGGTTCAGCAGCACCTGGCGGAACCCCTGCCGCGAGAGCACGACCTCGGGCACCTCGCAATCCCCCGTCCGGTGGACCACGAGCTTGACCCCGACGCTCTCCGTCCGGTAGCCGAAGATCGACGGCAGTTCGCCCATCACCTTCGCCACCGGGCACGTGCCCACGCGCATGCGCATCGCCCCGGTCTCCAGCTTCGAGAGGTCGAGCACGTCGTTGATCAGGTCCAGCAGGGCGGTCGCGCTCGCGATGATGCCCTGGACGAACTCCTTGCGCTGCGTCTTCGGCAGGTTCCCGCGCGCGAGGAACTCGGCGAAGCCGATGACGGCGTTCAGCGGCGTCCGCAGCTCGTGGGACATCATCGCGAGGAAGCGGGTCTTGGCCTGGGCGGAATCCTCGGCGCGCTCGGCGGCGGCTTCCGCGCGCTGGGCGTGGCGCTTGAGCATCACCAGCATCACCGACCCGTAGAGCGTGACGAGCGCGAAAATCCCCAGCGCCGCCAGCGTCCCGTACTTCGCCAGCTCATCGTCCGTGAGCCCGAGGAAGTGCCGTTCCGCGTTCAGCTCCGCCAGATCCTCCAGCATCATTTCCTGGAGATTCTCGATGGAAATCGCCTCGAACCCCTTGCGCAGGATGGACACCAGCGCGTCCGGCGTCCCCGGCTGCGCGAGCAGCACGAATTCCGCCTGCCGGTCCGCCGCCCCGTACGCCTCCGCGCAGTGCTCCGGCACCGGGAACGAGAACACCCGCACCGCCTCGTACTCCTCCGGGTCCAGCGGATACGGCGCCCAGAGCTGGGTCTCCCCGCGCAGGAACTTCGCCTCCGCCGTCCGCGCCTCCGACTGCACCGCCTGGGCGAGCGGCAGTCCCGTCCGGCGCGACAGCTTCTTGAGCAGCGCCGAGGGGAACCCCACCGGCGAGCCGTGTTCGTCCTTCATCGGGAACGGCCACGGCGAGAAATCGACCACGACCGGCAGCGGATTCTTCAGCCGCCGCTCCAGCCACTGCGTCTCCGCGGCGCTCAGGTCGCCCATTCCGCCGCGCGCCCCGTAGTGGCGCTCTGCGATCAGGCGCATGTAGCGCGGGTGGTCGTCGCAGATCGCGTCGATCGTCCGCTCCAGCTCGGCGAAGCGCTCCGGGCGGCTGCGCGGGCAGACGAAATACATCTGGTAGGCGTCGCAGAGCCGCAGCGTGCGCCCCTCGGCCAGCTCCCGCATTCCCAGGTTCACGCACGCGTCGATGGCGCCCTCGGCGTAGGCCGCCATCATGTCCTGCTCCCGCTCGAACTCCACCACGTCGATGTCCAGGCCGCTCTCCTGCACCCGTTCCTGCATCCGGCGCCCGCTGTTGGTCCCCGCCAGCACCCCCACCTTCATTCCGCCCCAGGTCTCCGGATGGCCGGCCTTGTAGGGGGTGTTCCGGCGGGTCCACAGGTACACGCGCCCCATCCCGCACGCCGAGTGCGGATACAGGAACTCCTCCCGCCGCTCCGGCGTGACGGTCACGCCGCCCATCAGGTCCAGCCGCCCGTTCCGCACGTCCTCCAGGGACTGCTCGAAGGACCCGTACACGTAGTCGGGCGTCCAGTGCGCCACGTCGCAGAGCGCCCGGAGCCAGTCCTCCAGCCGCCCGCTCCGCTTGCCGTCCGGCGAGAGGCGGAAGAGGTCCGCGCGCTCGTAGGCGGCGATCCGCACCCGGTTTTCCGGGGTCGGGATGCCCAGCAGCTCCTCCCGCCAGCGGTCGTAGCGGTCGATGTGGTCGATGTACCACTCCCGGTAGGCCGCCGAGAGCCGCTCCAGCAGCTCCGGGCGGTCCTTGCGCACCGCGAAATACACGTTGCGGGTTCCGATCGGCACGATTTCCGCGAGGCCTTCCGGGCGCTTTCCGTGGGGGGTGTAGAGGAACAGCGCATCCACCTCCCCGGCCTTCAGCGCCTCGACCGCCCCCGCGCTCGTCGGGTACTCCACGTATTGCGGGTTCATCCCCGCGCGTTCGAAATAGCGCAGGCGGTCCCCGTTGCCGCGCTGCCCCTGCGACACCGGCGAATACGCCACCCGCGGACGCATCCCCTCCGGCAGCTTCGCCCCGAACAGCTTCGACGCCCGCTTCTGCGTCATGTACACCCCGTAATGCATCCGCCCCATCGGCTGCTGCGGGAAATCGTAGTCCTCCAGCAGCTTCTCCGTCCGGAACGCCGAGCAGACCACCTCCGCGTTCGAGACCACGAGCATCCCGTCCGCGTCGAACTCCGCCCGCACCGGCTCCACCCCGGCCAGGGCGAACACCTCGTCCATGACCCGGCGGCAGAACTGCACGTCCGCCGCCGCCCAGTAATCCACCGCCGAATCCCGCTCGCAGTCCGCCACCGCCACCGTCTCCGCGCGAGCCGGGAGGCCCGCCGTCCAGGGCAGCGGCAGGAGCAGCAGCAGCGGCAGCAAGCGCCGCGCCGCGGGAAAACGTCGCGCCGGCCGTGCCATTCCGCGCGTCCGTTCGGGATCCGTTCCGGTCATCGTCCGCCTTCTTCCGGGGAGCGGGACCTCACGCGGGGAACGCGTCCTCCGGCTTGTCCACGATCTGGAACACGCGGTTGACCTTCGTGATCTCGAAGACGAGCCGCGGTCCCTCCTGGAGCCCGGCCAGCACCACGTGCCCGCCGTGGGCCTTCGCCTTCTGCAGCACCTGCACGAGGACCCCGATGCCGCTCGAATCGATGTGGACCATCCGCCCCAGATCGAACACGACGTTCATCCCGTCGCGCATCTTGGCAATGATCTCGTCGCGGGCCGAAGGCGCGACGGCCGCCACGAAGCGACCGTCGATCGCCACGTCCAGCCTGTTACCGTTTTCCGTGATCGTCCACGCCATGGCCTGTTCCTTTCGTTCTTTTCCGTGAATCCCGTCCTTTCTACACCATTCCCCGCCCGGATGCACTCCAAAAACGTCCGCCCCGCCGCCCGCCATCCGCGCAAGACTTTGGAAACACGGAAAATCTCGTTGTTTTCCCCTGTTTTTTCCCCCACATCCCCTTCCATGAACAGCACCGTCCATACAACCCTCCGCCGCGGGCCGTTGCAGGGACATCCCGGCGGGGCCCGCCCGCAATGGCGTGGACCATGCGCCCCTTGCGCGGAGGGTGTTGGCCATGGACCATGAAAAAGCCTCTGAACGGATGCAGCGCGCCGGAGCGTGATGCGCGCCGGCAGCTTTCCGGGTGCGTTCCCCCCGCTCCGTGTCCCCCACCCCGTCAGCGGCGTCCCGAGAGCACGACGCCCAGCAGCGTCAGCAGCGCCCCCGCCGCCCCAACGGCCGTCAGGCGTTCGCCGAGGAGCAGCCACGCGAACAGCACCGTCACGGCCGGGATCATGTAGATGCCCACGGTCGCCCGCACCGTCCCCAGACGCTCGCAGGCCGCGTTCCACGCCGCGAAGCACGCCGCGCTCGCCAGGATGCCGAGGAATCCCAGGTGCAGCCAGTTGGACACCGACGAAAACCGCGCCGCGTTCACGGCCGCCCCCAGGTCGATGCCGCACGACACCGCCGCCGCCGCGTCCGGCCGAAGCAACCCGTACGCCACCGGCAGCGCCATCGCGGCCAGCGCCCAGAAGAACACCCGCCGGATCGCCGCCAGCGGCGGATAGCCCTTCGCGTTGATCCGCGTCACCAGCACCGAATACACCGCCCAGCTCGCCGACGCCCCCAGCGCGCACAAATCGCCCGCCGGACGGAACCCGAAACTCTCCACCCCGTCCAGCGACACCATCGCCACCCCCGCCATCGCGATCGCGAATCCCGCCGCGAACCGCCATGTCAGCACCTTCTCCCCCAGCAGCGCCTGCGTCGCCAGCGCCGTCAGCATCGGGCACGCCGAGACGATGATGCTGACGTTCGACGCGTTGGTCCAGTGGATCGCGAGATTCTCCG
Organism: uncultured bacterium; assembly: GCA_902766695.1. Lineage (GTDB taxonomy): Bacteria > Verrucomicrobiota > Kiritimatiellia > CAIQIC01 > Lenti-01 > CACXEY01. The sequence goes on from CACXEY010000162.1 coordinate 18,372, forward strand.
CGAACTGGTACACCGTCGCCCCCGACAACCCCGCCAGCGCGAACACGGCCTCGTCCCGCGCCGGGACCCCGCGCAACCGCCGCGGACACATCGCCCACAGCACCGCGTACGCCATCGCGAACCGAACCACCAGGATCTCCAGCGCCGAAAACCCCGCCAGCAGCAGCGCCTTCGTGTCCACGAACGTCACGCCCCAGACCAAGATGGTCGGGACCGCGATCGCCAAGCCTGTCCACGTCCTTTTCACGCCGCCGGATTCCGCCGCGCCCCCGCCGGACGGTTCCCTCCCGGCCCCGTCCTCACACCTTGGACAGCGGAACCCAGCCGGTACGCCGGCGGAACATGCGCGAAAGCGTCGGCGAACTCGCCGTGCGCATGCGGCGCCCCAGCTCGCGCACCGTCTCCCCTCCCTGCATCCGGATGCGGCAGACCGCGAACGGGCGCGTCGTCGGGTCGTTCGGACCGCGCTGGAACGACAGCGCCGCCTCGAATCCCGACAGCGCCGCCATCTCCACCGCCACCTCGTCGAACTCCCCCCACGGCCACGCCAGCACGCGCGACGGCTGCCCCGTGAGTTCCTCCAGACGCTCCCGGCACAGCAGGAACTCGTTCAGGCAGAACTCGATCCGTTCCTCCGTCCGGCGCCGCACCAGCGGGCGGTCGAACATGCCGTCGCCGACGGGCCAGAAGCCGTCGTGCGCGTAGGCGGAGCCGGTGGGATAGACGGGGCCTTCCTCCTGCGCGTCGGCGTCGAGGCCGTGCAGCGGGTCGGCCTCCGACTTCGGGCGCCGGTCGCTCGCGCGGTCGGAGACGAAGCACGCCTGGCGGGTGTGGGTCCCCGCGACGAGTTCGTGCCCCTGTTCCTCGGTGAGGATCCGCAGCTCGAAGCGGTTCATGAAGCCGGAGGGATCGTTGCGTTCCGCCGCCAGGGCCCACGCGTCGCGCGACATCGGCAGGGACCGCAGGTCCGCGCCTTCCGTGGTCGAGTCGGGGCGGCAGGGACCGTCGTGCAGGAACGCGGTCACGCACGTGAACGCGGCGCTCAGGCCGAACTCGCGCAGGAGGGGGGCGGCGTAGACCCAGTGGTCGAGGAAGGCGTCCTCGAAGGTGATCGCATAGGCCTTCTCCGGGATGCCGCCGCGGCCCTTGACGTAATCGATCGCGCGGGAGAGGGGGACGCACTGCCAGCCGCGGTCGCGCAGCCATTCCAGCTGCGTGCGGAACTCGGCGGGGGGGATGCCGCAGACGGGGGAGATGTTCCGGTACGAGAGAATCGGGATGCTGGCTTTCATGCGCGCCACTCTAGGCGAACGCCCCGCCGATGTACAGCCCCGATTCCGCCCCGCCGCGGATGGGACCTTCCATCCCCGGCACCCGCCTCCCGCCCGCCCCTCCCACATTTGAGATTATGGAAAATATGTCGGTTTCCCGTGCTTTTGCCCCCCTTCCTCCCACCATGAACGACAGGCCTTCTTCCCGCCGCTTTTTCCGTGGCGCGCCGCCGCCGCCGTGGTACAAGGGACCCGTGAAAGGAACCCGCCCGCCATGACCCCGCTCAACACCGCCGTCCTCGCCGCCTACCTCCTCGCGATGCTCGCGATCGGCTTCGCCTTCGCCGGCCGCCAGAAGACGACGGAGGATTATTTCCTCGCCGGCCGCCGCATGCCGTGGTGGGCGGCGGGCATGAGCATGTACGCGTCGCTGACGAGCGCGGTGACGTTCATGGCCCTGCCCGGCACGGCCTACCGCGAGAACATCGCGTTCATCGTGGTCGGCTTCGCGAGCGTGGCGGTGGCGCCGGTCCTGGTGCGGCTGATCTATCCGGCCTACATCCGCCTGCACGCGACGACGTCGTACGAGTACCTCGAAGCCCGCTTCGGCCCCGGCGCCCGCCGCACGGCCGCGGCGCTCTTCCTGCTGGCGCGGATCGGCTGGCTGGGGCTGGTGGTCTACGCGCCGGCGCTGGCGCTCTCGGTGGCGACGGGTCTGCCGCAGTGGGCGTGCATCCTGGCGATGGGGGTGCTGGCGACGGCGTACACGGTGCTCGGCGGCATGGTGGCGGTGATCTGGACGGACGTGGTGCAGTTCGTGCTGATGGTGGGCGGCATCGCGTGGCTGGCGGCGGCGCTGTCGGCGCGGGCGCCGGGCGGGGCGGCGGGGATCCTGTCCTTCGCGCGCGACCACGGCCACCTGCACGTGGCGGACTGGCACCTCTCGCTGACGGCGATGAGCGGCTGGGTGGTCGGCGCGGGATACTTCTTCCAGCTGATGCAGGACTACGGGACCGACCAGACGACGGTCCAGCGGATGATGTCGATCTCGACCCCGCGCGGCGTGGCGAAGGCGCTGTGCTTCAACGCGGGGGTGGACTTCGTGGTGATCGGGCTGCTGCTGTTCCTGGGGCTGGGCCTCTACGCGGTGCAGGCGGCGGACCCGGCGCTGCTGCCGGCGGACCTGGCGGGCGACCGGCTGCTGCCGGCGTTCATCGTGCGGGCGCTGCCGGACGGCGTGTCGGGGCTGCTGGTGGCGGCGCTCTTCGCGGCGGCGATGTCGAGCATGGACTCGGGGATCAGCTGCGTCTCGACGGTGGTGATCCACGACTTCCTCCGTCCGCTGCACCTCGCACCGCGCGGCGAAGCCGCCGAACTGCGCCTCGCGCGGGTGCTGGTGCTGGTTCTGGGGGCGGCGGCGACGGCGGTGGCGTTCTGGGCGGCGCGCTTCGAGCAGCTGATCGAAGCGTACACGCAGGTAGTGAGCCTGTTCAACGCGCCGGTGCTGGGGCTGTTCCTGCTGGGGATGCTGACGGAGCGGGCGACGTTCCCGGGCGGCCTCGCGGGGGCGGTCGTGGCGATCGCGGCGACGCAGTGGCTCTCGACGACGCCGGTCCACTGGGCGTGGCGCTTCCCCTTCTCGCTGGCGGTGACCTTCGCGGCCGGCTACGCCGCCTCCTGCCTGCTTCCGCGGCCGCGGCGGCACGGTGCGGAAAACACCCCATCGGACGGCCCGTCCCGGTAAAAACGGGGCCGGGGAAAAGCTACGGTTGCGGGGCCCGCCGCGCGAGTTCGGCGGCGACGGTTTCGCCGGGACCGCAGGCGGGGTCGCCTTCGAGGGAGGCCGCGACGGCGCGGAGGCCGTTGAGCTGCTCGGTTCGGGCGGGACCGTCGTCGAGAAGCGGCGCCAGCGCGTCGGCCATGGCGTCGGGGCGGGCGTCGTGCTGGATGAACTCCGGGCACAGGGTGCGGCCGGCTATCAGGTTGACCATGCCGAGCCATTTCACCCGCACGAGCATCCGGCCGATCCAGTAGGTCAGCCATGCGGCACGGTAGACGACGATCATCGGGCAGCCGAGGAGCGCGGTCTCGACGGTGGCCGTGCCGGAGCACACCATCGCGGCGCGGGCGGTGCGGCAGACGTCGCGCATGGTACCGACGGCGACGCCGAACGCGGCGCGGTCGCCCGCGGGAAGGGCGTCGAGCTGGTGGCGGATGAGCGCGGCGGTTTCGTCGTTGCTCGCGGCGACGGCGAACACGGTGTCCGGCCGGCGGCGGCGCAGTTCCAGCGCGGCGGCGATCTGCGCGGGCAGAATGCGCCGGATTTCCATGCGCCGGCTTCCGGGCAGGATCGCGACGCGGCAGGCGTCCTCCCCGCCCGGCCACGGAAGCGGCGCCGGCGCGGAGAGCAGGGTGCGCTTGACGGATTCGACGAGCGGGTGCCCCACGAACACGGTACGCAGCCCCGTGCCCTCGAACACCGCCGTCTCGAACGGGAAAATCACCATCAGCAGGTCGATGATCTGCGCCATCTTGGGGATGCGCCCGCGGTTCCATGCCCAGACCTGCGGGGAGATGTAGTAGAAGACGGGAATCTTCATCGCGTGCGCTTCCCGCGCGAGGCGGAGGTTGAAGCCGGGATAGTCCACCAGCAGCAGCGCGTCGGGGCGGTGCAGGCGGAGCTCGTCCTTCATGCGCTTGAAGACGCGCCGGAAGAACCCGATCCGCGCCAGCACTTCCCACAGCCCCAGCACCGCCATCACGCGCGAATCGACGAGGATCCTAACCCCCTCGCGCCGCATCGCCGCGCCGCCGATGCCCCAGAGCTCCACGCCCGGACGCGCCTTCCGCAGGTCGCGCACCAGCCGCGCCGCGTGCTGGTCGCCGGACTCCTCCCCCGCCACGATCATGAGCTTTTCGGGCTGCATGGGGGGAGCGTCAGGTCTGGCCGTTCTGGCGGATGCTCTTGACGATGGCGACGGCCAGCTTGAGGGCTTCCGCCGCGTGTTCGCCGTCCACCACCGGCTCGGACCGGTTGCGCACGCAGTCGGCGAAGGACCGCAGCTCCAGCGCCAGCGGCTCGCCCTTGTGGATGGGGATGTCCTTCTTTTCGATGCCGAGGAGTTTCTTGCGGAGGATCTTGCCGGTCTGCTCCTGGTAGTCGAGCGAGACGTACGCGTCGGGCAGGAACATGCGGATCTTGCGCTGCTTCTCCATGCTGATGCGGCTGGCGGTGACGTTGGCGACGCAGCCGTTCTCGAAGCGGAGGCGGACGTTCGCGATGTCCTCGCTCTTACTCAGGATCGGTACGCCGACGGCCCGGATGTCCACCACCTTGGACTGGACGAGGTGCAGGATGATTTCGAGGTCGTGGATCATCAGGTCGAGGATGACGCTCACCTCGGTCCCGCGCGGCAGCAGACCGAAGCGCGGCGGCGGGTACGGCGCGATGCGCAGCGCCTCGACGTACAGCGGCTTCGCCTTCGCCGGGTTCACCACGCTCAGCACCGGATTGAACCGCTCGACGTGCCCGACCTGCAAAATGACCCCCTTCTGCTGCGCCAGGTGCACCAGCTCCTCCGCTTCCTGCGTGGTGGCGGCGATGGGCTTCTCGACGAGCACGTGCTTGCCCTTGGCGATGGCCATGCCGGCCACCAGGCGGTGCTTGTCGGTGGGGACCACGATGCTCAGCGCCTCGGTCGCGTCCGCCAGCTCCTCCGCGGTGCGGAAGGCTTTCGTGTGGTAGCGCTCCGCGATCTCCTGCGCGCGCTTGCGGTCGGCGTCGAACACGCCCACCAGCTCCACGTCCGGCATCTCCGAATAAATCCGCGCGTGCCACTGCCCCAGGCTCCCCACGCCCAGCACGCCCGCCTTGATCTTCCGCTGTTCAGCCGCCATGTTTCTTCTCCTTTCAAACAAAATCCATCAGACAATTTCTGACAATTTCTGACAATTCTTTCCAAGAAAATTGTCGGAATTGTTGGATGCAATTGTCGGAATTGTCGCTCATTTCTTTTCCCCCTCCCCCGCCGCCGCTTCCGCCTCCGCGTCGATGGCCACGAACGCGAGCCCCATCTTTCCCGCCAGCTTCTCCAGCTCCTCGCGGTCGAGCAGGATGCTCCGCTTCGCCTCGACCGCCAGGCACGAAATGCCGGCCTTCTTCAGGTTCTTGAACGTGCGCGTCCCGATGATCGGGATGTCGAACCGCATGTCGTGCCCCCGCTTCGCGACCTTGACCACCACCGCGCCCGGGCCGCCGAGCCGCCCCGCGCGCCGTATCGTCTCGTCCGTCCCCTCGAATCCCTCCACCGCCAGGATCGTCCCGTCCTTGACCACCACCGTCTGGCCGATTTCCAGCCCGCTGGTGACCTTCGCCACCCGCGCGCCGAGACGGATGTCGGCCCGCTCCCGTTGGTCCGGGTCGCGCCCCGCGATGCGCCCCGCGGGCGGCATCTCCGTTTCCATGAAGCAGTACGCCGGCAGCAGCTCCGCCCCGATCTTCCGGAACTCGTCCGCCACCGCGCCAAAGATCGTGTGCGCGTTCTTCTTGGGCAGCGACCGCAGGATGCCGAACGCCATCGCGTCCAGCCGCAGGCTGAAGAGCCGCGTCGGCTTGATCTGCCCCGCCATGACCAGCTTCGTCACCCCGCGCCCTTGGATGGCGTCCAGCGTCGCCCGCAGCTGCCCGAGCCGCAGCCACACCGTCTCGTCCGCATAGTGCTCAATCCGCCACGACGTCTCCCCCCGGAACGCGAACGCCACCACGCGCCTGACCCCCTGCGCATGGGCCGACCGCGCCAACTGCCACGGGTACGTCCCGCGCCCGGCAATCACGCCCAGCGTCTCCGGCATCTCGATGGAGAATGTTTCGCTCATCCCCTCCATCCTACCCGCCCGCCCCCCTCCCCGCAAGCCCCTTGTCTCCCCATCCAGCGAGATTACAGAAAACACTTGACTCCCGCCCTTCCGTCCCCCATCCTCCCGCCCATGAAAAAATCCCTTCTCCACGCCCTGGACTCCACCGGCCGCGCCTTCGCGGCCACCACCCGCGCCGTCGAAAACACCGGCTACGGCGGCCGCTTCGTCGCCCGCAACCTCACCCCCTGGCTCCTCGCGCTGACCCCGGCGGTATTCGCCGCCTACGCGCTCACCGAAGTCGGCCAATGGGTTTTCGACGAACTCGCCCGCCGACAGCGCCTCCGCGAGCCGCATCCCGACTCCCCCTCCCTGCGCGGCACGCCCTCCCCCGAAGACATCGCGGAGCCCTGGAACGCCAAGCCCCGCACGCTCCCCGCGTGCCTGCGCCTCGGTTCGCGCCTGGCCGACCTCGATCCCACGCTCGACCGCTCCCTCGTCCGCGAAGACCTCCCCAACGGCAAGTCCGTCATCCGCGCGCGCAAAGGCGGCACGAAAGGCTGGCTGGAGGACCGGCGCGTCGCCGTCGGCTATTCCACCGTCATGCGCTACAAGAAGCTCGTCCAGCGCCTCCGCCAGGTCCTGGCCATCGACGACCGCCTCCCGCTGGAGTGGCTCCTCGACGGCGCGCCCGCCGGAACGGCGCTCCCCGCCGGACTCGACGCTCCCTTCGCGGCCGCGCGGCGGCGCCTGGCGAAAATCCTCCGCGAGAACCCGACCCAGGCCGCCCTCTCGCGCTTCGTGGAAGCGAAGCTGGGCATCGTCCGGCTCGTCGCGGTCCGGAAAATCCATCCCCTGCGGCGCCGGGGGGCGGTCGCGAAAGCGCGGAAAACGGACGGTTTTTCCGTAATCTCGCACGACCGGCGGGTGAACGTCTCCCCGGAGCGGGTGGAAGCGACGAAGGGGGTTCTCGCGCGCCTGCTGTCCGCTCCGGACCTGGGCGGGAAGGCGCTGGAACTCCGTAACCGGGTGGCCGCGTGGCTCGCCGGGCTGGCCGCGGACGGGGCGGCGCCCTGACGGCCACAATGGTTTGCGTGCCGGGGCGGAAGGTGCTATAGAGCGGCGCGCCATGACGATCATCGACTTCCACACCCACGCCTTCGCGGACGCCCTCGCCGGGCGCGCGCTGGCCAAGCTCGCCGCCAACAGCGGACTCGGCCACGCGTTGGACGGCACCGTCGGCGCCCTGCGCGCCTCGATGCGCCGGGCGGGCATCGCCCGGTCGGTGGTCTGCCCCATCGCGACGCGCCCGCACCACTACGCGGGAATCCGCGACTGGGCCCGCGAAGTGCGCGCGTCGGCGCCGGAGCTGGAGATGCTGGTGTCGGTGCATCCCGACGACCCGCAGGCGGCGGCGCATCTGGAGGAAGCGGCGGCGGACGGCTTCAAGGGCGTCAAGTTCCACCCCTACTACCAGGGCTTTTCGGTGGACGAGCCGCGCATGCGCCCCCTCTACGTAAAGATTCGCGACCTGAACCTGATGGTGGTGGTCCACTGCGGCTTCGACATCGCGTACCCGCACGACCGCTGGTGCAATCCGGCGAAGATCGCGCGCCTGGCGGAGGACTTTCCCGGCCTGAAGCTGGTCGCGACGCACTTCGGCGGCTGGATGGACTGGGAGGAGTCGGCGCGCACGCTGCTGGGGCGGCCGATCTGGCTGGATGCGTCGATGGCGTCGCCCTTCCTGCCGCCGGAGCGCGTGCGGGAGATGGCGCTGGCGCATCCGGCGGAGTACCTGCTGTTCGGGACGGACAGCCCGTGGACCGACCAGTCGGCGGAGGTGGCCTTCTGGAAAAGCCTGGACCTCGGCGACGGCTTCCTGCGCGGGTTCTTCGGCGGCAACGCGGAGCGCCTCCTCGCCTCGGCGGGGCAAACCGCTGGATGCGGCCCAATCCGTTGACTTTGCGGGGGGAGGGGAGTAGAGTGCGCGGACGTTCAACCCCAAGAGAAACGGTTTCCATAAAATGAATCCAAACGACATCGCCCTTTCCACCGTCCGGCACAGCGCGGCGCACATCATGGCGGCCGCGGTGCGGCATCTCTGGCCGGACACCCGCTTCGACATCGGCCCCGCCACCGACGAGGGATTCTACTACGATTTCGACCTCTCCCACCGCCTTACCGAAGAGGATTTCCCCGCCATCGAGGCCGAAATGGCCAAGATCATCGCGGAGAACGTACCCTTCGTGCGCGAGGAGAAGACCCGCGAGGAGGTCATGGAACTGATGCGCTCCCGCGGCCAGTCCTACAAGCTCGAACGCCTCGCCGACATCCCCGAGGGCGAGACGATCACGCTCTACCACAGCGGCGACTTCACCGACCTCTGCGTCGTCCCGCACGTCGCGGCCGCCGCCGAGATCAAGGCGTTCAAGATCCTCTCCGTCGCCGGCTCCTACTTCCGCGGCGACGAGAAGAACAAGATGCTCCAGCGCCTCTACGGCACCGCCTTCCTCTCCCAGGAGGATCTCGACGCGTACCTGAAGATGCGCGAGGAGGCGAAGGCCCGCGACCACCGCGTGCTGGGCCGCGAGCTCGACCTGTTCCACCTCGACCCCGAGGACCCGGGGCAGATTTTCTGGCATCCGAAGGGGTGGACCATCTACATCGAGCTCCAGGACTACATGCGCCGGAAGCTGGTCGCCGACGGCTACCAGGAGGTCAACACCCCGGCCATCATGCCCCGCAGCCTCTGGGAGCGCAGCGGCCACTGGGAGCACTACCAGGCCAACATGTTCATCACGGAGAGCGAAAAGCGCATCTTCGCCGTCAAGCCCATGAACTGCCCCGGCGCGCTCGAAATCTTCAAGAGCCGCACCCGCAGCTACAAGGACCTGCCGCTGCGGCTGGCGGAATTCGGCCACTGCGTCCGCAACGAGCCCAGCGGGACCCTCCACGGCATCATGCGCGTCCGCGGCTTCGTCCAGGACGACGCCCACATCCTCTGCACGGAGGAACAGATCGAGGCCGAGGTCGCCAAGTTCTGCCGCCTCCTGGTGGGCGTGTACAAGGATTTCGGGTTCGACAAGAACCTGCTGGTGAAGCTCAGCACCATGCCCGCCGACCACGTCGGCGACGAAGCCACCTGGCGCCACGCCGAAGAGGCCCTCGCCGCCGCCTGCAAGGCCACCGGCATGGACTACGTCATCCAGGAGGGCGAAGGGGCCTTCTACGGGCCCAAGCTCGAGTTCACCCTCATCGACGCCCTGAACCGCCCCTGGCAGTGCGGGACCATCCAGCTCGACTACCAGCTGCCCAGCGAAGGCCGCCTCAACGCCGTCTACACGGGGCCCGACGGGCAGAAGCACCACCCCGTCATGCTGCACCGCGCCGTGCTGGGCTCCCTGGAGCGCTTCATCGGCATCCTCATCGAGCAGTACGCCGGGGCCTTCCCGCTCTGGCTCGCGCCCGTGCAGGTCGAGCTCATCCCCGTCAACGACAAGGCCCTGCCGGCCGTCGAGAAGGTCGCCGACGTCCTGCGCGCCCGCGGCTTCCGCGTCCACGTCGACTCCCGCAGCGACAAGATGGGCGCCAAGATCCGCGACGCCCGCCTCCAGAAGATCCCCTACATGCTCGTCATGGGCGCGCGCGAAGCCGAATCCGGCACCGTCTCCGTCCGCTCCCGCGCCGAAGGCGACATCGGCGCCATGCCCCTCAACGCCTTCATCGCCAAACTCGACGCCGAGTGCGCCGTCAAACACGGCGCCTGACGCCGCGCGAGTGACAAGTGAATAGTGACAAGTGACAAACTGCGGATTCTTCAAATTTCAAATCCCGAACCAATCCACCGCATCTTTTCACTTGTCACTTGTCACTTTTCACTTTTCCCTCACCTCCGATTTCGCTAAAAACCACTGACAAACAACAACCCCCCAAAAACGGAACAACCGAAAAAGGAATATGCCCCTCCCTCCTCCCAACCAAAAGCCGGACCCGCGCAACGCCAACACCCCGCGCATGAACCAGCGCATCCGCGTCCCCGAGGTACGCCTCGTCGGGCCGACGGGCGAAGCGCTGGGGATCGTCCCCACGCCCGTCGCGCAGGCCAAGGCGCGCGACGCCGGCCTCGACCTCGTCGAGATCTCCCCGACCGCGCGGCCGCCCGTGTGCAAGATCATGGACTACGGCAAATTCCGCTACGAACAGGGCAAGAAGGCCAAGCAGAACCGCCGCAACGCGGCGGCGACGCGGGTGAAGGAAGTGCAATTCCATCCCAGCGTGGGCGACGCCGACTACGCCGTCAAGCTGCGCAAGCTCAAGGACTTCCTCTCCGAAGGCTCGCGCGTGAAGGTGGCCCTGTTCTTCCGCGGCCGCGAAAACGCCCACAAGGAACTGGGCTTCGACCTGATGAACCGCGTCCTGGCGGACGCCAGCGACATCGGCGTCGTCGAGCAGGCCCCCAAACTCCTCGGCCGCAACATCCAGATGACCCTGATGCCCAAGCCCAAGGCCCGCCAGGGCGGCGCCCCCAAACCCGCCGCGCCCGCGCCCTGAGTCGCACCATCCCGCGCGTCGGCGGGTTGTCGTGCCGTCGACGCCCCGTTTCCTCCGCGTCCCGAAAAACACGTCTGCGGCGAAAAAAGAACTTGCGGGCGGATGCGCGGTGGCTTATGGTATGAGTTCCAAACCCGATAGCGGAGAGATGGCTGAGTGGCCGAAGGCAACGGTTTGCTAAACCGTCGTACTGGCTTAAACCGGTACCGAGGGTTCGAATCCCTCTCTCTCCGCCATTTTTTGTCCACACACGACAACGGAGGAACGCCATGAGCGAGCCACAACACAACGACACCGACTACGCCTTCTCGGCCGTACCCGCCAGCGAGCGCAAGGGCTTCTGGTCCATGCTCCTGATCCTGCTCGGGTTCACCTTCTTCTCCGCCAGCATGTGGACCGGCGCGGAACTGGCCGCAGGACTGAACCTCAACGGCTTCCTGCTCGCGGTCGCCATCGGCGGCGCCATCCTCGGCGCCTACACCGGCGCGCTCGGCTACATCGGCGCGAAGACCGGCCTCAACTTCGACCTCCTCTGCCACCGCGCCTTCGGTCCCAAGGGCTCGTATCTGCCGTCGGCCATGATCTCCCTCACGCAGATCGGCTGGACCGGCGTCGGCTTCGCCATGTTCGCCTATCCCATCCAGCAGAAGTTCCTGCCCGGCGCCGGCCCCGCCGCGCTCTGGGGCATGGTCATCGCCATCGGCGTCGCCACCACCCTTTCGACCTACTACGGCGTCAAGGGGCTCGAAATCGTCTCGTGGATCTCCGTCCCGCTCATCACGGTCCTCGGCTGCTACGCGATGGGCAAATCCATCATCGACGGCGGCGGCATGCAGGCCATCTTCGCCAAGAGCGCCGGCAACCTCTCCCTGCTGGCGGCGGTGGGCATGGTCATCGGCTCGTTCGTGTCGGGGGGCACCGCGACGCCGAACTTCGTGCGGTTCGCGCGGCCGAACGCGGCCATCTGGACGACGGTCATCGCCTTCTTCCTCGGCAACACGCTGATGTTCTTCTTCGGCGGCGTCGCGGGCGCCTTCACGGGCGAGAAGGACATCTTCTTCGTGATGGCGGCGATGGGGCTGATGATTCCGGCCATCCTGGTGCTGGGCGCGAACATCTGGACGACGAACGACGTCGCCCTCTACACCGGCTCGCTCGGCCTCTCGAACCTGACCAAGGCCCCGAAGCGCCCGATGGTGCTGGTGGCGGGCGCGCTGGCGACGGTGTTCGCCCTGTGGCTCTACAACCACTTCTGCGACTGGCTGACCATCCTCAACGCCACGCTCCCGCCCGTCGGCGCCATCCTGGTCCTCGACTACTTCCGCCACAAGGACCGCTATGCCGAGAACGGTTCCGCGGGCCGCCAGGTCAACTGGGGCAGCGTGGTGGGCGTCATCGGCGGCGCCACGGCCGGCAACCTGGTGCACTGGGGCATCCCGGCCATCACCGCAATGGCCATCGCCGCCGTCTGCTACCTCGCCACCGACATCCTCCTCCCCGCCCGCAAGGCCGCCTGATTTCCCGGCCAAACCCGTAAAATCCGAGCGCCCCTCCCGTCGACCGGAAGGGGCGCATCGCATTGAAGGGGGATCGGCAGTTGTCAGCGGCGGGAAACGCCCGGCGAGGGAGGGGCGGCGAGCAGTTCGGTCTCGCTCGCGAGGAGGATGCGGTGGAGTTCCTTGGGATCGTCGGTCTCGCGCATTTCCATGAGGAGGCTCGTCCGGTGGCACATCATGCACAGGCGCGCGAGGACGTGCAGGTGGATGCGGTCGTCCTGGCAGCACACCAGGAAGAAGATGTCCGTCGTGGAGCGGTCGGGCGACCCGAACGGGATCTGCGCGATGGTCTTGCCGACGACGATGAACGAGTCGAAGAACATGTACGGCTCGTGCACCCGCGGATGCAGCAGCGCGAGCCCGCCGGAGAGCGCCGTCGAGCACAGCTTTTCGCGCTCGGTCAGGCTGTCGAGGAGTTCCTTGCGGTCGCCCACGAGTTCGGTGGAATCGGCCAGGGTCGCCATCTCGTCGAGTACCGACGCCTTGGTCCGGCACGCCAGCGCGGGGGCGATCCATTCCGGGCGCACGAGGGACGGCATGATCGGCTCGTCCGCGGACACTTCGCGGCGGGCGGAACCGCTGCGGCGGTGGAAGGCTTCCAGGCGCTGGTCGTCGAGATGCAGGACGCGGTCGGACGCCCATTCGTCGATGTCGTGGTGACGGAAGTGCAGGTGGCCGCCCTGGCGCAGGCAGGGAATTTCGCCTCGGCGGGCAAGTTCCTCCAGCGCCTTCTCCTGCATGCTGAGGTATTCGGCGGCTTCGGCGAGGTTGAACACGCGGAAAGGCATGGCGGCGGCTCCTTACAGCTTGAGAAGGCCCGTGACGTAGCAGAACAGCAGCAGGACGCACGCCGCGAGGAGGCCCGCGGTGGACTTCGGGAAGGGGGAGCCGTCCGTGCGGCGGCGCAGGAGCTTCGACGCCATCGCCGCACCGCCCGCCAGCAGCGTCGCCAGCAGGACCAGCGAGAAGAAGAGGTGGTTCTTCCAGAGCGTGTCCATCGGCCCCGCGCCGGGCGACCCCGAGCCGTGCGCCGCGCTCTTGCCCACCAGCGGCAGGATCATGCAAAGGAACAAAAACAGCAACCCGAAGACGATCGACAGGACGTTGCCGGTACGCGGCGAAGCCAGGCGCGCGAGGAACGCGTCGCGGAAGGAGGGAGTCGGGCTGGAAGGGGGCTGTTTCATGCTGCCGGGCATTGTTCCCACAACCGGCGCGCGGTTTCAAGCAAAAGCGGCGGGGAAATGCGGGAGGGCGGGAGGGCATGACTTGGCGACTTTCGACTTGGGGAGAGCCTGTGGAGCCCTTCGGGCCAACCAAGTCGCAAGTCGCAAGTCGCCAAGTCCCCCGCCCGCCGCTTCGTTTTCGGTTTGCGTTCGGGAGGGGGGAACCGTAGGATGGCGCGCGAACCGAAAGGAAACAATTGCAATGAAGACATTTCTGAAAATCGTGCTGGGACTGGTGATCGTGCTGGCGGTGCTGCTGGGGGCCGCGCTCTTCTCCATGGATTTCGTGCTGCCGAAGGCGTTCAACGCGGCCGTTCCCCCGGTGCTCGGCGTCGATGCGTCGATGGATGGCGCCACGGTCCGGCTGTGGCGCGGGTTCGTTTCGCTGCGCGGCCTGCACATCGGCAATCCCGAGGGATACAAGACGGACGGCATCTTCGATCTCGGCGAGGCCACCGTGGACCTCGACATGGAATCGCTCGCGTCCGACACGATCGTCATCGACCGCATCCTCGTCAACGGCGCCGAAATCACGTACGAACAGGGCCTCCTCGGCAGCAACCTCGGCGCGCTGCTCGACAACCTCTCGAAGGAAGCCGAGGAAGAGAAGGAAGAGGAGAAAGCCGAGAAAGAGGACGGCGAAAAGCCCTCCAAGAAGGTCATCATCCGCCAGCTCGACGTCGAAGGAACCCGCCTGAACGTCGCCATGACCGCGATGATGGGCGCGGCGGTTCCCGTCCCCCTGCCTCCCATCCACATGACGGGCATCGGCGAGGAATCCGGCGGTGCCTCCCCCATCGAGGCCGTGCAGGCCGTCATCGGCGGCATCTTCCAGGCCGTCAAGGCCGCGGTCTCCGGGGCGGGCGACCTGCTGGCCGGCGCGGCGGGTGCCGTCGCGGACGGCGCGAAGACCACGGTCGGCGCGGTCGCCGACGGTACGGTCGCGACGGTCGGCGCGGTCGCCGACGGC